>JAFSDK010000010.1 GCA_017436255.1 Clostridia bacterium
ACGGATTCTTCCGCACCAAAAATCACTCGAAATTCTGCCCGTTTTAGGTCACAGAATTTTAAAGAGTTGAATTTTTGGCTGTGCGAGGCACAAAACGCAGTTAATCCTGACGGATTAACGAGTATTTTAACAATGCAAAGATGAAAATTGAGCCTTTAAAATCAGGTTCGGATTATTCGTGTTTGCTTAAGGGGAGACTTTTAAAATGATTAAACTAAAAAACAAATATCTTACCGCTGAAATATATGAAAATGGTGCACAAATTGCCAGCATCAAGGATGGTGACACCGAACTTATGTGGCAAAAGGATGAGAACGTTTGGAACAACTACGGGCCTGTTCTTTTTCCGATTTGTGGTGGACTTAAGGATGATAAATATACCCATAACGGCGTAACCTATGAACTGTGTAAGCATGGTTTTGCCAAAACAACCGAATTTGACGTAAAGTTGCTAAGTAAATCTTCGGTTACACTTTCGATGGAATCAAACGAAGAAACAAGGGCGGTATATCCTTTTGATTTTGAATTAGACGTTACGTTTACACTACTAAAAAAACAAATGTTAGTTGAGTATGCTGTAAAAAATACGGGAAACGACACAATGTACTTCTCTATTGGCTCACACGAGGGATATATTTGTGAGGGCACGATAGAGGATTACGATATAATCTTCCCCAAAAAAGAAACACTTGATTCGGTAGTACTACACGGAAATCTCTTAAGTAATGAGACCAAGCCGATACTTAAATCTTCAAAACAGTTGCCAATTTATGAAGAGTATTTTGAGCATGATTCGCTTGTTTTTAAGAATCTTAATTCAAGAAGTCTTGTTTTGCGCAACCGTAAAAACGGTAATCGTATTGGGTTAAGTTTCCCGGGATGCGATTATTTTGTTATTTGGCATAAAGTGGGCGCCAAGTATATCTGCCTAGAACCATGGACCGGCATACCAGACAGTGAAGATTTTAGTGGTGAACTGTCTCAAAAAGAGGGCATTATTGCACTAAAGAAGGGCAGAAAATACAGAAAAACCCACAAAATTACCATTTTGCCGCAATATTGATTAATTAAATAGGAATATTTATAGGCTTATTAAAGTTTATTTTAAAATATATTGGCAAAGAATTATTTTCTTATTGCAAAAGTACAGTAGAAATGGTAGTATAATATTGTATTTCGTATAAGATATGTTTTTAACGATATAACAAGAAAATTAATAATTTATTAAAAAGGAGAATAGAAATGTTAAAAAGATTTATAGCAATTATAGTATGCATATTTTTGATTGCTAATCTTGCGGCTTGCCAAAATGGTGGTACTGACGTAGAAAGCAGTCCAAATAGCAGTAGCAATCTAAGTAGCGGCGACAAAACGAGCAGTAGCGATAAAACGAACAGTAGCGACAAAACTAGTAGCAGTGACAAAACTAGTAGCAGTGACAAAACTAGTAGCAGTAATGGTTCGTCAAGTGCTGTTGTTCCAAACAATAACAAAGTACAACACAAGTTTGACTATGCAAACCCAGCGCTTTACACTATAGATGCACTTGTTTCAATGGGCATTGAACAACCTAAGAAAGCGGATGCAACAATTGATAAAGCGGCGGCAGATAAACTCAATAAAATAAGAAACAATCCGGATACATTAAAGCCCCAAAAAGGCGGCAAATACATTTATGTTGGTAACAACGGTGTAGATGCAAAAGGTTATGGTCTCTCAGGCGATACGCCTGTTGCTACTATTGAGTATGCAGGTCTACTAGCCAAAGCAGGTGACGTTATTCTGCTTAGACGTGGCGATTTTTGGCGCACCAAGGTTGTTATGAAAGAGGGCGTATCCTACGGCGCGTACGGCAAGGGTAATAAGCCCACCATATACGGTTCTACACGTGACGTTTCTGAGCAAAAATGGGTGAAGGTAAAAACCAATATTTACAGAACCGAGTCGGGCACAGGTTTGGACATAGGACTACTTGTTTTTGACCATGGTAAAGCCTGCGGCAGCAAAAAGCGTTGGGAATCAGAACTTACCAAAGATTACGATTTTTATTGTAGCGGCGGATATATTTACGTTTATTACACAAAGGGTAATATTGAAAATAAATTTGAAAGCATAGAGGTTTGTCCTAAGCAAGCTATTGTGACAATGCCGTCAAATACAACAATTCAAAACTGGCGTATTATGTATGGCGGCGCACATGGAATATCGTTAAGACATGTTGAAAACGTTACGGTTGATGGTTGTGAGATTGGTTATATCGGCGGTTGCTTCCAGTATGATACGAGTGGTGGTAACTATACCCGATACGGCAATGGCGTTGAGGTGTGGGGTACGTGTGATGGTTATACCGTTAAAAACTGTCATGTATTCCAGTGTTATGATACCGGCATAACCTTCCAGTATACAAATGAAAAAGAAGATACCGAATTCAGCCATAAAAATGTGTTGATTGAAAATAACCTTGTTGAATATAATAACTATAATATAGAGTATTTCTTGAAAACAAAACCAAATACGGCCTCTAAAATGCAGAACATTTTAATTCAGGATAATGTTATTCGTTATGGCGGTTACGGTTGGGGATTTTATTCTCGACCCGACCGAGAATACGGAACCAACGTTATGAATTTTGGTATAAACAAGATAGAAAATTTCGTCTATAAAAACAATATCTTTGACCGCGGTTCGTGTATGTTGGTTATGTTAGTGGCCGATAACAAGGGTAATTTCCCTGAGTTTTACGGCAATACGTTTGCGCAAGATAATGGTAAGAAAATCCTTGAAAAGCAGGGACAGATCCATAACGTTGGTTGGAATCCACAAAAGGTAATCACCGACGTTATTGGTGATAAAACGGGTAAATTTATTAAGTATTAAGTGCCTTCATAAACATATAATATAGATTTATGGTGACATAAAAAAGAAAATTCTTTCATACAATTTAGTAGTCCTTTTAGGAGTTGAGTGTATGAGAGAATTTGCACAAGATAGGGCGGTGCAGTTGGGCGAGTTTATAGCAAAAACGGGCGCCACCGTGCGTGCCGCAGGCAAGATGTATGGGATAAGTAAATCAACCGTACATAAAGACGTTACCGAACGTCTTGAACAGAGTGACCCACAACTATATTTGAGGGTTAAATCGGTACTTGATAAAAATAAAAGTGAGCGTCATATCCGCGGTGGTATGGCGACTAAAAGAAAATACAAAGGTGAAAACCGTCCGTAAAAATTACGGACGGTTTTTTATGTAAAACACCCTTAAAACGCTTGCAATAGAGTGGGCGGTATGGTATAAAAGAGTTAGGGCATAAATTAAACGCTTATTTAAAAAACTCGGAGGGATACTATGCAATTTGCCGACAAAAAACAACTCGAAGCAATCCGAATAAAAGCAAAAGAACGCAAAGAACAAATTTTAAACTCAAAATCAGATTATCCTAAAGACGCTAAAAGATATTTTTATATTGATAGCATAGCGGGTGATGATAGATCTGACGGACTATCCCCTGAAACCGCGTGGAAAAGCGTTGAAAAAACGGCACACTTTGAATTTCAAGAGGGTGACGTTGTACTCTTTAGACGCGGAGGCCTTTGGCGTGGACATATAAGGATGCAAAAAGGTGTTTATTATTCGGCATACGGTGAAGGTGAAAAGCCTAAATTTTACGGCTCACTTGATGCATCAAATCCGGATGATTGGGTTGAAACCAAATATAAAAACGTATGGATGTATCGCCCCTTGGTGCCTTACGTGCGTGATATCGGTTGTCTGGTTATAAATGATGGACAACTTTGGGGTATTAAGGTTTGCAAAAATAAAAAAGAAGGTGTTCGCTGCGACGGAACACACGACGTGTTTAACGGCAGAAAAACGTTTTCTCGCGCAAGAACTTCATTTACCGATTATCGCGACCTTAAAAATGATTTAGAGTTTTATCATAATTATGATGATGAACATTTATACCTTTACTGTGAAGACGGCAATCCCGGTGAAGTTTTTGATAGCATTGAATTGGCGCAGCGCCATACTATAGTCGGCGGAGATTCAGAAGGAGTTGTGCTTGACAATCTTTGCATAAAGTATGCGGGTATACATGCGGTGGGCCATCGCGGTCGCAACTTTACAATGCAAAACTGTGAAGTGTCTTGGATTGGTGGCTCAAATCAGTTCCCCGAACACGAAATGATGAATTGGAAAAAACCGTTTGGTGACGACACGACCCGCCTTGGTAACGGCTGTGAAGTTTACGGTGGCTGCGACAAGTTTATTGTTAAAGACTGCTTCTTCTATCAGATATATGATGCGGCGGTAACAGCACAGTATATGAGAGCCAGTGTTGACCGCGACGTAATTATGAAAAATATTGATTGGCACGGAAATATAATGGATTGTTGCCATTATTGTTTTGAACTTTGGCTTGCAATACAAAATGCTGCTGAGGGTGTTAAGGTAGAGATGAAGGACGTAGACGTTTACGATAATATCTGTATTAACAATGGCTACGGTTGGGGCCATCAAAGACGAGACCCCGGATACACCTTCTTCTATGGTGACTCGCAAAAGACCGTATGTCAGTTTAGCAACGTTGAGTTTAGAGATAATACTTTTATGAATGGTAGGGGCTTTATTTCAAAAGGACGTATGTTCCGCAAGGGAAACGGTATGCACTTCCTTCGTAACGAGATATACCACGCAGGCGATGAAATCGCTCGTCACTGCAAGGACTTAGAAGGTTGCACAGGCGGTAGGGATGATTTTAAAACCTATATGGCAACCGATGAGGATTTAAGTTTATTGATTGACGGAAAGTATTGGGAAGATTGTAAATTCTATAAATTCACAAAAGATGAATCGGTGTCAGAGCCGTATTTTAAGATATAGAAAGGCGGTAAAAATATGACAGCTAACGAAAAATTACAAGAGATAGAATTGCTTGCTCAAAAAAGAAAGCAAGAAATATTAACCGCCAAATCACAGCATCCTACCGACCGCGTTACCTTTTACGTTGACGATAAGGGCGGTAAGGATACAAACGACGGTTTGTCCCCCGAAACCGCTTGGAAAACTATTGAAAAAGTTGCCGTATCTGATATACCGAGTGGAGCCGTTGTGCTATTTAAACGCGGCGGACTTTGGCGTGGTAGTATGACGATGGTCGACGGTGTAACCTACTCGGCTTATGGCGAGGGTGACAAGCCGAAAATCTACGGCTCGATAGACGCCGCAAATCCTGACGACTGGTTTGAAACACAGGTTAAAAACGTATGGCGTTACAAACCAAAGGTTTCTTACGTTAAGGACGTAGGAGCTATAATTTTTGATGAAGGTCGCCTTTGGGGCATAAAGGTTTGCACAAATCAAAGCGAAGGTGTGCGCTGTGACGGACTGCACGATGTTTTTAACGGTCGCACAACCATTTCACGTGCAAGGGTGCCTTTTAGAGATTATCGTGACCTTAAAAATGACCTTGAATTTTTCCATAATCCAAGTGACGAACAGGTCTATCTTTACTGTGAAGACGGAAATCCCGGTGAAGTGTTTAATTCGATAGAATTAAACATCCGTCGTTCAATACTTCATAAGGGAAACAACATAACCGTTGATAACATCTGCCTTAAATACGTTGGTATTCACGGCATCGGTCACAAGGGACAAAACGTTGCTTTTACCAACTGTGAAATTGGTTGGATTGGCGGCTCGTCGCAGTTTACTGAGAACCTGCATTTCCGAAAAGACCATCCGTTTAAAAATCAAGACGTTGTTCGCCTTGGCAACGGTATTGAGGTTTATGGTGGTTGCAAAAACTACACAATAGAAAACTGCTACATCTACCAGAACTATGACTGTGCCGTAACGGCTCAGTATGGGGGTCATCGCACACAGGATATTATTATGGAGAATATCAATTGGAAGAATAACCTATTTGATATGAACCATTATGCTTTTGAGTTGTGGCTATGCGTTAATAGTGCCGACGATGGTGTAAGGGTTGAGATGAACAACGCCGACGTTTCGGGTAATATTATTATCAACAGTGGTAGTGGTTGGAGCCATCAACGTCCCGACGTCGTTTCTATGGCGATTTGCAGTTTCTCAAGCAAGAACAATCTCTGTAAAGTTAACAATGTAAGTTTCCACGACAACATTTTTGCGGGTAATAGAGGCGCTGTTCTTCACGGAAGTATGTTCTTTGAGGGCAACGAGATGAAGTTTGAGAAAAACACCATTGTTCTTCATAGGGGCGCATATATAATCAACCGCGCAGAGAATATGTTTGGCGGAGAACTTGGCGTTCGCATTGAGGTAAGCGAAGAAAACGTTGAAAAAATTAGAAACGCCGGATATCTTACCGATAGTGAAATTTATATAAGCGACGTTACACCCACAATTGAGGGTCCAACCGTAAAAATATAAGGTGAATTAAATGGCAAGTAAACATTATAAAAAGAAGGTAAAAAATAAATATATTTGGCGAAGAATAGCGGCAGTTCTGCTAATGCTTGCTATTATTGCGGGTGTGATTTATGCCGTTAAGGCTTGCGCTAAAAAGCCTGGGGGTAAAGAAGATAACGGTGGTGACAAAAATAATTCAAGCGCTGTATCTGAGCCTAAAGAACCATACGTTATTGCAAGTGCGTCGATAGGTTCAGCGGGGGATATTATGTGTCACAGCACCCAACTTACACATGCCAAGAAAAGCGACGGCAGTTATTATTTCGACGATTGCTTTGAATATGTAAAACCTTATTTTGAAGGTTATGATTTAATGATTGCTAACCTAGAGGTTACCTTCGGCGGTAAAGAGTTTGGTGCTTTTTCGGGTTATCCTATGTTTAATACGCCCGACAGCATGGCCGATGCAGTTAAATATTCGGGTATCGATACTGTTTTATTTGCCAATAATCACACCTATGATACCGGCTATGCAGGTATGCTTCGCACAATGAAGGTGCTAAAAGAAAAGGGAATGCCATTTGTCGGAGTCAGAGAAAGTAAAGATGACGTTTTTTGGCAGATAAAAGACGTAAACGGTATCAAAATAGGTATTACTTGTTATACTTATTCAACTACCACGTCATCAGGCAACAAGGCGCTTAACGGCAACGTTATGAAAAGTGAAGCGGGACCGCTTGTAAACACATTTACCTACAATAAGTTGGATGATTTTTACGAAGATGCACGTACTGCTATTTCCGAAATGAAGCAGGCGGGTGCTGATGCTACCTTTATTTATATACATTGGGGCAATGAGTATCAGCGAACTCCAAACAGTTACCAAACCAAAATGGCGCAAGAAATTTGCAATATGGGTTATGACGTAATTGTTGGCGGACATCCCCACGTAATTCAACCATTTGCAACCCTTACGGGAGAAAACGGCAACGAAACACTATGTGTTTACTCAACAGGCAACCTCATTTCTAATCAACGTGCTAACCTAATGGATAGCGATAATTATAGCGGGCACACAGAGGATGGTATGATTTTCTCGGTTAAGTTTGATAAATATAGCGATGGTAAACTTGTTATATCCGACGTTAATATTCAACCGCTTTGGGTTGATATGAATAACGCCACAGGCAAACGTATTTACCGCATTGTTCCACTTGATGTTTCGGTTAAGAATTGGAAAGAGTTGGGCGTTGTAAATCTTAGCAACGCTAAAAAGTCGTATAACCGCACGATGAAATTGGTTGGCGAGCCGCTTAATGCGTATCGCACCCAAAAAGGTTGGGGCGAAGTGCCCCTTAAAGCAGATTAAAATGCTTTATTCTATTACACAAATCTGTTATAATACAAAAGATAATTTAATCTTGTTAAAAGAGGAGTAAAAAATATGGCGATTATTGAAAGGAACGGCTGTTTTAAATTAGATACAAAAAACACCACCTATGCTTTTCAGATTACCAAATTTGGATTTTTAATGCATACACATTACGGCGCTAAAATTTCGGATGTAGATTTGGCTTATGTGTATCCCTTGGTACGCAACCGCTCATTTATTAATGCCCCTGCGGAAGATACAAATATGGTCCTTAATATAACCGACGTACCACAGGAGTATTCAGGTTTTGGTGTAGGTGATTTCCGCACGACAGCACTTAGAATTCGCCATAGCGACGGAAGCCGTGCTGCGGACTTGAGATACTGTGATTACGAGATTATTGATGGTGCAGTGCGCCCCGAAAAACTTCCTTGCGCTACTGTAAACGGCGCAAAGAATATACAAACCTTAAAAATCATTCTTAAGGATAGTGCTACCGATGTATACGTTAATATGTATTACACCGTGTACGAAGATACCGACGTAATTACGCGCTTTAACGAGGTAGTAAATAAGGGTGATGCTCCAATATATATCGAAAAGGCGTCAAGTCTTCAACTTGATTTATTTAACCGTGATTACGACCTTGTACAGTTTGAGGGCAGATGGGCACAGGAACGTCACATGAAGAGGGCGCCGCTAGCATCGGGCACACAGGGTTTTGTTAGCCGCAGAGGCACCTCGAGTCATCAGCATAGCCCGTTTTTCTGCTTGTGTGAAAAGGATACAAACGAAAAAGCAGGCGGAGTTTACGGGTTCCATTTAGTATATAGCGGTAATCATCGTACCGAAGTAGAGGTCGCACAGTTTGACAATCCGCGTGTGCTTATGGGCATTAATGACGAGGGCTTTTGTTGGAAGCTTGACGGTGATGATAAGTTCGTTACACCTCAGGCATTTATGACCTATTCGGCAGACGGCTTTGGTAAGATGTCGCGCAACCTACATATGTTTATTAGAAATCACATATTCCGCCCTAAGTGGAAGGGCGTTCGCAGACCGTTGCTTATAAACAACTGGGAAGCAACCTATTTTGATTTTGACCAACAAAAACTTGTAGAACTTGCGACTACTGCAGGTAAACTGGGCATTGAATTGCTTGTAATGGACGATGGTTGGTTTGGCCATCGTGAAGATGACAAAACCTCACTTGGCGATTGGGTGCCGTACAAAAAACGATTACCGGCAGGTCTTAAACCATTAGCAGAAGGCATTAATAATGCAGGCCTTAAATTTGGTATTTGGATGGAACCCGAGATGGTTTCAGAGGATAGCGAGCTTTACAGGGCGCATCCGGATTGGGTTTTATCAATTCCGGGTCGCGGTCGTTCGCTTGGTCGCAATCAGTATGTTTTAAATCTTGTGAACGATGAAGTAAAAGAGTATGTTGTAGCGGCTATATTCAACGTTCTTTCAAGCGCAAATATCGAATATCTTAAATGGGATATGAACAGGTATTTAACCGAAGTTTATTCGGCAACGCTTTCTGCTGATAGTCAAGGTGAAGTATATCATAGATATGTTTTGGCGGTTTATGATATACTTGACCGAGTTATAACCAATTTCCCGAATCTGCTTATTGAGCATTGCTCGGGTGGTGGTGGCAGATTTGATACAGGTATGCTTTACTACTCGCCACAGATTTGGACAAGTGACGACACAGATGCTATTGAAAGATTAGACGTGCAGCATGGTACCTCTTTCGGTTTCCCCATTACAAGTATGGGCTCGCACGTGTCGGCAGTGCCCAACCACCAAACAGGACGTGTGGCAAGTATGAATTTACGTGCAAACGTAGCATACAGCGGAACTTTTGGCTATGAACTTGATATAAATAAGTTAACCGATGAAGAGCGAGAGATGATTAAGGCGCAAACGGCATTCTATAAGGAGAATTATGACCTTATTAATAATGGCGACTACTTCCGTTTGGCCAAAAACGACACCTTTGTTTCTTGGGGATTCGCTTCGCCCGACCGCAAAGATATGCTTATCTTCTTCGTTCAGTTAGAGGGCGGCCCCAATGGCAGTGATGTTTTTGTGAAACTTGATTGCGCCGAAAATGCATTTTGCTACAAGGATATAGACGGCGGTGACACCTATTTTGGTGACACACTCAAGAATATCGGACTTTGCTTCCCGCTTACACAAGGCGAAAGAAAAGCATATTGCAAGCATTTTAAGGCGATATAAATTTTGTGCTTATTGCTTTGTGGGTTTACAAGCCAACAAAAATGTGTTAAACTTTATTGGTGTTTACATGCAAATTAAAAAATAATGCAAAGTGCGTAAATAAGGAGAATATGTGTGAAAAAATTTATAGCAATATTATTATCTTTAATAATGGTTGTAAGTTTGTCGGCTTGCGATCTTTCGAAGACTGGTAACGTTTCGCAAAATCAAGGTGGGTCAAACCTACAACAGGGCAACTCTGATAATTCAAATACGGAAAGCAGCGACAATGGAACCAGTAGTAATAATGGAACCGGTAGCAATAATGGAACCGGTAGCAACAATGGAACCAGTAGCAACAATGGAACCGGTAGTAACAATGGAACCAGTAGTAACAATGGAACCAGTAGTAATACGGGAACCAGCAGCGGTTCAAGTATCGGACTTAAGGATAACTATAAAACCATCGGTAAAGTGGACCCAACAAATCCGGCCGTATATACACTTGATTGTATGACAAGTATGAATGTATGGCAAACACCTAAGTCGGACAAGGCGAGCGATACGGCTGCTAAGAATATGCTTAAAACTATAGAGGCAAGACCTGACACTTTAAAACCTAAGTCGGGCGGCAGATACATATATGTATCTAACGACGGAAAGGATGCAAGTGGAAATGGTTATAGCGCCAGCAAACCTGTGGCGACAATTGCTTATGCTAACAAATTGGCAAAAGCAGGTGACGTAGTTGTTTTAAACCGCGGCGACTTTTGGCGCGAGCGTATTGTTGGTATTGAAGGTGTATCTTATGGCGCATATGGTAGCGGCAATAAACCTACCTTATACGGTTCACCGGAGAATTTAGCTAACAGAACGTGGACGGCTACAGATAAAAAAGACGTTTATAGCGTACCTCTTGGTTCAACGTCAAATGTTGGCGCCTTGGTTTTTGATCATGGCGTAGCAGTTGCAAGCTTTAAGTTTAAAGCCGACGACGTGAAAGATAACTATGATTTCTACGTGTCAGGTGCTAAGGCGTATGTGTATTGTACTGACGGGAACCCGGGTGAACTTTTTGCAAACATTGAAACCTGTAGCGGCGGACATATTATAAAACTTCAATCAAATTCTACTGTTCAAAATTTAAGGCTTATGTATACCGGCGCTCACGGTATTTCCATGAGTACGGTTAGCAACGTAGAGATTGACGGTTGTGTTATTGGTTATATTGGTGGCAGCATACAGGGCGGTGTTGGTAATAATACAACACGCTTTGGCAACGGCGTTGAGGTTTACGGCGGATGCGATGGGTACATCATTAGAAATTGTCATGTGTACCAGTGCTACGATGCGGGCATTACTATGCAATACAGCAATTCAAAAGTAGAAAATAATATTTTGTTTGAAAACAATCTGCTTGAATATTCGGTTTATAATATTGAGTACTTTATGGGCGGCGAAGAAGGAATTATGAAAAACGTGCTTATCCAAAACAACGTTGTCCGTTATGGCGGTTACGGTTGGGGATATCACACGAGAGCCGATAAAAACAGAGGCACTAATATGCAGGGCAGAGGCAAGCAGAACAAAACCGAGAATTTTGTATTTAAAAACAATATATTTGACCATTCAAAGTCGTTTTTAATTGAAATAAGTGCGGTCGATGCAAAATATTATCCTAAGTTTATTGGAAACACATATTATCAATTAAACAATAGCCGTGTGGCACGTATACAAGATAAAGACTATGGCGTAAAACGCTACGGCGCACAAACCGTTACCGAATTTTTGGGAGATACGACAGGTAAACTTATAATTTACAAATAAAATTTTAAAGACATCCAAACTTTTTGGTTTGGATGTCTTTTATTTTGATGTTTGCTTTTGCACATTTTGGATAAAAAACATTGAAAAACAATAACAAGTGTGGTATCATTAGCATGTGTTTATATATTTTTTACACGAGACGAATTATATGAAACCCTTTTAAAAGCATTTTTAAAAAAAGCGGTAGTGGTGGTATTGGGAAATGCGGCAAAAGGACTTTATAAAGGATAAAATTATGAAAAAAGTTTTATGTATAATTATGTGTATTATTTTGCTGTTTGGTTGTGCCGCTTGTGGTGACGCAAATGGTAAAAATCAAAATTCCGGCAGTGAGGGTGAACTTAAAACGTTTACACCCACTGCGGCAACCAGAGTAACAAAATTTGATGATCCTAATACGGTTGTTATTTGTTGGGGTGACAGTTCAACTCAAGGTATGGCTATGCCTGATGGTTATACATATCCGCAACATTTGCAAGCAAGTATCGGCTCACAGTATCGTGTTATAAATGCAGGCGTAGCGGAGGAAGCAACCGATGCGATTCTTTCGCGAGCAAATGCCATCGAATTTTCACTTACTAATGACGTAGTATTTGAAAAGGGCGAAGCGCAGTACTCAATGGATAGGTATATGTTCATCGCTACAGATATCGAATTCCCCATATCGTATATGGGTTTTGGTAACCAGTTGAAAATCAGTGACGTTATTATTGGTGGAAAACCTTACAAAATTGAGTTCCAGTCGGGCGAGAAATATGATGATGGTATTTATCGTCTTATCCGTAAAGATACATCTAAAGCATTGACTATTCCCGCCGGTACAAAAGTTAAATTTGATTACTCGTCACAGTATAAGAAAAATCATTGTAATATTATTTTAATGGGGGCTTATGACAGCAATCAAGGAGCTGAAGTTATTATTGAAAAATATAGAAAACTTACAGCCACAAACGAAAATTATATCGTTATTGTTCCGTTCCACTCAACTGACTACTCTAAAGAGTTCAAAGAAGCATTTGGCGATAAGGCACTTTTTATGCGTGAGTATTTTATGAAAGAAGCTCATAAAGACTACGGCATAGAACTTACAAGACTTGACCTTGCTTGTATTAGAAAAGGTATGATTCCGGGTACATATAACTACAATGAGAATCGTGGCGAAAGTCTGTTAAATGAAAAGGGAAATAAAATTTTAGCCGATCAGGTTTATAAAAAGGGCGTTGAACTAGGTTATTGGAAATAACAAAAAGTTATTCACGCTATCAAAAAATTTATGGGGGCATTTATATGAAAAAAATTCTAAGCATTTTTATGTGTGCTATTTTTTTACTTGCACTGGTGGGATGTGGCGGTCAACCGTCTAATCAACCGGATAATAATAAACAAGATGCAAGCACAAATTCTAGTTTTGATCCAAATTCGAACACAAGCACAAATTCTAGTTCTGATCCAAATTCGAACACAAGCACAAATTCTAATTTAAGTTCAGATACAAATACAAACTCAAGTAGCGTGAGCGGTGACACCAAGTTTAAATTAGAAGCGGCAAAAGCCGTAACAAATTTTAACAATCCTAATGTGGTTATCGCGTGTTGGGGCGATAGCTTAACAGAAGGTATGGCTATGTCGAAGGGTTACACCTATCCGCAACAATTGCAAGCAAATATAGGCTCGCAATATCGTGTTATAAATGCGGGTGTTTCCGGTGAGAGGGCAGATGCTATTCTTTCACGAGCAAACGCTATTGAAATTTGTTTTAGAAAAGACGTAACGTTTGCAAAAGGCGAAAAACAATGCGAGTTGTCACAGACTTTATTTACGGCCGTAGATGGCGGGATATTAACCTATAAGGGCTTTGGTAACGAATTAAGCTTTAACGACGTTCTTATTGGCGGCAAATCTTATACTCTTGAGTTTAAAAAGAGTGAAAAACCCGAGGAAGGTACTTTTTATCTTATCCGCAAGGATGTTTCTAGTGCACTGACCATACCTGCCGGAACAAAAGTTAAGTTTGATTATTCTTCAAAATACAGTAAAATCCATTGCAATATCATTTTGATTGGTGCCAACGATGGCGAATTAAGCGCCGAAGCTCTTATTGAAAAGTATAATAAACTTATCGCTTTAAATAAAAATTATATTGCTATAGTTCCTTACTATTCCGAAGTAAACGTAGCAAAAGAGTTTAAAGAGGCGTTTGGTGATAAGGCGCTTGACCTACGTGATTATTTCCTAAATCAAGCAAATAAGGACTACGACGTTGAATTAAGTGCTATGGACGGTTATTGTATCAAAAAGGGTATAATGCCTACCTCTTATTTGTATAAAAATCAGAAGGGCGACCCACATCTAAATGAACTGGGATATAAGATTTTTGCTGACCAGGTTTATAAAAAAGGCGTAGAACTAGGCTATTGGAAATAATGAAACAATATTGGAGTAATTAAGTGTGAAAAGAATTTTAAGTGTATTGTTATGCTTGACAATTATATTTGCTCTTGTTGGTTGTAGCGGGGAAAAACCGCAAAATAACGACCAAGGCACGAACTCAAGCACAGGTTCGTCTGTTAGCTCAGATGCAACTTCGAGTGATAATTCAAGCACTGGTTCAAATACAAGCTCAAATACAAGCTCAAATACAAGTTCAAATACAAGTTCAAATACAAGTTCAAACACAAGTTCAAACACAAGTAGTGGGATAGGAAGTGGAATTAAGGTGTTTAAACTGACAAGGGCAAAGGGCGTTACAAGTTTTGTCGATCCTAGAGTAGTTGTTTTATGCTGGGGTGACAGCATAACTCAGGGTATGGCAATGGCGCCGGGATATACTTATCCACAACATTTACAAGACGGTATCGGTTCACAGTATCGTGTGTTGAATGCGGGCGTGCCCGGTGAGTCTAGTGAGGCTATTTTGTCACGTGCTAACGCGGTTGAGATTTGTCTTACAAAAAATGTAACCTTTGCGAAAGGCGAAAGAAAAAGCGCAATGGATTATAAGATGTTCAAATTAGTTGGCGCAGCCGCTCCGTTGACCTATAGAGGTTTTGGCAATCAGTTGGCCCTAAGTGACGTTATTATTGACGGAGTGTCTTATACAATTGAGTACGAAAAAGGCGAATCTTTTGAACAGAGTATATTCTATTTAACGCGCAAGGACACCTCAACTGCGCTTACAATCCGTGCCGGCGCAAAGGTTAGGTTTAATTATTCGCCACAGTACGATAAGGTTCAGTGCAACGTTATTTTAATTGGTGCCAATGACGGTGACCAGAGCGCTCAATCACTCATTAATAAATATAAAAAATTAATCGCTTTAAACGAAAATTATATCGCTATAGTTCCATTCTATGGCCCCGACTACTCTAAGGAGTTTAAGGCAGCGTTTGGTGACAAAGCGCTAAATATACGCGAATACTTTATAAAACGCGCCCACATAGATTATGATGTTGACCTTTCAGCAAAAGATAAAGGCTTGGTTGCGCAGGGTAGGATTCCCAGTATGTATTTTTACAAAGAAAATGAGAATGATTGCCACCTTAACGAAAAAGGTTATAAAGTTTTGGGTGATCAAGTTTATAAAAAAGGTGCAGAACTAGGCTATTGGAAATAGTAGAAAAAAAGGACGCGATTGCGTCCTTTTTTATTTATGGATTTTTCTTGCAAATCAATAACTGATATGGTACAATTTAAAAAAGTTGTTTGCGCAATCAAACAACTATACGGGGGTCAGTATATGAAAAAATTTTTAAGCCTTTTTATGGGTGTGATTTTGTTGCTCACTCTTGTAGGGTGTGGCGGTCAACCTTCTAACCCACCGGATAATAATAAACAAGACGTAAGCACAAATTCAAGTACAAATTCCGATTTAAGTTCGAATTCAAGTTCTAATTTAAGTTCAGATACAAATACAAACTCAAGTAGCGTGAGCAGTGACACCAAGTTTAAATTAGAAGGGGCAAAAGCTGTAACAAAATTTGACGATCCTAGTGTGGTTGTCGCGTGTTGGGGCGATAGCTTAACAGAAGGTATGGCTATGCCGAAATTTTATACCTATCCTCAACAATTGCAAGCAAGTATCGGCTCGCAATATCGCGTTATAAATGCGGGTGTTGGCGGTGAGAAGGCAGATGCTATTCTTTCGCGAGCAAACGCTATTGAAATTTATTTTAGTAAAAGCGTAACGCTTGCAAAAGGCGAAAAACAATGCTTATTGTCACTGACTTCGTTTGTGACAGCAGAGGGCGAGGAAATAACCTATAGGGGCTTTGGTAACGAATTAAGTCTTAACGACGTTCTCATTAACGGCAAATCTTATACTCTTCAGTATAAAAACAGTGAAGAACCTGAGGATCGAGGTTTTTATCTTATCCGTAATGATGCTTCTAGTGAACTGACCATACCTGCCGGAGCAAAAGTTAAGTTTGATTATTCTTCAAAATACAGTAAAATTCATTGCAATATCATTTTGATTGGTGCCAACGATGGCGAATTAAGCGCCGAAGCTCTTATTGAAAAGTATAATAAACTTATCGCTTTAAATAAAAATTATATTGCCGTAGTACCTTACTATTCCGAAGTAAACGTAGCAAAAGAGTTTAAAGAGGCGTTTGGTGATAAGGCGCTTGACCTACGCGATTATTTCATTAATCATGCAGATAAGGACTACGACGTTGAATTAAGTGGTATGGACACGTATTGTATTAAAAAGGGTATAGTGCCTATTAGTTATACCTATAAGAATAAAAGAGGTGACTGTCACCTTAATGAACTTGGTTATAAGATTTTTGCTGATCAGGTTTATAAAAAAGGCGTAGAACTAGGATACTGGAAATAGTAGAAAAAAAGGACGCGATTGCGTCCTTTTTATTTATAAATTTTTCTTGTAAATTGGCAATTTATATGGTATTATTTCCTTGAAAAGATATTAGTTATTTTATGAAAGGAGAAATTATTATGAAAGAACTATTACATTACATTGTTTCAAAACAACACCACAAATTTCGCAAGACGGTTGATTGGAATTTGGGCGAAGAATATAGCGCCAAGGGACTTACCCCCGTAGAGCGTATGACCGACCGATTTGAGCGTTTGACGGCCGCCGAAACACCGGTTATTTTACCGAACGAAAAGATTTGTTTTATTAGAACTATCAGTAATATTCCTGACTGTTTTACCGAAAAAGAGTGGGAGGAAATCAAGTCAAAGCACTATATTCACGAGCTTGGCTATATGTCAAATCTTTCACCTGACTATGAAAATATTATTAAAATCGGTTTGCTTGAGGCAAGAAAAACTGCCGATGAGTATAGCCGTCGCAGTATTGACGCTATAATAGGTCTTGCCGACCGCTACAAAGAAGAGGCGGAAAAACAGGGCAGAGACGATATCGTTGCTACTCTTAACCGCGTGCCGCGTTACGGCGCTACAAATCTTCGCGAAGCGCTTCAGTTTTTCCGCATAATTCACTATGCTTTGTGGCTTGAGGGTAACTATCATAACACCGTTGGTCGTTTTGATAAATATATGTATCCCTACTTTAAAAAGGATATGGATGCAGGTGTTTATACGCTTGATACCGCACTTGAACTTATTGAAGATTTCTTCTTGTCTTTCAATAAGGATAGTGATACGTATATCGGTGTTCAACAGGGCGACAACGGTCAGAGCATGATGCTTGGCGGTATGGATGAAGACGGAAATGAAGTGTTCAATGAACTGTCTAAACTCTGCCTTAAAGCAAGCAACAACCTTTTACTTATTGACCCTAAGATAAACTTAAGAGTTAATAAAAATACACCTATTGAGGTTTATGAGCTTGGTACTGAACTTACAAAAGCAGGTCTCGGATTCCCGCAGTATAGTAATGACGATATAGTTATAGCAGGTCTCGAGAAGCTTGGTTATGAGCATAACGATGCCGTTAACTACACCTGTGCAGCTTGTTGGGAATTTATAGTACCTAAGGTTGGTGCTGACGTTGCAAACATTGCGGCGCTCTCATATCCGAAGGTTATTGACGAGGTTATTCACGAAGACTTTGAAGCAGCAGAAACGTTTGAAGATTTCCTTGCCGCAGTTAAACGTCGTATCCAGATTAAGTGTGACGAAATTACTGAAAACGTAAAAGATTTATGGTTTGTTCCGTCGCCGTTTATGAAGGTTATTATGTCGGTTGACGATATTGGCGTAGGCGGCAAATACAATAATTTCGGCGTTCACGGCACCGGCATTGCTACGGGCGCAGACTCGTTGGCTGCAATTAAAAAATACGTTTACGACCAAAAGAAATTCACGAGGGCTCAACTTGTAAAGGCCGTTGATGAAGATTTTGCAAACGATAGTGATATGTTGGCGGTGCTTCGTTACGAGGCGCCAAAGATGGGTCAAAACGACGATGAAGCAGATAAGCTTGGTTGTGCGTTGCTTTCTTACTTTGCCGATGCGCTTGAGGGTAAAAAGAATTGCCGCGGCGGCATTTGGCGCGCAGGCACGGGTTCTGCTATGTATTACTTGTGGCATGCCGCAGAGATTGGCGCTTCGCCTGACGGCAGAAGAAAGGGCGAGCCTTTTGGCACCAACTTCTCTTGCAGCATCTATGCTAAAATACCGGGACCGATTTCGGTTATTTCATCCTTCTCAAAACCCGACTTCTCGCGCGCTATTAACGGCGGTCCTTTGACCCTTGAGTTCCATGGCGGTATGTTTAATAATGACGATAGTATCTCTAAGGTTGCACGCCTTGTTAAATCGTACTTTGACATGGGTGGCCATCAGTTGCAGTTAAACGCTGTAAATGCGGCTGCAATGCGTGATGCACAACTTCATCCCGAAAATCATCTTCAGTTGGTTGTTCGCATTTGGGGTTGGAGTGCTTACTTCGTTGAACTCGATAAAGAATATCAAGACCACGTACTTGCGCGTCAGGAATACACGGTATGATAACAGGTACAGTATTTGATATAAAAGAAATGACGGTACACGATGGCCCCGGCTCTCGTGTTACCGTTTTTCTTAAAGGATGTCCTTTGAGGTGCCTCTGGTGTCATAATCCTGAGGGGTTATCGCCCGAGCCGCAACTTATGATAAAGGAAAATCTGTGTGAAAAATGTGGTCTGTGTTTGCGTGGCTGTACCCATAATGAGTGTCGACCTTTTGGCAGATGTTTGCATGCCTGCCCCAAAGGACTTGTTACGGTCGCCGGCATCGAATATACCCCAAAGCAGCTGGCAGAACGTCTTATGAAATACAGGGACTTCTTAAATAAGGTTGGCGGCGGAATAACATTCTCGGGTGGTGAGCCGCTTTTGCAAGCTGAGTTTATGCTTGAAACCCTAAAATACATAAAGGGCATACATATCGCCCTTCAAACGTCGGGGTATTGCGAAAGCGACGTTTTTAAAGAGGCGTTAAAAAGGGTTGACTACGTCCTTTACGATATTAAACTTGCCGATACGGACGAACATATAAAATATACGGGTGTTGACAACCGCCTTATTTTAGAAAACTATAAAATATTAGCCGAGTCGGGCAAACCATTTGTGGTGAGAACACCACTAATCCCGGGCATTACCGATACGCAAGAAAACCTTTCGGCAATTTCACAAATTGTCGGCGATAATAGGGTTGAAATTATGCGGTACAACCATTTTGCGCCATCTAAATATAAAATGGTAGGCCTTGAGTTTAATCTGCCTGATTTACCGTCAAACGAGGTCGATTTAAGCGTTTTTAAAAATGCAATAATGTTGTAATATTAATCTTTTTGTTGCAAATATACAATAAAATGCCGTATGCGTTGTTAGAATAATACAATATTTATTTGTTTGCGTAAAAAAATTGGTCAAAATGTTGACTAAAGTGCTGTTTTGTGGTATTATTTGTGTATCAAATTATGAGGAGTAAAATGCTATGAAAAAACTTTTATCAATGCTTGTCATTATCTGCGTTTTGTTTACAGCTTGTTTTGTTGGCGCAATGCCCGCAGCTGCAGCTGAAGTAAACTACGATGATTTTGACATTTACGATGGTATTCTTGTTGAATACTTAGGCGAAGGTGGAGACGTTGTTATCCCGTCTGTTGATGCTGACGGTAACAAGGTAACCGAAATTGACTCACGTGCTTTTAAGGGCAAGACCGATGTAACAAGTGTTAAAATTCCTGAGGGCGTTGTAAAAATCGGTTCCGAAGCTTTTGCAGAGTGTACTTATCTTGAAACTGTTGAACTTCCTTCTACCTTGGAAGAGTGCAAGGGTTCAACATTCCGCTTGTGTACAAGTCTTGCAAAGATCACAATTCCTTCATTACTTAAAGAAGTACCTAGTGACTTCTGTGCAAATTGCACAAGCCTTACCGAAATAGTAATTTCTTACGGTGTAGAAACTATTGGTACATATGCGTTCTGCGGTATGTCCCTTCTTACTAAAATTGTATTTCCGTCATCTGTTACAAAAATAAGCGCTTATGCTTTCTCCGGTTGCAAAATGGCAGCTTGCGACGTTTACATTTGTAATCCTAGTTGTGATATTGGTCATACAAACGGTTATAAGGCAAATGGTCTCACCGGTGATGAATATATGTACGCATTCGGTCAAAGCAAGCCTTGTGTGTTTACATTCCACGTTCCGAAGGGCGCAGCAACAATTAACCAATTGAAAAAGCAAGCTGAGAGTTTCCCCGCAAAGGCTAACTACGCTTATGTAGAAGAGGAACAGAGTGTAATTGATGCTCTTCCTGAAAACCAAAAGAACTACGGAATTCAAGGCACACCTAGCACCGATTCTGACGACGATGGTGATACACCTAGCGATACACCTAGTGATACACCTAGCGATACACCTAGTGATACACCTAGCGATACGCCCGACGACGGCACTAGTGATGTAACTAGTGATGTAACTAGCGATGTAACTAGCGATGTAACTAGCGATGTAACTAGTGATGTAACTAGTGATGTAAACAACAATGCTAATACTGATGTAGACGATAGTTCTTTTGACAATACTATTCTTTATATTATTATCGGTGCTATTGCTCTCGTAATCATTGCAGCAGTAGTTGTTCTTATTATTGTTATAAACAAAAATAAGAAGAAAAAAGCAGAACTTGCAGCAGCTCAGGCCGAAGAATCTGAAGAAACAGAAGCACTTGTTGAAGATGTTTTTGAAGAAACAGGCGATGCTGAGTAATAAATAGCATTAATTAAAAATCCCAAGTGACGTTTGTCACTTGGGATTTTTCTTTATTATTTATTACAACAGGGATCGGTTTTTACAGGGGGCGTTGCCGTTTTGCCTTGTGGGGTCACATTTCCTATGCCGACAGTCTCGCTAAAAACAGTGCTTTGCGTTACAGTATTGACGACGTCGGTGGGAATAATAATTTTTGCTGCTTGACCCTTTGACATTTCAACCAGAGCCTCGTACTTTTTAAGTTCAAGTACTGAAGTATCGGCTGCAGCTTCTTTAAGTGCCTTTAAGCCGTCGGCTTCTGCTTTCTTTGCAAGGTAAATTGCTTTTGCTTCGCCTTCTGCGCGTGCGATTCGTGCGTCGCGCTCACCCTCGGCCTCCAAAATCATTGCTTGTTTATCGCCCTCGGCACGGGTTATAGCAGCCGCCTTGTGTCCCTCTGCTTGTAAAAGGGTTTCGCGTCGGTCACGTTCAGCCTTCATTTGCTTTTCCATTGCTGATTGAATTTCGGCAGGTGGTATAATGTTTTTAAGTTCAACACGGGTAACCTTGATGCCCCACTGATCGGTAGCGTCATCAAGAATGGCAGTCATTTTGCCGTTTATAGTATCGCGTGAAGTGAGGGTTCCGTCGAGTTCAAGCTCACCAACTATATTACGAAGTGTGGTGGCGGTTAAATTTTCAAGTGCATTAATAGGATTTACAACGCCGTAGGTATACATTTTCGCGTCAAATATGCGGAAGAAAACAACAGTATCAATCTGCATAGTAACGTTATCTTTGGTAATTACGGGTTGAGGCGGTGAATCGATAACCTGCTCTTTAAGGGTTATCTTTTTAACAATTTTTTCGAAGAAGGGGATTTTAAAGTGAAGTCCGGCATCCCACGTTGTTTTGTATTTACCTAAAAACTCAATAATATACTGTGTGGTTTGCGGAACAACACGAATGTTAGGAATAAGGATTGCGAGTAAAAGTACTGTTACAATGAAAAAAATCATAATTTGCCTCCATTAAATATAATCTTTAATTATTTTAACCAAACGTTCTGCGATTATTTCGTGACCGCGAGGGTCCGGATGAACTGAATCGGTGTTTAGATGCTTTGGATTGCCAAACAGGGTAAGACCGTCGATATATACTGCATTTTGAAGTTTTAGTTCGTTTAATACACGCGTGAATTCACGGCGGAACAATACAGAGGGCTTATCTATACCATAATCGTCCCACATAAAGAAAGGCGAAATAAGGAAAAAGCGTTTATCTTTATTTGTGTTGCAAACTTTATCCAGCAAATAGGTTAGTCGTTTGCCAAATTCTTCAGGTCCAACGTTAAGGATATTAACACCGAGTTCTAATATAGCAAAATCAAACTCCTGCGTAGCAATATAGTCTGCCATCTCGGGTTGCATACAACAAGAACCGGGGTAGCCCTTAATGGTTGCGTCGTAGCCCAATGCTTCGGCGGCACGGGCAGAATATCCGTTTTCAAATCGAATCGCACCAGAGGCACTTGTAATAGATGAGCCGTAGGCAAACATTTTTTTCTTAGGTAATAATTCCGGCGTTGGAGGAGCGACGTCGCCCTCAACATCGATAAAATTCACCCACCCCGATTGTAGCGAAATACGTATAACCGAGCTATCAAACATAGGCTCAAAGTAATTATATGCATTTTTGTTGCATTTCATCGGGTCTAGTTTAGCCTTCTGGAGCACAATTTCACTGCCGGAATCAGTAATGTACTCGGTGGCGGAGTGATATAGATCTCCAACAAAAATCGTCGTAGAGACGATTTTTGAGCCTTCTGAGGCTTTGAAACGGATTTTCACCACGTCGCTTTTCATTAGAAAGCGCAACTCAATGCCAACATTAGCACGGTTCTGTTTGCTTCCATCGTGTTCTGTAAGTTTTTCTTCAAGGCTAACGGGAACCCTGTGTAAGGTGTAACTACCGTCATCATTTTGGGTCATTTCCTCAACATTGTGAAAATCAATGTTTTTAAAAATCATTTTTACAATTCCTCCCCTAAAACAAGTTTTCTATAGTAAAGAAGTGGCGCGCTTGACCAGGCGTGGCAGAGGCTTGCTGTACCACCCATCATCCAATCATCTGCGCCGTCAGCAGTTTCCCAGAACGTTGTAGCACCGGCATCAAGCATTCCTTTGTAGGTGGTATCAATATCATTAAGTATTGCTTCCGTATAACGCTTTTGGTCAAGGTTGATTAGTGCATCGTATCTGAAACAACAAGAAGCCAGTGTGTCGGGGTCAATGTGCAGACCGAAATTTTCCTTAGCATTGGTTTCAAGCACCGTTAATATTTTTGTCATATCAACATATTTAGCGGCACCGCAAAACAGACAAAGGCTCTGTGTATAAACACTGTATTTATCGTGGTTTTTATTTTCAAATGATTTAAACAAGCCTGTTTCGGGAACAAAGAATACCTTTGCGATACTCTTGTTTAATTCTTCGTGACGTTTGCGGTAGGTTTCGGCTTCTTCGGTTTTGCCTAACACGTCACAGATATATGCAAAACTATCAAGTGCAATTGAGAACCAGGCATTAAGCGGTGCCTCGTAGTCGAAGCAATGGGGATCATCGTGCATGGTTTCGGTCCAGTCGAAGAAGTCCCAGTAACGTTTTTTCTCGTTTTTTTCTTCGTTACTGAAGTTGCAAAGCACACCGCGTTCATCAAATTTGCCAAAGAAACGTTGGGCAATGGCGTTTAACGTATCATAAACCTCAGCGGCGAGACTGGTGTCACCACTATACTCAATATATTCGCGGCAAGAGAGAAAATAACAAGGTGAATATGAAGGGATACAGCAGGCACCATCTGACGGATAGGTGAGTCTTAAAAGTCCTGCTTCCTTGTTAAGTCCTTGATTCATAAGTGCCAGACAAGAACGTGCAAACTCAAAATCACCGGTGCTGTAATATGTAAACATCATTTCGTTACGGCTGTCGAGCGAGTAAAGGCATTGCTCGCGCAAGCAACAGTCTTCATAATGCTCATGCATATCGCAACGAAGAGTTTGTGCTGCAACTTCGTATATTTTATCACGAAGTTCGCTACCTGATTTTAGAGGTTTAAAGGTTATGGGGTATTCGGTAGGACGAAGTCCCGCATAGTTGATTTTAACCTTAGAAGAATGAATAAAGAACTGAATATAGCGGCAACCAAATCTGCGGAATTTTTCGGTAAATATATTTTTGCCATTTTTACCGTGAATCACTGCGGTATAGTCGAGTTTGTGTATAGTGCGGCATAGTCCGTCTAGCAGATGTTCACCGTAACCTATGTCAATATCGCAATTTTCGTCGAGTTCAAGGTCGAAATCAAGAAAACCCGCATGCTCTTTATCAAGTTCAACAATAAAGAAAACGTTTCCGTCACCTGTAAGGGTGGTGCCGTCAAGGGTAGCATTTTCTTTAATTTCAGAAGCGTGCATTCTTTCGCCCAAATACTCGCCCTCGCCATACACGTATGTGCCGTATTTTACAATGTTACTCGGTACGCGGTCACGAAGGACAAGTTTTTTATTAGGTCGGGGCGATAGGGTGGTTTTAATTTGCGGAATAATTACGCTATTGGTAAAAGGGGTTTTTTTGCCAAGTAAATCATATTCAAATCTGTAGCCAAGGCAAAAGGTAAGTTGGGACTGATTGTGAGAAGCGTAATAGGGTGAGAGTCGTGATGATATATTTTCGTCAGAAACGGCCACGACGGTGCCGTCCTCGGTAATTTCAAAAATTAGACCCGCGTCCCCCTTGGCGTATGTGCCGTATGATTTTCCAAGGTAATATGCAGTAATGATGAGTTCGTTTTCACCGTCTTTAAGGTTGGTGGTTATATCAACACTATCAAAAATCTTTCTTGTGGGGTAGTCGGAATATTGGCCAAAGGTGGCGAGTTTTCCGTTTACGGCAACGCTGTAGTTGGTATCAACTGAAATATTAAGTATGTATTTTTTGCCCGTTTTTTTAGTAAGTGGAACCAAAAACTCGGCATATTCATCGGGTTTTGCGTTGGCGTTTTCCCAGATCCACTTAGATTTTTCAAACATAAAATTCTCCTTAAAGTTTTATCGTTTGACCCGCGGGAATTTTAACAGGTTGGCGGTGGTGTGATACCCATACGTCAATGTTTGACGGGTTATAAACAATATCTTCGTTTGCCGAAATAACAAGGCGTTTAACTGCCATAGTGTAGCGGTAGATTTCAATATTGGTTGCGTACCAAATTTTATCATTGTTAGAGATAAGAGAGCAAAGTTCTTCCATCATAGCCCAATCTTCTTCGGTGCGAAGTTCAAAGGCGTGTCCCCATATATAGAGAACGCGAGAGCCTACCAAATGGCCGCCTATACTCTTTAAAAAAGCGGTTGCCTTTTCAATACCGGATTTGTGATGGCAGGTTGGATGCCATTTCATAAAGTCTTCGGGTAGGCGCATGTTGCCGCTACCTGTTGTTCGTGAATAAACAATACCACATTTTTTTAACACTTCAATGGCTTTTTCGTCATAAAGACCATAAGCGTATGCCATACCGCAAACCGGCTCCCCCAAGTAACCCTCAAGCATTTTGCGTTGTTCAAAAACCTCATTTATTATGGTTGTGGCAGATTGGTCATTAAGGGGTATATGGTATCTGCCGTGGCAGGCAATTTCGTGACCTGCATAACGGGTTTTAAGGGATGAAACATCGTTGAATTTAAAGAATGAATCATTAATATTAAAGGTGGCTTTTAAGTTATATTTGTTAAAGAGTTTGGCAAGGCGTATATCTTCACTCGGTCCGTCGTCATAACTAAACGTTACACAAAATTGTTTGCCATCGGGGAAACGGTCAAAAGTAATCATATATTTTGCTCCTATCTTAATTTTTTAAATACTAGATAATTAAGCGGCGTAATGCCGTACTTATTAAGAATTTCTCTGCATCGTTCAAAACCTGTAGTATTGATTATCATATCGGGGCTATGTGCATCACACCCGATTATGACCTTGTTGCCCGTTTCGGCAACCAATTTAAAGAAACGCTCGTTTGGGTAGTGGCGATTTGTCGCAGCGCCCAACATATTTATTTCGAGCGGTATGTCAAACTCTAACGCAGCAGCGCAAAGACGTCGCATATGCTTAACGTATATTTCTTCATCGCCCGTATAATTTATAACATCCGGGTGGGCAATGCAAGAAAATTTATCGGTATTAATGGCCTTAATTACGGTATCAACGTAAGACTTTAGATCTTGTTCTTTTTGAGTAGGCTTGAAAACAATGGGAGAACGATAGTCGCCTACACGGTGTTGCCCAAGTATAAGATAATCAAGCGGATATTCCATCAATTTATTTAAGGTTTTGTCAAAGCACGATTCGTAATATTCTGCTTCAAAACCGATGTGTATTTTTATTTTATCGGAATATTTTTCACGCAAATCAAGCAGGGTGCTAAAATAATCTTCGGCCAAGCTCATATCCATTTTTGCGCCGTCAACGTGAGTTTCATCGGGGAACAAGTAGGGGATGTGGTCGGCGAAGCCAAGGTCGGTCATACCTGCAGAGATAGCTCGCTTTATATACTCTTCCTCGAGTCCGATGGCGTGGTTGCAACGGACGGTGTGTGTATGGTAATTGCTGAGCATTTTTGTACTTCTTTCGTTTATTTTTCTTGATTTAATCTTACTACATATCGGCAGGTTTTTCAACTTGTTTTTGATGCAATTAAACAGATTTTTTTGAGGAAAAACCAAGGTTCTGCTAAGTGTGTAATTAAAAAGTATAACAATACCATTGGTAATAATTTTTGCCCAAAATCCTCTAATGCCAAAGAGAGTGTGTGTAAGACCTATACTTAACAATAGTGTGGGCAAAAATATTTGCAGTAACCCGGATAATAACCTTGAAAAAATGAACAAAATAATTTGTTCAAGTAATTCTTTAAACGAGCGCGCCTTGTTTTTAAAGGTATATATTTTACTGGTGCTGAAGGCTACCATGACCGACGCTATCCATGCGAGCGCGTTTGACAGAGTGATACCGAAACTTAATTTTTGCAATAGTATATAAACCGCCCAGTTTATGGCAGTTGTAATCACACCAAAAAAAGCATATATAATAAGTCGTTTAACGTTTGATTTTAAAGACATATGTTGACTCCAAATACATATTAAATATAGTATATTCCCAAAAAGCACAATAAATCAATAAAAGCCACGCAACAACCTTTGTTGCGTGGCTTTACCGCTAATCTTCAATGATGTATTCTTTTTCGGTTTTAAGTTCTTTAAATTTGTCAAAAACTGCATTAACAATCTGTTCTGTAGTTGAGGGTTTCGCAGAAACGTTAAGCAGATGTGCACCGTTTTTATCAAGCACCAAAAAAGTAACGGGTGTCATTGAAATTTTGGCGCCCGTACCAACCGGCGTGTTCTTTTTTTGGTGGCGTGCATCGGTCATATCAGCACCGCCGCCGGCAAAACCAACATCAACCTTTGAAACAGGTATTATGGTCATATCATCGGTTACGATACGTTCTCCTAATACCGAAGTAGTATCTATAATTTCTTTAAGTTTATCTAAAGCTAAGGCTATTGAGTTTGTACTGCTCATTTGCTTACTCCTAAATATCTTTTTTATTATAACTAAAAGCGGTTATTTATAAAGAATTTTTCATGGCGGTTAATTTATCAATACAGTTAAGGCACACCATATGCCCTTGCATTTTTATGATGTCTTCGGCTTCGCCGCAGAAAATACAGGTGGGTTGATATTTTTTAAGAATAATCTTATCATCTTCGGTAAAAATTTCAAAACTGTCTACGTCGTTTGTAATATCAAACTGTTTTCTTAATTCCATAGGAATAACCACACGACCATTTTTATCTACCGGTCTTATCATACCTGTTGATTTCATAAAAGGCACCTCCGAAATTCTAAATTCTTAAGAAATTATACATTATTTTACAAAAAATGTCAATAAAGTAAAAATCTCCGACAATTGTCAGAGATTAAGGAACCCCGCTCTGCCGTAATGCGCTAATAATAACCTGCGAACGGCAGGTGGGTGTCTCGTGTACGGCTTCGCGCTCCCTTCTTCCATTATGACAACGAAATTTCGGCCATAACGGGAGGTCTGCAAGCCCACCGCACTATCCTGACCCCTAAAAAATAGCTTGTAGGGTTATAATAGAACAGTCCGCGAACAGAGCAGGTTGTTTATAGTATATTAAAATTTTCAGATTATATTCTACTGTTCTTCAATTTCAAAAGCATTCTGCAAACGATCGATAAATGCATCGGCAACCATTTCGTACTCGTCGTCATCTTCAATTTCAGAGAAAAATTCTTCGCCGTTTTCTTCGTCAACCTTTACAATAACAAGTTCACCGCTATCGTCAAGCATTTTTTGCGGATCTTCATAAACGGGAAGGAGTGCCAAATATCTTGCTTCATCGTTTTCGATAGCATCTAATACTTCAAATGTGAATTCGTTGCCATCATCGTCGCTAAGCGTAATAATATCAGGATTATAATCTTCATTCATTTTTGTTTCGCTCATAACTAAAACCTCCTATATGTGTATCATTTATATTTTAAATTATTTATCCATTTTAGTCAACAAAAAATTAAAAAGACAATTATTTATAAGTTTTTTACAAAAATTATTAACTTTTTAGTTGACAAATAGTTAATAATGTGGTATATTGAAGACAGAAAAGATATGAAAGGACTGATACCGATGTTAACGGAAGCCAAACCGAATCGGTGGGACGAAAATTTTTAAGAAAGTGGTGAGTCCAAAATACAGTTCATTTTTCTAAACGGCTAAAATTTTAATAAATGGTGAGTCCAATGGTTTAATTACTTATTAACCTAAAACTATAAAATAAAAGAATTGGTGTTACCAATGTTCTGATTGAATTGACGCAGGGAGACATATTGTCTCCCTGTTTTGTTGTAATTTTTAAAAAAGTGTGTTATATTATATATAGTTAAAAACTCAGGAGATGATTTCTCGCTATGAAGAATGGTTTTATTAAGTGTGCAAGCGCTACGGTTGAAATTACCGTTGCCGATACCGAAACTAATTTAAAAAATATTATCTCTGCAATTGATGATGCGGAAAATTTAGGCGCCAATCTTTTGGTATTGCCCGAACTTTGTGTGACAGGTTATACCTGTCAGGACCTGTTTTTGTCAGACACACTACTCGAAAATGCAAAAAACACCCTCGCAAAAATTGCCGAGTACAGTACAAATAAATATCCGCTAATTATCGTTGGTTTGCCGATTAAGTATGAATATAAAATTTATAATTGTGCTGCAGTAGTTTTCGGTGGCGAAATTTTAGGCTTGGTGCCTAAAACAAAACTACCAAACTATGGTGAGTTTTATGAGAAGCGTTATTTTGCGTCTGCCGATGAATTGCCGGAGGGTTATAACTGTATTCAAATTGGCGATGATATCGTTACTATTGACAAACGCCTTATTTTTAGAAATGCCAATATGGATAATTTTAGGGTGGGCGTTGAAATTTGTGAAGATATGTGGGGTGCCGATACGCCTTCGCGCATGCTTTGCGAATCGGGCGCTACCATAGTTGCTAATTTATCGGCATCAAGTCAACTTGTTGGTAAAACAAAGGCACGTCGCGGAATCGTTACATCCACGTCGTCACGCCTTGTTTGCGGATACGTTTATAGTGATGCCTCACCAAGCGAATCAACACAAGACTGTGTTTATGGTAGTCACTTAATGATAGCTGAAGCAGGTCATTTACTTGCCGAAAATTCAAGTTTTGCCGATAATAAAATTATTTATAGCGAAATAGACGTCGACCGCATTGTGGGTGCACGTAGCAGAAACACAAGTTACGTATCACGTCGCGTAGACGGTTATACTGATATACTCTTTGACCAACCTATGAAAGAAACCCAACTCACAAGAAAGATTGAGAAAAATCCTTTTGTTCCGTCGGATGAAGCGGAAGTGAATTTAAGGGCAGAAGAGATTTTAAAAATTCAGTCATACGGCCTAAAAAAGCGTATGCAGCACTCGCGAAGCGATAAGGCGGTTATAGGTGTTTCGGGTGGGCTTGACAGTTGTTTGTGTCTTATTGCGGCAGCGAGAACTATGGATTTAATGGGTAAAGACCGCAAGAATGTAATTGCCGTTACGATGCCGTGCTTCGGTACAACTAACCGCACTCGAAGCAATGCCGAAATTTTGTGTGAGGCACTCGGTGTAACCTTTAAAGAGGTTAATATAACCGCAGCTGTTAATCAGCATTTTGAAGATATAGGTCAAAGTTCTGACGAGCACGATATAACCTACGAAAATTCGCAGGCGCGTGAGCGCACACAGGTGCTTATGGATATTGCTAACCGCGTTGGGGGTCTTGTTGTAGGTACGGGTGACCTTTCTGAACTGGCGCTTGGATGGGCAACGTACAATGGTGACCATATGTCAATGTATGGTGTCAATTCCGGTATACCAAAAACTTTAATCAAACGCATTGTGCTTTACGTTGCCGAAAATAGCGAGCCTAAACTCTCAGCAGTATTAAAGGATATTCTTGATACACCTGTTTCACCCGAGTTGCTTCCTGCTGATGATAAGGGCGAAATTGCACAAAAAACTGAAGATTTTGTAGGTCCTTATGAGTTACACGATTTCTTCCTTTATTACATGGTAAGACGTTTATTTTCACCTGCAAAAATTTTAAGATTAGCCGAATATGTTTTTGAGGGTGAATATTCAAGAGAAACTATACTTAAATGGCTTAAAGTTTTTGTAAGAAGATTCTTTATTCAACAGTTCAAGCGTTCTTGTTTACCTGACGGTGTTAAGGTAGGGAGCGTCAGCCTATCACCGCGCAGCGACCTTAGGATGCCGAGCGATGCTTCATTTAATATATGGATGCAGGAACTTGAAAATCTATAAATCAAAATCTCGACTGGAAGACAGTCGAGATTTTTTGTATAACGAAAACCACGCGATAGTCGCGTGGTTCAAAAGAGGTTAACCGATGAACAGAACAAAATCCTCCGTTTGTGTTAAAATAGCAATGACCTGCCAGTCAAAACAAAACACAAACGGAGGATTTATAAATGAA
>JAFSDK010000011.1 GCA_017436255.1 Clostridia bacterium
TCCGGTTTCTATTATTTTTTGGAGACTTGGTGTTTTTATACCTCATTCTATTCATTTTTCGACAACGGGTAAAAGTGCCAAAAACCCTGTAAAATAAAGGATTTTAAAAAGTCTTGGTGAATACTTGACACGTGGAGACGACCTTGGGAGAGTCGTAATTCCAAAAGAAATCAGAAGAACAATGAGAATCCGTGAAGGAGATCCGTTGGAAATTTACACCGATTCGGATGGGTTGGTAATTTTTAGGAAGTATTCGCCCTTGGGTGAATTGTCGTCATTTGCATCGCAATACGCACAGGCACTAAGCGCGGGTACCGATCTTGGCATTGCTATTACCGATTGTGACCACTTTATAGCGGCGGGCGGTGTTTCTAAAAAGGATATCATAGGGAAAAGTATGCCCGAGGAAATAGAGCAGATTATTTCATCTCGTCAGGTAAAGGTCTTTAAAGATGGCGCGGCGGGTGTCAGCATTAACGACAAGGCGGCCTTGGCGGTAGCACCCATTATAGCGGCAGGGGATATTGCGGGCTCGGTAATATTACTCGCAAACGACAATGGTAACGATGCAAAAGAAAGTGACCTGAAACTTATAAAGGTTGCGGCATCTTTTTTGGGTAAGCAGATGGAGCAATAGGATTCAGGATTTAGGATTTAGTAAAAAGTGCTTGCAATTTATATTTATATATGTTATACTTGCAGTAGTATAAGAAGTAGGAAAGAAGAGTAGGGCGACCTGCTCTTTACTTTTTGTTATGACAATGCTATGACTTTTTATAAAATTAAGGGAGGAATGGTTTTGGCTGGTGTAGCTGACAGGGTTTTTGAACTGATTAAAGAAACTGTTGAGGGACAAAACGTAAGACTTTGGGACGTCAAGTTTGTAAAGGAGGGCGCATCATACTACCTGCGCGTCTTTATTGATAGTGATGCAGGTATAAATATTGATGACTGCACCAACGTCTCACACGCGATAGACCCCATTATTGATGAAGCCGACCCCATCGACAAATCTTATTATTTAGAGGTTTGTTCACCGGGGCTTGAAAGGGAACTGGCAAGACCTGAACACTTTGAAAAATTTATCGGTAGTTCGGTTAAGGTTAAACTTTACCGCGCTTTTGACGGTAAAAAAGAGGTCATCGGCGAATTATTCGGTTTTGATGGCGGAATACAGTTAAAAATCGGCGACAAGGAAATATATTTTGAAAAGAAAGATTTTTCATCTGTTCGTCTTAATGATTTAGACTAATTAACGGAGGTACAAAGGAAAATGAATAAGGACACTAAGGAATTTTTTGCAGCACTTAAAATGATGGAGGAGGAAAAAGGCGTTCCTCAGCAGTATTTAGCAGAGAAAATTGCTAACGCTATTGTTGTAGCACTTCGCAAGGACTATGGCGGTAATGATATTGTTACCTGTACAATAGATCCTGAAAAGATGATTTTTGCAGTAACGGTAAGAAAAGAAGTTGTTGACGAAATTGAAGATCCGATTTCACAAATTCTTCGCGATGAGGCTATAAAAATTGATTCCAAGGCAGTTGAAAACGGCTTTGTTGATATCAAACTTGATACCAAACAGTTTGGCAGAATCGTTGCACAGACAGCTAAACACGTTATTCGTCAGGGTATACGTGAAGCCGAGCGTGGCCAGACAATGGCAGAGTTCCAGAACCACAACCGCGAGTTGCTTACTGCAGTTGTTCAACAGATCGACCCGAGAACAGGCAATGCAACCGTTACTATCGGCAAGGTAGAAACCATTTTGCCAAAGCTCGAGCAGGTGCCCGGAGAGGAACTTTGTGAGGGTGACCATATTAAGGTTTACGTTGTTGACGTTAAAGAGACCGACAAAGGACCCAAGGTTATGATTTCGCGTACTCATCCCGGTCTTGTTAAGCGTTTGTTTGAGACCGAAGTTCCTGAAATTTTTGACGGCACTATTGAGATTAAGTCAATTTCGCGTCAGGCAGGCTCGCGCTCAAAACTTGCTGTTTACAGTCCTAATCCCGATATTGACCCCGTAGGTGCTTGTATCGGTCAGCGCGGTGCTCGTGTTAACACCATTGTTGATGAGTTAAAGGGCGAAAAGATTGACATTGTTAAATATAGCGATGATCCCGTTCAATTTATAGGCGAAGCGTTATCTCCTGCAAAGGTTGTTTCAGTAGAAATTGAGAGTGAAAATCCGAAAGTTTGCCGCGTTACCGTACCTGATGCACAGTTGTCCCTCGCTATCGGTAACAAGGGTCAAAATGCACGTCTTGCAGCTAAACTTACCGGTTGGAAGATTGATATCAGACCTGAAAGCGGATTCTACGGAGAAGACACCGAGGACTAATTATGCAGAAGAGAAAAATACCTATGCGTATGTGTGTCGGTTGCGGCGAAATGAAACCTAAGGTAGAACTTATACGAGTTGTAAAGCCTGCAGAAGGTGAAATATTTATTGACCTAAAGGGCAAGGCAAATGGTCGCGGCGCTTATATTTGCCACGATATAGGCTGTCTTAACAAGGCTATCAAGGCAAAACGTCTTGAACGCACCTTTGAATCGGTAATCGCACCCGAGGTTTACGATACGCTTAAAAAGGATTTATCAAGCAATGAACAGTAAAATATTAACTCTTTTAGGCTTTTGCAGTAAGGCGGGCAAGATGTCTTACGGAATGGATGCATCGGTAGAGTCAATTAAAAAAGGCAAAGCGTCACTTATAATAGCGGCGTCAGATGTATCACCCAAAAGCCTTAAAGAAATAACCTTTAATGCAGAAAAAGAAAAAGTTAAAGTTACCGTTTTAGGTGATACGGATATGCAAACGTTATCACACGCGATAGGACGCAAATGCGGTATATTATCGGTTAATGATAAGGGCTTTGCCGAAGCCGTAGATAAGTTAGTTTTCTAGAAATATCGGCAAGTGAAGGAGGAACCGCCAATGATGGTTAAATACAAAGTCAGCGACGCTGCTAAAGATTTCTCGGTATCAACCAAGGAGATTATTACAATTCTTGAAAAATGCACGGGCGACACCAAAAAAGCAGCAACAACGCTGAGTGAACATGACCTTGACGTTATTTTTGAGGTTATGACTCAAAATAATCAGGTTAAAAGTTTTGATGAATATTTTGAGACGGGTGAGCGTGCCCGTAAGGCCGCAGCAGAGCAACGCCAGGCCGAAAAAGATAAGAAGTTGGCAGAGCAAATGGCACTTCTTGAACAGTTAAAGAATGCGGCTGAGGCTGAAAAAGCAGCTAAAGAAGCACCTAAAAAGGCAGAGCCTAAGAAGGAAACACCTAAGAAGGATGCACCTAAAAAGGAAACTGCTAAAAAGTCTGAACCTAAAAAAGAAGAGCCTGTAAAGACAGAGCCTAAAAAAGAAGAAATTCTCGTGGCTCCGCCTAAAAAGCAAAAGGTGGGTGGTGCCGCCCCTAACCGCGGACCCGCTCAGATTCGACACGTTGATACACGTACTGTACACGTTGATATGGATAAATACAACGAAAAGTACGAAAATATTGCTCCGGCTAACTCAATGAAGGATAACTACCAGGGCAAACAGAAAATTAAGCAGAAGTCAAAAGATTATCGTCGCCCGCAGAATGCTAAGCGTGAAACCGAGGCGGATAAACTACGTAGACTTCAACTTGAAAAGATTAAAAAGACGCCTATTACCGTTACCATTGGCGACGAAATTACGGTAGGCGAACTTGCTGCTGCCCTTAAAAAGACTGCGGCAGAGGTTATTAAAGAACTTATGAAACTTGGCATGATGGCAAGCGTTAATCAGGTAATTGATTACGATACCGCAGAAATAGTTGTAACCGAAATGGGCGCAAAGATTGAGCGTCAGGTTGTAGTTACCATTGAAGAGCAGATTATGGAGACTGCAGAGGATAAGGAAGAAGATTTGAAACCGCGTAGTCCCGTTGTTGTCGTTATGGGACACGTTGACCACGGTAAAACATCACTTCTTGATGCTATTCGTCATTCGGCAGTTACCGATACTGAAGCCGGTGGTATTACTCAGGCAATTGGTGCTTACAGAGTAAACTGTAATGGTCAGGATATCACATTCCTTGACACCCCCGGTCACGCCGCATTTACTTCTATGCGTCAACGTGGTGCAATGGCTACCGATATTGCCGTGCTTGTTGTTGCTGCCGATGACGGTATTATGCCGCAGACTGTTGAGGCTATAAATCATGCCAAAGCAGCTAATGTACAGATAATTGTTGCAATTAACAAAATGGATAAACCTGAGGCTAATCCGGACCAGGTTAAGCAGCAACTTACAGAACACTCGATCGTTCCTGAAGAGTGGGGTGGCGACGTTATATGTGTACCTGTTTCGGCCAAAACAAGACAGGGTATTGACAACCTTCTTGAAAATATATTACTTGTTGCCGAAATGATGGAATTAAAGGCTAACCCCGACCGTAAGGCAAAGGGTGTTGTTATTGAGGCAAGACTCGATAAGGGAAGAGGTCCTATTGCTACGCTTCTTGTACAAAATGGTACACTCAAAAGCGGTGATATTGTTGTTGCGGGCACAGCAGTTGGTCGTGTTCGTGTAATGACAAATGAAAATGGTAAGGTAGTTAAAGAAGCAGGTCCGTCTGTTCCGGTTGAAATTGCAGGTCTTGCCGAAACTCCTGCAGCAGGCGATACATTTGATGCAGTATCTGATGAACGTCTTGCACGTCAACTTGTTGAACAACGCAAGCAAAAGGCGAAAGAAGATTTATTCAATGCAAAACAAAAGGTTACACTTGATAATCTCTTTGACCAGCTTAGCGAAGGCGATCTTAAAGAACTTAACATTATCGTTAAGGCCGACGTACAAGGCTCGGTTGAGGCGGTAAGAGAAAGTCTTGAAAAACTCTCTAATGAAGAGGTGCGCGTTAAGGTTATCCACGGTGCCGTTGGTGCAGTTAACGAGTCAGACGTAGTGCTTGCTCAAACTTCGGGCGCTATTATCGTTGGATTTAACGTACGCCCCGATGCCGTTGCCAAGGAATTGGCAGAGCGTGAGGGCGTAGACGTTCGTCTTTACAGAGTAATTTACAACTGTATTGAAGAAATCGAGGCTGCTATGAAGGGTATGTTAGCACCTAAATTCCGTGAGGTTATTCTCGGTACTGTTGAGGTTCGTAACACCTATAAAATTTCGGGTGTTGGCACTATTGCAGGTTCGTACGTTACAAATGGTAAGGTAACGCGCGCTTGTCAGATTCGTGTTGTGCGTGATGGTATTGTTCTTGCAGAGGATAAAATTGATTCGCTCCGTCGCTTTAAGGATGACGTTAAGGAGGTAGCGCAGGGTTATGAATGCGGTATCGGTCTTGAGAAGTTTGGTGACATTAAAGAGGGCGACGTATTTGAAGCCTTTATTATGGAGGAATACAGAGACTAATGGCTGGATATAAATTAGGCAGAATAACATCGGATATAAAGGTTACACTTTCGGATATTTTGCGTGACGTAAAGGACCCGAGGGTTAGCAAGTTGTTAAGCGTTGTTAAGGTTGACGTATCAAACGACCTGTCTTATGCGAGCATTTATGTAAGCGCTATTGAGGGTATGGATAAAACCGAGGAGTCGGTCAAAGCCCTTAAAAATGCCGCAGGCTATATCCGACGCGAGCTTGGCGCAAGAATGAAGTTAAGAAAGGTACCCGAACTTAAATTCATAGCCGATAACTCAATAGAAAAAAGCTCTGAAATTTCAAAGATAATAGAATCTTTTTAATTGTTTAGAGTGAAGGAGTATATATGATAGGAAGTTCTAATATTTTAAATCTTTCTACCCTATGCAAATTCTTAAAGAAGCATGATGATTATATAATTCTTACCCACACCTCACCCGATGGCGATACGTTGGGCTCAGCTTATGCATTAGCTTTGGGTCTTATTAGTATTGGCAAAAAGGCATTTGTTGTATGTAACGATGAGATACCTGAAAAGTATAATTACTTCGTTAAAGAGGCAAATCTTAAATCTATAGATTATAAGACTGTAGTGGCGGTTGATGTTGCAGATGCAAAATTACTGGGTTCACTTTATGAAAAATACAGCGATAAAATCGAATTAACCATAGATCATCACGTTTCAAACACACACTATGCAAAAAATCTGTATCTTGATGCGGCAGCATCGGCTACGGCAGAGTGTATTTATGAAATTTTAAAGAAACTGCATATTAAGATAACACCGCTTATGGCAACCGCCCTTTATACAGGCATTTCTACCGACACGGGTTGCTTTAAGTATTCAAACGTTACACCAAAAACACACCGCATTGCTGCCGAACTTCATAGCTTTGGCATTGATGCGGCGGAAATCAACCGCAAGATGTTTGACACTAAGTCAAAACAACGTGTTGAACTAGAAAAAATGGTGCTTGAAACGGCAGAGTTTTTGTTTGATGACCGTTGTCTGTTATTAACCGTTACAAGTGAGATGCAGTCAAGGTCGGGATGTGAGCCTAGCGACCTTGATGGCGTTGCATCTATTTCACGTTCGGTTGAGGGTGTTTTAATAGGTGTTTCTATAAAACAATCGGAAAAAGATACTTATAAAATTTCACTTCGAACATACGAGCCGTTTAATGCTTCTGAAATATGCAAGACGCTTGGTGGCGGTGGACACAAAGCTGCGGCAGGATGCACCTTAATTGGTAGCCTTAGTGAAGTGAAAAAGCAGATTGTTGATGCAGTAGGAAAGGCAATAGAAGAAAATGATGCAAGGGCTATTGTTACTGAATAAACCAAAGGGTATTACGTCCTTTTCGGCGGTTGCAAGAATAAAGCGATTGTCAGGTGAAAAGCGTGTTGGTCATACCGGTACGCTTGACCCTATGGCAACCGGTGTTTTGCCCGTGCTTATAGGAAGGGCGACAACCCTTTCTTCGTATCTTCTTGACGCAGACAAACGCTACCTAGCAACCGTTTTGTTAGGTAAGGTTACCGATACAGGCGACGTTACGGGTGAAACAATAGAAACCAGAGAGGTTAATATAACTGAAGTCGATATTGATAGGGCGATAGAGAAATTTACAGGTGAAATTTTTCAGGTGCCGCCAATGTATTCGGCAATAAAAAAGAACGGCGTACCGCTTTATAAACTTGCCCGCAAAGGCGAAACTGTAGAGATTGAGCCAAGAAAGGTTACTATTTATTCTATTGGAAAAGTGGGAAGCCTTGAAAATAACGTAATAAAACTTGATGTGCGTTGCTCAAAAGGCACATACATTCGTTCGCTTTGTCAGGATATTGGTGAGTTCCTCGGTTGTGGAGCTACATTGGCAGAACTTGAACGTACGGCAACCTCGGGCTTCAGTTTGTCGGAGTGCGTAAATCTTGAAGATTTAACTCACGATAATTTAGCACAGTATCTTCTGCCGTCTGAAAAAGCGGTCGAAAATTTCAGATATGCTAATATAAGTGAAAAGCAAGCCACACGCTTCTTAAACGGCGGTCAGTTATCGCTTGAGCGTTTGTATTTTAAAGCCGAACAAGACGGGGAAATCGTTAGGGTAAAACACAATAATGAGTTTTTAGGGCTTGGTATTGTTGATAAGGCAAACGACCAATTAGCAGTTAAGTGTATTGTGGCTGAACAGCCAAAGATAAAAACTGCGGTGGCACTTGGCACCTTTGACGGTGTGCATTCCGGTCATAAAGCAGTTATTAAAAATGCTGTAGATAGTGGATTAAAGCCGTTGGCGGTTACCTTCGACATACCGCCTAAAGCGTATTTTGACGTATCGGTTAAATCTATTATGACGCCTGAGCAAAAAAGCGAGGTTTTAGGCAATCTTGGTATAAAAAAGACGGTTTACCTTGATTTTAATCAATTCCGCAACTATTCTCCCGAGCAGTTTTTAGATTATCTTAAAGATGAACTGGGCTGCGCATTTATTTCTTGTGGTTTTAACTATCGTTTTGGTAAGGATGGGGCAGGAGATACCGATACCCTTAAAGAGTATTGTGAAAAAAACGGCATCGGCCTTTCGGTTAGCAAGCCTGTTTATGCGAATGAGCAGATTATATCCTCAACGTATTTGCGTTTGCTTTTGGCAGAAGGTGGGGTAGACGAGGTATTGAAGCTTTGCGGTCATCCGTTTTCTATTACCGCCAAGGTAATTCACGGTGATGCTCGTGGCAGAACAATCGGATATCCGACCGTAAATCAGCTCTATCCGATGGGTTTGACAAAACTTAAATTCGGCGTTTATGAAACCCGAGTTAAGTTTGACGATAAAGTATATAGGGGTATTACCAATATAGGTGTAAGGCCAACCTTCCAAAATAATTTTGTTTCGGCCGAAACCTTTATTTTAGATTTTAATGGTGACCTGTATGGTCGGGATATAAAGGTTGATTTTATAAGTTTTATTAGGGAAGAAAAAAAGTTTGATAATGTAGATAATTTAATTGCTGCAATAAAAGATGACCTTAATAGAATAGAAAAAGAACAACAGTAAAAAACACTGTTGTTCTTTTTTTTGCCCCTAAACGAGATTTCGGGGGCGGGCTATTCAATTCCCATTGTTTTAAGAGGAGACACCTGCTTGCCGTTTTTTAACATCTCGAAATGCAGGTGTGAAGCATCGGCACTTTCACCCGGTACGTATCCTAAAGTACCGATTTTTTGTGATGCTGTTACAACGTCATCGATATCAACAAGCAGGTTTTCATCCATACCACAGTAACGGGCTACAATGCCATTGCCGTGGTCAATTTCTATAATTGTACCTAAAATTAAATCGGTATATATACGGCTTACAGTTCCATCACCGCAGGCTACAACCGAAGCACCCTTTTCGGCTATAATATCAACCCCTAAATGAAGTCGCATATCTTGGAAGGTTGCAGAATATTGAAGTGTTTTCGCATCGAATTCCTTTTCAACACTTCCTGAAACGGGCATAACAAAATATGCTGCGACGGGTTTTGTATTGGTGGTTTGACTTTCTATTTCAGATGTATCTGAAGGTTCGCTGTATGGTTCGTCGACAACTTCGTTTTGAACGGGTTCTTCAATTTGCGGCACTTCACTACTTAGATAAGAATTAACGTTATCGGGTTTTTTAGTAGTGTTTTGGTCGTTTATAGCGGCAACTGCCGACCATGCCGCAACACCAACTGCTATAAGGCAACCCGCAAGCACCATATAAAAACCCTTACCTGAAAAGAATTTTGAAATAACAGAATTTTTATTTTCACTCATTTTAAACACCTCGGTAATATTATCGGAAAAAGGTTTTTAATTTATACAGAGATATTTAAAAATTTATTCATAAATGAGTGTTATTATATATATGCAAAAGGGAAGCCGCAAATCCTTTTGCACACCAAAAATAACAAATTTGTGTTACTTTTGGTCTCTCCTCAAACCCCCTAAAAAGAAGAATGCCGACCGTGTTCCCCCACGGTCGGCATTCGTTTATATATTTAAATATTTTAGAAATTTGTGTATTAAAAAATTATGTTTGAATCAATTATGTTGTATCCGTAAGCAGTGTTGTTGTTTTCAATAAGAATTGTGGTGGCAACACCTGCAACCTGTCCACCATCGTGGTAATATACCGTAACGTTTGATGTAACAACAATAAAATCGGTGCAGTCAGTTACAGATACAACGTCATGATTATACATCGCGAAACCACGTGGTATAAGATAAACGTAACCTGCTTTCTTAGGCATATCTGCGTTTATATCGTCGGTTATTACAAGGTCAATATCATATAGGTCTTTAATATAGGCCGTTATAATTGCTTCATCAATAAAACCATTATCGTCAGCATAAGAGCGAAGCGCAACAGCTGCTAAATTTGTCAACTTTTCGTTGTTTAAAAAGTCGTCGCCATATACGTTGTTGCGGTTAAGCAAGTTTTCGATTCGCGCATTTTCAACAAGATCTACGTCTGGTGCTACAGACGAAACGGCAGGGCTTTCGGTCTTTACGGTTTGTTCAGGCATACTGATAAAACCATTCATACAAAGACAACATGTAAGGAACAGACATACAGCGATAAGACGTTTCATTTATAGCACCAACCTTTCTATTAACTATTATAACAACTAATGTTAAAAAAGTCGTTTCTTTTTAGTTACAGTTTAATATCAAATTTATTACAAAAAGGGCGAAAAAAGTTTCAAATTTGTTACAGTTGATAGTTGAAACACGAAAATTTGTATATTTTGTATAATTTCAATGAAATAAAATTAAAAGTTTAGTAAAAATTAGTTGAAAGGCACAAAAAACTGTGTTATAATACACACATACCAAAAAAATATGAGGGGTGCTTCCAAAATGAAACAGTATACGTCACAACAAATTAAAAACATTGCCTTTTTAGGTCACGGCGGTTCGGGTAAAACCACGCTGGTTGATTCTATTCTTTACTATGGCAAAGCAGTTGAACGTATAGGTAAGATTGCGGATGGTACCACGGTGATGGATTTTGATGTTGAAGAGAAGAAGAGAAAGACGTCGGTTCAACTATCGGCATATCCACTTGAAATAAACGATGGCAAGTGGAATATACTTGACGCTCCCGGTCTTTTTGACTTTGAGGCAGGCGCCGCTGAGGCGCTGTCATGTGCTGATAATGCAATTATTGTGCTTTCGGGTAAATCGGGTATGACGGTTGGTGCTCAACAGAGTTATCAAAAGGCAAAGGCGCTCGGCAAACCTACCGCTTTCTTTATAGGCAAACTTGATTCAAACCACGCACATTTTTATCGTGTTATTTCAATTCTTACGGGTCTTTACGGCGCCGTTATTTGTCCTATAGTTGTGCCTTACGTTGAGGGTGAGGCGGTTAAGTGCTACGTTGACCTTATAAATGAAAAGGCATATACCTTTGATGGTGTTAAAAAGACAGAATGTTATATGCCGAATTCTGATGAAGTTAATCAGATGCGAGATATTATGCTTGAAGCCATCGCTTCAATGGATGAAGAATTGATGGAGAAATATTTTGAGGGCGAGCCCTTTACGTACGATGAAAAAATTTCGGCTATTTCAAAGGGTATTCGCACGGGCGAAATCTCACCTGTATTTGCAGGCATTCAACAGACAGGCGACGGCGTCCCGCTTATGGTAGAATTACTTGATAAATTACTACCCACCGCTAATGAATGTGCAACGGCAATTATTAAGGGTGAAGATGAGCAGAAAATATTACCCGATGAATCGGGCAAACCCGTAGCCTACGTATTTAAGACAATAGCCGACCCGTTTGTTGGCAAACTTTCATACTTTAAGGTTATAAGCGGTAAAATTGCGGGTGATACACGCCTTAAAATCAAACGCAGTGATGAAGATGTGCGTCCGGGTAAAGTAATGTACATAAAGGCAGGCAAACAAGAGGACGCCGCATACATTACGGCAGGTGATATAGGTTGTGCCGCTAAGATGGGCGCCGTGCTTACGGGCGACACATTAGGTGATGCTGATTACGTTGTAAAATCTGCGGCATTCCCTGTGGCTAATCTTTCGGTAGCGGTTTTCCCCGCAAACAAGGGCGATGAAGAAAAAATTGCTAACGGACTTGCACGTCTTGCCGAAGAAGATTTAACCATTAAGGTTAAATATAATACCGAAACTAAAGAGCAGATTTTGTCGGGTCTTGGTGAACAACATATCGACGTTATAGTTTCACGCCTTAAGCAGAAATTCGGCGTTAGTATTGTTATGAAGGCTCCGTCGGTTGCATACCGCGAAACAATTAGAAAAACTGCCAAGGTGCAGGGTAAATATAAAAAGCAGTCGGGCGGTCACGGTCAGTACGGTGACGTTTGGATTGAGTTTGAGCCATGTGACAGTGAAGAACTTGTATTTGAAGAAAAGGTATTCGGCGGTGCCGTACCCAAAAACTTCTTCCCTGCGGTTGAAAAGGGACTTCGTGACAGCGTAAAACAGGGTGTACTTGCAGGCTATCCTATGGTGGGCGTAAAAGCAACCTTGCTTGACGGCTCATATCATCCTGTTGACTCAAGCGAAATGGCATTTAAAACGGCGGCTTCACTCGCCTTTAAAGAGGGCATACCCCAGTGCGCACCGACATTGTTAGAGCCAATTGGAATACTTGAAGTTATAACAGCCGATGACTGTCTTGGTGACGTTATAGGTGAAATAAACAAGCGCCGCGGCAGAGTTGTTGGTATGGAACCGTGCGAAAATAAAAATCAAAAGGTTACCTCCGAAATACCAATTTCTGAAACGTCAGACTTTGCTACCTCAATGCGCTCAATAACGCAAGGTAGGGCTACATTTACACTTGAATTTAAGTGTTACGAAGAAATGCCCGATATGCTCGCAAAAGAAGTTATCGCAAAAGCACAGCAGTAAAAACATCCCCCGATACGTCGGGGGATATTTTTATTCATCGGTTAAATTTATAACGGGTATATCTTTCTTTTTGGCAAGTTGTACGTATTTAGCAGCACCAGTACCAAAGTTATGCGTTATATAGGATATAACGTATTGGGCGCGGTTTATCATATATTTATTTCGAAAATCTATCGAGTATTTTGGTGGTGTCAATTCAAGGTTTTCGGGTAATGTGTAGTGTGCGGTATCATATTCGGTATAGTCTAATTTTTTTGGATTAGGTAAAGTGTTTAAAATAATTTCATAGTGTATATTGTAGGTGGTTTCTAATTCTTTCAACACTTCACGAACAATGCGGTCAAAATTGCCATGATTACCGACCAAAAATACATTAAATCCGTTTTCGCTAATAAGCAATTCAATAGTATTTTTAAGTTTAGGTCTAATTGTATCAGGGCAATCTCTATGTCCAAAAAAGATACATGTTTTCATATTATACACCTCTAAAAAATGACATTTACAAAATGTCATAATTAAGGTGATTATAACATATAATTCCTTTAACGACAAGCACAAGATGTCAAAAGAGGAAGTATATATGTTTATAAATAAGACAAAAGATGGCTTAAATAATATTTGCGGTAAAAATATATCGCGTTTGCGTATTGATTTGGGCATATCGCAAAGAGCCCTTGCAGATAAAATGCAATTAGTTGGTATGGATATTGATAAAAATGCTATTCAACGTATTGAATGCGGTAAGCGATTTGTTACTGATATTGAAATTATTGCTTTTGCAAAGGTGTTTAATGTAACATTAGAAGAAATATTGCTTTAAAAAACAGAGGGCTTTTACCCTCTGTTTTTTGTTTCGTTATTAAATCGTAGGGGAGGGGTCACCCATCCCGTTTGCCTCCCTTGCCTAAAGGGAGGGGAACCAACCGTAAGGTTGGTGGTGGGATATAAAATAGAAAATCCCCTCGCCACGCAAGGCGCGGCCCTCTCCCCTCTAGGCGAGGGGCGCTTGTTATACAGGATGCAATTTAATTATAATTTTGTAAACTTTCGCGGCGAAATACCGGTGTGCTTTTTAAAAAAACGGATAAAGTAATTCACATCGCTAAAACCGCACTTTGAGGATACTTCACCGACGGTATAGTAACCGCTTAACAGATATTCTTTAGCATAATTAAGGCGCATTTCATCACGGTACTGCATAGGAGAAATGCCGTATAATTTAGTCCATTCTCTACGGAAATTGGTGGTGCTCATATTTGTGAGGTTTGCAAGCACGTTTAAGTCGAATTGTGAAAGGAAATTTTTATCAATATATTCTTTCGCCGGCAACATACGCTTATGAGTGTTAGCGTTATACTTTTGTTCGCAAATTTCACTGCCGAAATGTGCGATAATTTCATAAAGACAGGCAAATGCGCGCATTTCAAAACAACTATTTTTATTTTGCCAATGCATTATAAGATTTTTAAAAATATGTCGGTAGATTTCGGAATTGTCGGTATCTAAATGACAAAACTCACCGTCAAGAAAAGAAAGTTCGGACGATTTCTTATGAAGTTCAAAATTAACGGTATAATGCAGAAAATCTTTTTTTGTTTTTATAGAATAGGCGGCGGTGGGTGCTAAAAAAATTACCTGACCGCGGCTTACGGTACAACGCTCACCGCTTGAAAAAACATAATCCGCTTGTCCGTCGATACAGTATACAAAGCCGTAGTTTTTTCTGCTTTCGGGATAATTACATATATTTGTTCTGTTTAAAACAAATTTGTGAGCAAATGTGATGCGTCTAATGTCAATATACAAAGAATTGTATAGCAAAAAAACCACCCCTTAAGTTTAAATTTTACTATAATACGCTACGATTGTCAATTAAAAAATGGACAGATTGTGCTATTTTTTACATTATTGTGCCTTGCTAAGTGATTGATAGGTGCTTAAAATAAAAATATAACATATAAGGAGTGTTGTAAAATGAAAAAAGCAAAAATCGCAGTAGTTACACTTGGACATTATATCTATTTTAATCAGTTTGAAA
>JAFSDK010000012.1 GCA_017436255.1 Clostridia bacterium
GAGCGTTCTCATAAGGATGTTTTCGGAACACGGTAGGGGCGAACTGTGTTCGCCCGCGGGAGACCGCAGGTCTCCCCTACGGATACACATATAAATATCGGCAGAGATATTGTTTTCTCTGCCGATTTGTGTTATAATGGTGATAACAAAAAGCCTCCCTTGTGTAAAGGGAGGTGGCAGCCGAAGGCTGACGGAGGGATTGTAAAAAAGCCCAAAATAGCAGGAAACAATCCCTCAGTCGCTAACGCGACAGCTCCCTTTACACAAGGGAGCCTTCGGACACGCTCGTGCATCTTTAGGGGTATGGGCTTTGCCCTGTGCCTTTGTAATACAAAGGCGAAACTGGCGATAAAATATGAAAAGGGAAAACATATGAATTTTCTGTATGATTTGTATATTAGTAGAACCGAGGAAGAATGTGGCAAAAAATATCGGGCAGAGTCTCTTATAGGTACTTTTCAAACTAAAGATGACGCTACCACGGCAATGAAAGAAGCAATGAGCGAAGGTAAACCGTTTTCAAAGCCCAATTGTGAACCCAGAATACAAGAAGTAGAATTGGTTGGGGAAATCTTAAACATTAATTCTGTATATCGCTTTTTCGGATATAACAAAGATGGGGATATAATTTGTAGTTCTTATTATGCAGAAAAGGCTACCGCAATTCAAGATTTCATAAAGGCAAAGAAAAATATTTGTGGACATAATTGGTCTTTGAACACCTATAAATTAGGATAATTACCGTTTTTTAGATAGAAATACCCCGACAGATTTTTTTAATCTGCCGGGGTTAATTATTTGTTTTCTGCGGAGCAATTATGCCTTTTGGGACCGTCGGCAACTTGTTGCGCAACAAGTTGCATGGACGCACAGTCCCTACAAGGAGAAATCAAACTTCCTTATGAGAACCACGCTTTAGTAGGTGCTTTTTTATAATTTTATAATTAACTTTTTATAGACTTTTTGGTAAAAAACGGATATAATCAAAGTATACTTGGCATACTACATACAGAACGGAGAAAAACATATGAAGTTAAACGTTAAGCGCACCATACTTGTCGGCTTTGCTTTTCTTGCAATCAGCGCATTCTGGCAGATGTACGACAATAAAATTCCGCTTATTTTGCAGTACACGTTTGGCCTTAATGAAACAATTACAGGTTTTATTATGTCGGCCGATAATATACTTGCATTATTTTTACTACCCTTGTTTGGCGGATTTTCTGACCGCTGTAACGCTAAAATGGGTAAACGCAAGCCATTTATACTTGTTGGTACAATTTTAGCAGTTATATTTATGATTGGTCTGCCGATTATTGATAACCTTGCCGTTTCAGGCACAAGCATTAACCCTTTGCACCTTCTTATAGGCTTTATTGGTGTACTTTGTTTGGCGCTGGTTTCAATGGGTATTTTCCGCTCCCCCGCCGTAGCGCTTATGCCCGACGTTACGCCCAAGCCTTTGCGCAGTAAAGGTAATGCCGTAATCAACCTTATGGGCGCTATTGGTGGCGTATTGTTTTTAATTATTAACACCGTTCTTTATTCGGGTAGCAAACCTGCCGAAACCCATATTGATTACCTACCGATATTTATTATCGTTGCAGGTATAATGCTTATTGCCCTTTTTGTTATTATGTTCTTTGTTAATGAGCCTAAACTTGCTGCAGAACAGGCAGAATATGAAGCAGCTCACCCCGAGGAACAACTGACAGAAGTTGATGAGACAAGCAAAAAGGTTATAATCCCAAAACCCGTTAAGAAAAGTCTTATCTTCCTTTTATTGTCAGTTGCATTTTGGTATATAGGCTACAACGCTGTTACAACCTGGTTCTCGGTATATGCTACAAGCCAATGGGGTATGAGCGACGGAGGCGCTTCACTCTGCCTTACAATAGCAACGGCAGGTGCAATTGCCTCGTATATTCCCGCCGGTATTATCGCGGGTAAAATCGGTCGTGCCAAAACCATTAAAATAGGTGCTGCAATTTTGGCTATTTCATTTGCGATTGCCTTTGTATACACCCTATTTGCAACATCATTTAACCCTGTGCTTTATGCAGTATTTATTCTTGTTGGCATTTCTTGGGCTATGATTAACGTTAACAGTTTGCCGATGGTAGTTGAAATGTGTGCAGGGGGCGACATCGGTAAATTCACCGGTTACTACTATGCCTTTAGTATGGCGGCACAGGTTATCACCCCCATACTTGCAGGTACATTATACGGCGTTAACCCCAAAACCCTGTTCATCTACGCAGCAATAGCGGTGCTCATTTCGTTTATCACTATGTTATTTGTTAAGCACGGCGACAGTAAATTTGCACCGCAAAAAGGCATTGAAGCCTTTGATATTGATGATTAAGGAAGATTTTTTTGACACCATTTTTAATTATTTTATGTATTCTGATTGTTTTATCGGTTCTATATCTACTCGCACTTAAAGGGCGCGGTAATACCGATATGTCGGCCTTTGAAAAATATAATTTTGCACATCGCGGACTTTTTAAAAAGGATGTTATCCCCGAAAACAGTATGGCATCGTTTCGTTTAGCGCGCGATAATGATTTTGGGGTTGAATTAGACGTTCACCTACTTGCCGATGGTGGTCTTGCCGTATTTCACGACGACTCGCTTAAACGTATGACGGGCGTTGACCGCAAAATATCAGAAATCACAACCGATGAACTCGGAATGTATTATCTTGATGGTACAAGTGAAACAATACCCAACTTTTACGATGTATTAGAATTGTTTGACGGAAAGGTGCCGCTAATAATTGAACTCAAGGCATTTGATAAGCACTACCCAATTCTTTGTAAAACGGTATGCGACGCACTTGATAACTATAGTGGTGACTACTGTATTGAGAGTTTTGACCCCCGTTGTATAATGTGGTTAAAACAAAACCGTCCTGATATTATACGTGGACAACTTGCGTTCAATTATTTTAACAGTTCAACAATTAAAAACTTTTTTGTAAGGCTATTTTTAACTTCGCTTATAACCAACCTAATAAACAAACCTGATTTTATAGCGTATAGTTACCACGACCGCCATAATATACCTTACAATATCTGCAAAAAATTATGGCATATGCAGGGTGTCAGTTGGACTTTAAAATCGCAACAAGAACTTGATACAGCGATAGCTGATAATGAAATTGTTATTTTTGAAGGATTTATTCCCAATTAAAACATTAAAGAACATCTTTAACTGCAAAGATGTTCTTTTTTTGTTGAACAAAGTGATGATTTGTGTTAAATTATATATAGTTAATTTATATATAAACATTTTTAAGGAGAGAAAATGATGGAATTCAGCGTAAATCATCCCATACTTTTTGTTATGGTTGGGATACTTATTGCCGTTGTTCTTGCACAATCAATATACTTTCTTGTGCGTGCGTTAAAAAGAGCAAAGGAAAAAGGCATTGACCAAAAAACTATTAAGGCAACAATCAGCTCTGCCGCAATATTTACTATAGCTCCCGCTATTGCCATTTTGGTAGGTGTTGTGGCACTCTCAAAAAGCCTCGGTGTTGCACTACCATGGTTGAGACTTTCAGTCATCGGCTCAATTACATACGAAACTGTTGCCGCCAACAATGCGCTTACTGCACTCGGACTTGGCGCAGGTCAAACAATTACTGACCCATCGGTATTTGTTACTGTTTTGTGGGTTATGACACTTGGTATTTCTATTGGTATTATTCTTGTACCCTTTGTAACTAAAAAGATACAAGGCGGTATGAACAAGATAGGAATGAAGGATAAAAAATGGGGCGAGATTTTTAATAACGCTATGTTTCTCGGTATGATTTCGGCATTCTTAGGTTACGTGTTCTGCGATGTTGGACTCGTTCTTAAAGGTGATACCTCGGGTCTTGTACCCGTTTGTGTTATGGCTGTATCTGCCGTTGTTATGGCAATTTGCGGTATATGTGCAAAAAAATTCAAAATCCGTTGGCTTACAGATTATGCACTTCCGCTTAGTCTTATAAGCGGTATGGCAATGGCTATACCCTTTACAAATTGGTTAGGATAAGGGGGACTAAACACAATGAATGATAAAAAGAATCTAAGTTATCTTGATAGTGTACATCGCGATGGTCGCGTTTGGGGTATTATACTCTGCGTGCTTTTGCTTGCATTCCCTCTTGTAGTCGGTCTTGTTTTCAACGCCATACCCGAATGGTCGGCACTGGCTAAAGGCCTATTTGCCACCCTACCTATGTATTGGGCGGTTGGTATTATAGAAATATTCACATACGTACCAATGCTTGGCGCAGGCGGTACTTACCTTTCCTTTGTAACAGGTAATATTTCAAACCTTAAACTTCCCTGTGCGGTTGATGCTATGGAACGCGCCGAAGTTAAACCCTCAAGTGAGGAGGGTGAGATTATTTCAACAATCGCTATTGCCGTTTCAAGCATTGTTACAACATTCATAATAATCTTAGGCGTTATCCTCATAATACCTATAACACCCGTCTTAGAGTCACCTGTATTAAAACCTGCATTTGATATGATTTTACCCGCGTTGTTTGGTGGATTAGCGGTAGTATTTATCTCTAAAAATGCAAAACTTTCGATAGCACCAATTATACTTATGCTTGTACTTTTCATTTGCGTACCCGCACTAAATGCAAGTACCGTTGGTATTATGGTACCGGTTGGTGTACTGTTTACCGTTGGCGTTGCAAGATTCATGTATAAGAAAGGAATGCTTTAATTAAATTATGTTGTATATAATTTTAACCGTTGTACTGCTTTTTGTTTTGTTTTTACTAATCCGCACACTTACGTTTAAACCAATTAGCGAGTTTAAACCACTCGAAAACAATGAGATTTTTGACGGTGATAAGGTTACCGAAAATTTACAAAAACTTGTACAGTGTGCAACAGTTTCTTATAACGACCATTCTTTAGAAAACGAAAAAGAATTTGAAAAGTTTGTCGCTTTACTTCCCGACCTTTATAAAAACGTATATAAAACCTGTACACGCACTACCCTACCCGACCGCGCTTTACTTTTTAAGTGGGAAGGTAAAAATCACGATACCGCCGCCGTTATGATGGCGCACTATGACGTAGTGCCCGTAAATCAAAACGATTGGGAAAAGGATGCTTTTAGCGGTATTATTGAAGATGGCGTTATGTGGGGTCGCGGCACACTAGACACCAAAGTTACATTCAATGGTATAATGAGCGCCGCCGACCATTTAATTGCAGAAGGCTTTGTACCTGAAAGCGATGTTTACTTCGCCTTTTCGGGCGGTGAAGAGATTAACGGGCAGGGTGCCGTTAACATAGTAAACTATTTTGAGGAAAATAATATAAAACTATCCTTCGTAATTGATGAGGGCGGTGCCGTTGTTGAAAACGTATTCCCTGGCGTTAAAAGTCCATGCGGTCTTATAGGCATTGCCGAAAAAGGTATGATGAACGTTCTTTATACCGCCAAGTCAAACGGTGGACACGCTTCAGCTCCGAAACCTAATTCACCCTTAGTACGTCTATCACGTGCGTGTAGCAACATAGAACACTATCCTACAAAGGCGCGTCTTAGTGAGCCTGTTGCATACATGTTTGATACGTTAGGACGTCATTCTAACTTCCTTTATAAAATGATTTTTTCAAACCTTTGGCTATTTAGCGGCGTACTTGATATGCTTTGTAAAAAATCAGGCGGAGAATTAAACGCACTAATGCGCACCACCGTCGCTTTTACTCAAAGTTCAGGCAGTTCGGCTTCCAACGTTATACCGCCTGAAGCATCACTTGTTTCTAATATTCGTATAAATCCATGTGATACGGTGTCACGTACGCTTGATTACCTTAAAAAGACGGTTGATGATAAAGATATCGAGATTACAATAATGGACTCAGTGGAACCCAGCCGCATCTCAAAGGTTGACTGTGATGAATTTGATAAGGTTGCATTAGCCATTGCCTCAACCTGGAAGGGCACCATAATTTCGCCCTATTTGATGGTACAATGCTCTGACTCGCGTCATTATGGTAAAATTAGTGATAAGGTTTACCGCTTCTCTGCTATGGATTTAACAAGTGAAGAACGCGCTACAATTCACGGCAATAACGAGCGTATACGCATAGAAACAATTAAAAAGGCGGTTGAGTTTTATATAAGACTTATGCGTCAATGCTAATTCTCTCCCTACCCCCTAAATCCTAAAACAAAAATGAGTGACTACAAGTCACTCATTTTTATTTTGTATATTTCTTCGGTTGCCAACGACAACTTAGTAACAACGTTTTGTTTGGTTGGATAACAATAGAATGAATCTTTTTCGGTTGAAATATCAATACAATCAAACGGCTTTATATAACAATAATCGTACTCAATATGAACGCCGTACATTGTCCTTGGTTTTCTCTCAATCAAATAATTCTCGCCGTTATAGTGACCCGCTAACACAAAACCTTTTTCGGAATCATGAGTAAGTGTGGCTTTGCCAAGACTTTCAAACTTCATACAGCGCGGTAGTGAGTAAACTTCAACTTCATCGCTAAATGAATACGTTCCGTTTTCAACCTGTTGTCTTACCTGCTCGCGTTGCCATTCATACCAATCGGGTACATGCGGAAATTCGGTTTCACCCGATAGTGCTTCAAGTTCGCCAAGTTCGGTCATGCGCCAACGCTTGCCGCATACCTCACAGTAAATTTCATCGCCTTGTGACGCCATTTTATGCTCTGCCTTACATTTGGGGCACTGATATAAAACCTTGTGGAGTCCTTCGGCGCGGAACGGCTCGGTGATTTTAATATTCTGCTCCTTTTGCCAAGTATACTCATCGTACTGCATGGCAGTTTTTACCGCCCCGTTAATTTCATCAACCGACATTTTTTCAACGTCATCGGCAGTTAAAATTTGTGTAAGGGTTGTATATAGCGGAACCTTGCGTTCCTTACGATAGTTCCAAAACGGCGTGTGCAAATAGTTACCGTGGTGAAGCATAACCACTACCGGCACCTTGTTCATCTTTATAAGTTTGCCAAGTGCTTCGGGCAAAATAGCGGTTGTGCCGACGGGTGAATATCTTGCCTCAGGATACATACAAAGCACGTCGCCGCGCTTTAAAACTTTACGTATAGATTTTATTAAATGTAAATCGTTAGTAAATTTACGTTTGCAGATGCAACCGAGTAATTCCATGAGCCAAGGACGACGGTAATATCCGTCAATAGTAGCCACGTTGTTTACCCTGTGTGGATAGGTAGCAATTGCGCTTAACTCAAAATCGACAAAATACATATGATTGCTAAGCAAAATATATGGTGGTTTTAAATCCTCCATATTAAATTTTTCAATTTTATATTTAAGACCCATTGTTGCAATCTTGCTGACAACATACAATAAAAAGGTCATAATTCTGGGTTGCCTGATAGGATATTTTGCGGTGTTGTAATATTTTTTATTTTTATAATTTACGTCCATCGTTTTCTCCTTTTAGGTTATAAAACAAGTATACCTTGCTATCGTAAATTTTACAAGATATAAATTTTTCTATTAAAACAGATATTTTAAAATCAGACGTTATATGTTATAATTATAATGGAACAAGTTAGGCGAAACAATTCTGTTTCGCCGCAAAATCGTTGATTTTGCGACAAATTTTATTTAAAATTTGTCCTTTTCCATTGTAATGAGTGTAGTGCAAAATTAAATTATTTAATTTTGCAAAGTCGCTCTAAAAGTGGCTTTTCGAAACACTTTTTAAGCGTTTCGACCAACTACAATCATTATTACATAAATATTGGCGAGGTGCAATTATGAAAACAAAGTTATCGGGTAAATTTTGGGCGGCACTTACCCTGTTCAGCCTTATGGGTCAGGTCGCTTGGGTAGTTGAAAATATGTATTTGAACGTTTTTATCTATAAAATGTTCAACGCTTCGGCCGACGATATTTCACTTATGGTTAGTGCTTCGGCAATTTCAGCAACCCTTACCACAGTCATTATGGGGGCCTTGTCGGATAAAATAGGCAAACGGAAATTGTTTATTTGCGGTGGCTACATCGCTTGGGGTATATCTATTTTAGGCTTTGCACTATTAAAACTTGACGTTATCGAGGCTATATTCCCTGCCGCTATTTCGGCCGCAAGTATCGGTGTCAGCTTGGTTATAATTATGGACTGTATTATGACCTTCTTTGGCTCAACCGCCAACGACGCCGCCTTTAACGCCTGGCTCACCGACTCAACCGATAGCAGTAACCGTGGCTCTGCCGAGGGCATTAACGCTATGATGCCGTTGGTTGCCATACTTGTTGTTTTCGGCGGATTTATGTTCTTTGATTTAAACCTTGCTTCATCCTGGACACTTATTTTCCTTATAATAGGTATTGCCGTTTTGATTATAGGTTTTATGGGACTGTTTTTAATTAAGGACCCTGCCGTTCAAAAGAGCGAAAGCGGATATTTTAGAAACATCATATACGGCTTTTTACCATCAACCATAAAGGCAAATCCACGCTTTTACTTAACACTTGTTGCCTTTGCGGTGTTTAATATTTCAATTCAAATCTTTATGCCCTACCTTATTCTTTATTATGAGGTCTCTCTCGGTATGGCCGACTACGTGCTTGTTATGGCTCCTGCCATAATTATAGCATCAATTGTTACTGCACTTTGGGGCAAGGTTTATGATAAAAAAGGCTTTAATTTCTCGGTGATTTTCTCGGTAATTTGGCTAAGTCTCGGCTACCTGCTACTCTATTTCTTTAAGGACCGCGCTCTTGTGTTTATCGGCTCTCTGCTTATGATGTGCGGATATCTTGCCGGTATGGCGGTGTTTGGTGCATTGATACGTGACTGCACCCCTCAGGGAAAAGCGGGTATGATGCAGGGCGTGCGTATTTTTTCGCAGGTGCTTATTCCCGGCATAATCGGTCCCTACATAGGCGCAGCCGTTCTTGCAAATGCCGAAAAGGTCACCAACAATGACGGAACGACCTCATTTATACCTAATGAAAATATTTTTGCAGCGGCACTTGTACCCATTGCGGTGCTTGTTATACTTTTAATCGTTATTTTCAAAAGTAAAAAGCCAACGCTGGTTTCCCTAAAAACACCCTTTGAGGATGACCTTGATGACACACCTTGGGAGGAATACCCTCGCCCCGCATTAAAGCGTGACTCGTATTTTTGTCTTAACGGAGAGTGGGATTTTTCGGTGAAAAACCGAAAGGGTGAAACGAAACTTGGTAAAATTCTTGTCCCCTTTGCACCACAGTCACGTCTATCGGGCATTGAAAAAACCTTTAAAAAGAAGGATATCCTCATATACAGACGATCCTTCATCCTACCCGAAGGCTTTGTTAAGAACCGCGTAATTCTTAACTTTGGCGCCTGCGACCAAATTACAACAGTTTATATAAACGATAAGCTTGTGGGCGAAAATGTTGGCGGATATATACCTTTCTCTTTTGATGTAACCGCTCTTATAGGTAGCGGAGAAAACCGCATTGAGGTTTTGGTTAAAGACACACTCGACGCTAACATCCCTTACGGCAAGCAACGCAAAAAACGTGGCGGTATGTGGTACACCGAAATCAGCGGTATTTGGCAAACCGTATGGCTTGAAAGCGTGCCCGAAAATTACATTAAATCGATAAAAATCACTCCAAACGTCTCCGGTGCAGAAATTGTGGTTGATGCCAAGGGCACAAAACAGATTATTTTCGAAGGCGAAACCTTCACGTTTGAAGGCGACAGTTACAACATAAAGCTTGATAATCCTATAAACTGGACCCCTGAAAATCCGCATCTTTATAACTTTACCATTATTTGCGGCGAGGATAAGGTTGACTCGTATTTTGCCGCCCGTACAATTGGTATTAAAGACAGCAAATTTATGCTGAATGATAAGCCGTATTTCTTCCACGGATTACTTGACCAAGGATATTTTAGCGATGGTATTTATCTGCCTGCAACGCCCGACGGCTTCAAGTATGATATCCTTAAAATGAAGGAACTTGGCTTTAATATGCTCAGAAAGCATATTAAAATCGAGCCACAGCTTTTCTACTACTACTGCGATAAATATGGTATTGCCGTTTTCCAAGACCTTGTTAACAGCGGACGTTACTCGTTTTTGATAGACACCGCTTTACCCACCCTTTTTCTTAAAAAGGGTGTTACACATTACGCGAGCAAAAAGCGTAGAGAAATCTTTGAAAAAACGGCACAGCAGACCATAGAGCTTCTTTACAACCATCCGTCAATTTGCTACTACACCCTATTTAACGAAGGATGGGGGCAGTACGACACTGCGCGCGTTTACAAAAGGATAAAGGCGCTTGATACCACACGTATTTGGGATGCTGCTTCAGGCTGGTTCTTCTGCAAGGACAACGAGGTTATAAGCGATCACGTTTATTTTAAACCAATAAAAACAAAGTCCGACGGCATAAAGCCTGCCGTTATTTCGGAATTTGGCGGTTATTCGTATAAAATTGATGAACACTCCTTTAATCTATCCAACACCTACGGATACAGCTATTTTGCCGAACGCGAAGCCTTCCTGCAAGCAATCACAAAGCTTTATTTAGACGAGGTAGTGCCGGCTATTAAAAACGGCGTTTGCGCCAGCGTTATTACTCAGGTCAGCGACGTTGAGGATGAAACCAACGGCTTTGTAACCTATGACCGACAGGTTGTAAAGATTGACACCGAGCCTATGCAAAGTATCGCTTCAAAGCTTTTCGGCACCTTTAATGAAAGCATCTAAATAATTAAACGGGGTTTACACTTTTGTGTAAACCCCGTTTAATTATTGTCGCAACTGCTTAGTTAAGCGGTTTTTCAAAATTTTAAAGCATATAAAGTGTCCTATAATGCATGCCACCCACGAAACCGAATACGATAAATAAAGGCTTTGCATTGAATGATATTGCGGTAAAGCAAAAATCGTAAATATCCACACAATTCTAATACCGCACACACCCAAAATAGATATTATCATGGGGGCTACGGAGGCACCCATACCGCGTATTGTACCAACCATAATCTCTTGCATACCGCATATAAAATATGGTATGCCAAGCCACATAAGTCTTACCACACCAATCTCAATGGCGGCGGCATCATCAGTTATGTATATACCGAGCAATTGCCTTGAAAATATGCAAATTAAACCACTCATAATTACGGCACCAAAAAACATAGTAAACATGCTAGTGCGCATAATTTTACCAACTCGTTCTATTTTACCTGCACCAACATTTTGGCCTGTAAAATTAAGAGAGGTTTGATAAAAAGCATTCATAACAATATAGGTAAAACCATCTATATTTGCAGCCGCAGCATTACCCGCAACTGCCGATGCGCCAAACGAGTTAACCGACGACTGAATAATAACGTTTGAAAGGGCAAAAACCGAACTTTGAATACCCGCAGGCAAACCGACCCTTATAATTTTACCGAGTGTTTTCAAATCAATTTTTATTTTTTTAAACTCTAACTTCCATTCCTCATCAACGCGTAACAACCTATTTATTACCAAAAAACACGATATTGCCTGCGAGGTAATAGTTGCAATAGCAACACCCTCAACATTCATATGAAAAACTGTTACAAAAATAACGTTTAAAACTACGTTGGTGATACCACCGATAGTAAGATAGGTAAGTGGTCCTTTGGTGTCTCCTGAGGCACGTAATATGGCGGCAGCAAAGTTATATACAAGACTAAATACCGTACCGCTAAAACAAATTCTCATATAAAGTGCGGATTTGGGCAAAATTGTTTCGGGTGTATCCATCATACTAAGTAATGGTTCGGCAAAAACAACACCAATAGTGCCGAGTGTGATACCGCAAATCAGCGCCACGGGTGTAGCCGTATGTACCACGCGACCAACACTATCATTATCCTTTGCGCCTAAGGCTTGTGCTGCTATAACACCAACGCCGGTTGCCATACCAATAAGCAAACTTGTAAGAAGTACGGTAATAGAACCCGTTGCACCCACCGCGGCAACCGAATCACTACCCCTAAAATTACCTATTACCATTAGATCTGCAGCATTAAAAAGCAATTGTAAAATACCGGTTAAGATAATTGGTATTGTATAGCGAATAATATTGCTAAGCAGCGGTCCATCGGTCATATTTATATTGGTTTTACCTTTTCTCAATGACATGTCGTCATCTCCCAACGAGTCATATTACACCAATGTTATACACCCCTTATTCACCAAAGTCAACCACCAAAAATACTCTTTTTAAACTTTGTTGACAATAAACAAATTTTATATTAAACTTTGTTTATAAACTTAATTTGCGAGGTGTACAATGTCAAAAGAATTTTATCAAAATATAATCTCTTTTATGAATGCCCACAAAACCCTGAAAAATATAACGGTAGTAATGGGCAAGGCAATCACAATCTTCACGTACATATATGCCGGTGCCCTCGCAACCTACACATTTTTCTTTATTCGCGACCGCTTTTTACCCTGCCTTTTAGTAACAGGCATTTCATTTATAGCCGTCAGCATTATACGGTATTTTATAAACGCGCCAAGGCCCTACGAAAAGTACGGCATTACTCCGCTTTACAATAAAAAAACCAAGGGCAAATCATTTCCGTCGCGACATACCTTTTCAATTTTTATAATTGCCTTTACAAGCTTTGTAGTAAACGCTTGGCTCGGATGTGTGTTTTTACTAATCGGTGTGATTCTCGCGGCCACGCGACTGCTTTGCGGTGTGCACTTTGTTAAAGATATAGTAGCGGGATTTATCTGCGCCTGCATTTCGGCTTTGTTTTTATTGATTTAATTTACCAAAAATAACTTTATTTTTTGTCCCCTTTTATGAGCATACTAATGCTAAAAGGAGGCGAAAAAATGAAAAAAATTATTATTAGCATTATTGCCGTTTTAAGCATTGCTTTTGTTTTTACGGGTTGCAGTAAACGTGAAATGGAAAATACCGAAAGCAAGGTTGAATCTTCAATTAATTCCGGTGTAGATAAGGTTGAAAGCGGTATAAATAGCATAACCGATAACACGAACAGTGATACGGATGCTTCACATTCAGCTAAAATCAGCGAGAAAAAAGCAAAAGAAACTGCTTTAAAACACGCAAACCTTTCCGAAGCAGATATATCTGACCTTGAAATTGAACTTGAAAGGGATAACGGTAAATTAATATACGAAATTACCTTTGATACCAAGTCAACCGAATATGATTATCATATTGATGCCAATACCGGTGATATTATTTCCTCTAAAAAAGAAAAAAGAGATTAAATAAAAAAATGGTCAACATCATAATGATGTTGACCATTTTTCTTTTAATAAAATATTACGTTAGCAGTTGTATCGCCAATAACGGTTTTGAATATATCTTTACCATGTCTATTGAAATAATGTTTTTCTCCTCGATATTCAAATGCTCTTTCTATGTTGTAATACATAGCAAAGGTATTACCTACAAATTTAGGCACGTCATCAACCGTTTTGCCACCTACCGTAATCATTAAAGATTTTGCGTGTTCAAAAATATTGTTTGTGTATACAAAGTTTTCTGAAATATTGGTGCCGCCACCCATAATATTGGTACCATACTCACGGTCGCCACGTGAATAGAATCCCCAACCATAGCCGCCGCCACGAATAATGTTGTTCTTAATAGCTACGTTTTTATAGGTTGACTCACCTGTTACAAAATACTCAATGTTGTAGTTGTTAAGTTCTAAAAGATTATTTTCAAAAAGTATATTATGCTCTTTAACAAAGTTGTCGCCGCTATCTATATGCTGCATGGTAACGCCCGCATCATAACACTGGAACACGTGGCAATTTGTAATGGTGTAACCATCGCAACCGCCCCAAACTTCAATACCATTGCCATAACGAACGATTCTATCACCCATTCCACTTTGGAAACCACCGCCAATATAGCCTACCACGCAACCATCGAACTTAACGTTTTTAACGTTCGACATACTTATACCGTGTGCACCGCCGTACATAATACGCCAGTTTTGAATTCCTGAATCAGACTGGAGTTTTACAATATGCGCTGTGGGACATATTTCAATATCTTTAAATAATTTAGCAGGATTACCCTTCGACGAATAAACGTAAACGTAACCGCCACTGCAATAGAAATCGTAATCTTTTGAAAGCCAACTCATTTCGTTACATTTAGTACCAATGGCTTTGCCATGATCGAAGACAATAAGTCCTATATCGGTACCTGTACCTGACGGAACTTTATATATGTTGTTATCGGTCTTTACCCACTCTTTTTCGGCAGCGTTAAATAAAGCGCCATAAATAGTAGGCTTGTCTCCCTTTCCGTAGGCACCATACAAAACGCCCTCTTTACCTATAACCTTTGTGCGCCAAAAGTGTCCTCTTTTAAGCACAACTACGTCACCGGCTTTTGCAACTAAGTTTGCGTACTCAATGGTTGCAAAGGGTTTATCAGCAGCAAAACCGTAGCCCTTACCATCAACACCTCCGTTGGCAACGTAGATATATCTGCCACCCGACTTAGGTTTAAAGGTATCCGGTGTATTTAAAATTTGTTTTTGCAATGCTTCGGCCTTACTCTGTATTTCAGCGGTTGTGGGTCGTTTCTTTTCAACGCCCATTGCTACAAGGGTGTCAATAGTATATATTGACGGATCGGTGTATTTGTTTGTTGGTGCGAGTGTAGGCACACCAACAACAGGGGTACTCGACGATTGATTGTTGCCGCTTGATGAATTATCTTTATTGCCGCTTGATGAATTATCTTTATTGCCGCTTGATGAATTGTCTTTATGATTGTCGCTTGATGAATTGTCTTTATCATCGCCTTCATAATTTCCGCTTGATAGATTATTTTTATCATCACCGGAACCCGAATTACAAGCCGCGGCCACAAAGATTAAACAACCGCAAAGCAATAAAGCCAATATTCTTTTTAACATATAAATTCCTCCTAAAATATTACTATTATAAGGTAGCCGCCATTACGGCTTTTATTGTGTGCATGCGATTTTCAGCTTCGTCGAATACTATTGAGCGCTCACTTTCAAACACCTCGTCGGTAACCTCCATTTCGGTTCTGCCAAATTTTTTGCCCATCTCGGCTCCGACTCCTGTTTTAAGGTCGTGATACGACGGTAAACAATGCATAAATTTAGTATTTTCGCCCGCCATATTCATAAGCTTCATATTAACCTGATATGGTGATAAATCCTTAATTCTTTCTTCCCAAACTTCGAGCGGCTCGCCCATTGAAACCCAAACGTCGGTGCAGATTACATCGGCACCACGAACGGACGAAACATCCTCACTTAAGGTTATGGTAGCGCCCGTAGTTTTAGCAATCTCACGACATTTTTCAACAAGTGCGTTGTCGGGGAAATACTTTTTGGGGGCACAGGCGGTAAAATTAAGACCCATAAGCGCAGCGCCTACCATTAGCGAGTTACCCATATTATAACGGGCATCACCCATATAAACAAAGTTTATACCTTTAAGGCGACCGAAATGCTCTTTTATTGTAAGAAAATCGGCTAAAATCTGTGTGGGGTGGAATTCGTTAGTGAGTCCGTTCCAAACGGGAACTGACGAATATTTTGCCAATTCTTCAACAATTTCTTGACCAAAACCGCGGTACTCAATACCGTCGTAAATACGGGATAAAACGCGTGCAGTATCGGCAATACTTTCTTTTTTGCCTATCTGTGAACCCGACGGATCAAGGTAGGTAACACCCATACCCAAATCATAAGCCGCTACCTCAAAACTACAACGGGTACGCGTACTTGTCTTTTCAAAGATAAGGGCGATATTTTTGCCTTCGCACATTTTGTGGGGTATGCCATTTTTCTTTTTAGATTTAAGTTCAGCCGATAAATCAATTAAATATTCGATTTCTTCGGGTGTAAAATCTAAAAGTTTTAAAAAATCTCTACCTTTAAGATTCATTTTATTCCTCCTTACAAGCATCTATAATAACTTCTACTGCCTTTTGTAAAAGTTCCCACGGAATATTAAGCGGTGGTAATAATCTTACCTTTGTTTTGGCTGTGATAACTATAACACCGTTATCACGGCACTTCTCTACGATTTCGGATGCACTCTTATCGGTTTCAATACCTAGCATAAGGCCAAGCCCGCTAACCGACTTAATACCCTCTTTACCTTCAAGGGTCTTCTTTATATACTCGCCTTTTTTAATCACTTCAGCAAGTAATTCATCATCTATACGATTTACAACGTTTAATGCCGCCGCACAAGCTATCGGATTACCACCAAAGGTTGAGCCGTGTGTTGACGGTGTCAAAACGTCACCTGTTTTCTCGCTAAACAAAGTAGCGCCTATTGGTAAACCACCGCCAAGACCCTTAGCCGTTGTAACTATATCGGGTTTTATATCATATAATTCGTAGGCAAAATATTTGCCGCATCGACCATTGCCGCACTGCACCTCGTCACAAATAAGCAGTATGTCATTTTGTTTCGCAATATCGGCAAGAGCCGCAACAAAGGTTTTATCAAGTGGCATAACGCCACCCTCACCCTGCACTATTTCAAACATAATTGCCGCTACGTCACCTTTGTTTACATATGACCTAACAGCATCTATATCGCCTGCCGCCGCATAATAAAAGCCGTCAAGCATTGGGGTAAAGTCGTTATGAAAAACGTCTTGACCCGTAGCAGTAAGGGTCGCCATTGTTCTACCGTGAAAACTGTTAACAAGGGTAATTATCTTGTAACGTTCTTTCACGTATTTATCCTGTGAATATTTACGTGCCGCCTTTATTGCGCACTCGTTAGCCTCAGCACCTGAGTTGCAGAAAAACGCCCTTTTCATAGACGTCTTCTTGCATAGAGCCTCGGCCAATTTTGCAACCGGCTCGGTATAGAAAAGATTTGACATATGTTGTAATTTACCGAGTTGTTCACTAACTGCCGCTACCCACTCGTCATCGGCAATACCAAATGTATTTACCGCAATACCCGATGATAAATCAATATACTCTTTGCCATTCTCATCATACACTAAAGAGCCCTTACCCTCTTTAATAACGAGCGGTTGGCGTGCGTAAGTTTTGGCGTGAAACAAATCATCACGCGCAGAAATTGTTAAATTATTTTCCATAAAATTATCCCTAATTTCCGTAAATCATAGAACCTGCACCCTCATCGGTGAGCATTTCAATAAGAATTGAGTGGGGTACACGTCCGTCCATAATAACAACCGTTTTAACACCCTTTTCAATGGCTTCAATACAGCCCTCTACCTTGGGTATCATACCGCCACTTATAGTGCCGTCCTTAAGCAATACCCTTGCTTCGTCAACCGACACGTTAGTAATACGGCTTGTCGGGTCGTCTTTATCACGCAAGATACCCTCAATATCGGTAAGTTCCAAAAGACGCTCTGCCGAAAGTGCCGCCGCTATGGCTGAAGCCGCAGTATCGGCATTTATATTATATACGTTGCCCTCAGAGTCACAACCTACTGTTGAAACAACGGGGATGTAATTGTGTTGTAACAAGGTTTCGATAGGCTCAATATCAACGTCGGTAATCTCACCCACAAATCCTATTTCGGGGTTCTTCATTTTGGCGTAAATCATACCGCCGTCAATACCTGAAAGACCAATGGCTCTACCGCCCTTAACCTGTAAAAGATTAGCAAGATTTTTATTAACCTTACCCGCCAAAACCATTTGGGCAATTTCGGCACTCTCTTTATCGGTTACACGAAGTCCGTTTACAAACTGGGTTTCTTTACCGAGTTTAGCCATTGTACTTGTGATTTCAGGGCCGCCGCCATGAACTAAAACAACCTTAACACCGACAAGTTGCAAAAGAACGACGTCTTCCATAACCTGTTGTTTTAATTCCTCGTTTATCATAGCGTTGCCGCCGTATTTTACAACAACTACCTTGTTGTAATATTTTTGTATGTACGGCAGTGCCTGAGTTAATATTTCAGCACGCTGAAAATTCGTAATTTCCTGTGACATAATTTACTCCTTTAGGTTCTATAATCTCCGTTAATTTTAACGTAATCGTAGGTTAGGTCACAACCCCAAGCGGTTGAAGCAAATTCACCGCTTTTAAGGTCAACAATAATTTCAATTTCTTTTTCTAGCAAAATTTCTTTTGCCTTTTCTTCTGAAAATTCTACGCCGGCGCCATCTTGACAAACAACAATTTCGCCTGCATTGGATTTAAAACTAACGTCAATTTTATTAACATCAACTTTTGCGCCCGAATAACCGATAGCACAAAGCACACGACCCCAGTTAGCGTCGGCACCAAACATAGCCGCCTTTGTAAGTGAAGAACAAATTATGCTTTTAGCAACCGTCTTGGCAATTGCCAAACTTTCTGCACCGCTAACGCGACACTCAAGTAATTTAGTAGCACCCTCACCGTCACCCGCAAGCATTTTACAAAGAGCAACTGTTACGGTGTTTAAAGCCTTCATAAAGATTTTAAAATCTTCGCCGTCTTCTTTAATCTCGGTATTACCTGCCTGACCGTTTGCAAGCACAACTACCATATCATTGGTTGACGTATCACCATCAACACTAACCATATTAAAGGTGTTTTGTATATCGGTAGACAGTGCCTTTTGAAGCATATCACTAGAAATACTAACGTCGGTTGTAATAAATACAAGCATTGTAGCCATATTGGGATGAATCATACCCGAGCCTTTAGCAATACCACCTAAACGGCAGGTCTTACCATCAATGGTAAACTCTACGGCAATTTCTTTTTTTACGGTATCGGTAGTCATAATGGCTTCTGCCGCAGCCGTGCTATTAAGTGACAAACCGCCTACCAGTTCATCCATACCATTTTCAATGGGCGTGATATCCATAACCTGACCGATAACACCGGTTGAAGCAACAACAATGTCAGATGCCGCTATACCTAGTTTTGATGATAAAATATCGCTCATCATTTCGGCCTTTTCAATACCATCGGCATTACAGGTATTGGCGTTACCACTGTTGCAGATAACGGCCTGCGCCTTACCGTCGGCGATATGCGCCTTGGTTACGGTAAGTGGTGCGCCTTTAACAAGATTTGTTGTATACACCGCCGCCGCATTTGCAACGTTATCACTTACAATAAGTGCTAAATCTTTTTTAAGTTTATTTTTTCTAATTCCACAATGTATTCCGTTAGCACGGAATCCCTTAGCGGCACACACGCCACCGTCAATTATTTTTATCATTAAAAATTTCCTTTCAAACTACAAGTCAAGTCCCGTTGTTGTATCAGCACCGAGTATTATGTTAAGACACTGGACTGCGGCGCCCGAAGCACCCTTGCCTAAATTATCATAACGCGCATTAAGGGTAATTCTATCATCATTACCAAGTACCGCAATTTCCATACCGTCTTTAAAAGAAAGTTTCGCGGCACTTACCATACCACTCTCGTCAAACTCTTTTGTAAAATTAACGATAGGTCCTTTGTAGGTTTTGGCGTATACTTCTTCAATATCCTTAACACTACCCTTAATTTGTGAAGCAAAAAGCGGAATACTAACGTGCATACCACTATAAAAATCATCAACAATGGGCACAAAAATCGGTTCTTTACTAAGACCTGTTATTTCCTTCATCTCACGAAGATGCTTGTGCTGTTGGGTAAGAGCATATGTACGTGGCGAATAAAGTAATTTATCCTTCTGTTCATCCTCATATTCGGCAATCATCTTTTTGCCGCCGCCGCTATAACCTGTGATTGAATAACAAGCAAGTTCGGCATACTTTTCTAAAACACCTGCTTTGATAAGTGGGTAAACAAGAGCGATAAATCCACTTGCATGACAACCAGGAACGGCAATTCTTTTACCGTTTTTAATTTTGTTGTTAAATTCATCCGATAGTTCCGGGAAACCGTATGCCCACCCTTCAAGCGTGCGGTGTGCGGTAGATGTATCAATAACAATTGTGTTATCGTTTTCTATCATCGCTACGGCTTGACGTGCCGCATCATCAGGCAAACATAAAAATACGATATCTGCCTCATTTATAATCTTCTTCCTAGCATTTTCATCCTTACGAAGTTCATCGGGCAGAGTGATAATTTCAATATCCTGTCTTGTTCCAAGACGCTCTCTAATTCTTAGTCCCGTAGTGCCGGCACTACCATCAATAAAGACTTTTTTTGCGTTTTTAATCATAAAAATAAATATCCTTTTATTCACGAATATCCCACCGCGAAAAGCGGTAGGATATTGTAATTAATTATTTTATACCTTTTTCGGCATTCTTTTTATTAACGGCTGCCTGAACCGAAATGGGCAAGCCCCAAAGGTTGATAAAGCCTGCTGAATCCTTCTGGTCATATACATTATCTTCACCGAAGGTTGCAATCTCTTCAGAGTAAAGTGACCAATCACTCCAAGCGCCTGCTTTAATCATATTACCCTTATAAAGTTTAATTCTAACCTTACCTGTTACGTGTTCTTGTGTTTTAGCAACGAATGCCGACAAGCACTCTCTGAGTGTTGTGTACCACTGACCGTTGTAAAGAAGTTCACCAAAGGTGATTGAAAGTTCTTCTTTTTTGTGCATTGTCATTTTGTCAAGACAAAGTGACTCAAGATACTTATGTGCAAAGTAAAGAATTGCACCACCGGGAGTTTCATAAACGCCACGACACTTCATACCAACAAGACGATTTTCAACAATATCTAAAAGACCGATACCATTTTTGCCGCCAAGTTCGTTAAGTTTTAAGATGATATTCTTAGCACTCATTTTCTCGCCATCAATAGCAACGGGTCTGCCTTGCTCAAACTCAAGTTCTACGTATGTAGGCTCGTCAGGTGCGGCAAAGGGTGAAACGCCCATTTCTAAGAAGCCTTCTTTATCATATAAAGGCTCGTTGCCTGTATCTTCAAGGTCAAGACCTTCGTGCGATAGGTGCCAGAGGTTCTTATCCTTTGAATAGTTGGTTTCGCGGTTTATTTTAAGCGGAACGTTGTGAGCCTCGGCATACTCAATCTCTTCTTCACGAGATTTAATGTCCCACTCTCTCCATGGAGCGATAATTTTAATGCCGGGAGCAAATGCCTTAACTGCTAACTCAAAACGTACCTGGTCATTACCCTTACCTGTACAACCATGGCAGATAGCATCTGCACCCTCTGCAATAGCAATTTCAGCTAAACGTTTACCGATAATAGGACGAGCCAAAGCAGTACCCATTAGGTACTCTTCATATTTAGCGCCTGCCTGAACGGACGGAATAATCATATCCTCAACAAATTCTTCGGTTAAATCTTCTATGTAGATTTTAGAAGCACCTGTCTTAATTGCCTTTTCTTCAAGTCCCTCAAGTTCGTCAGCCTGACCAACGTTACCTGAAACGGCAATAATTTCGGGATTATTGTAATTTTCTTTTAGCCACGGGATGATAATTGAAGTATCAAGACCGCCCGAATAAGCCAAAACTACCTTTTTGATTTCTTTCTTTTCCATTGTAATTCTCCTTAAAATGCATCGTTTATGAATTATTATGCATATATCATAGCATATAACGAATAAATATGCAACAATTATTTGCAAGTTTGTACACTTTTGCAATAAATCTATGCCCTACTACTGCTTATTTGTGCACATTTAAGAGCATTTTCACATATATGCAATAATATGCAAAATTTATGCACAGAAACACTATTGCAATATACAGTATACATTTTACTACTAAATATAATAAAAAGCAATAGCGACCAGAATTTTTTTGACAATTTTTTCATTTTAGCTATTGACATTTATTTACAGTAATGATATAATACGATACAGTTAGCGGTGGCTAACTTTTAAAATTTCTTTTCGGTTAGCATTTGCTAACTGCGTTACATTTTCATCTTATCTCAAGGGGTATTTATTTATGCGAACTTTAAACGAAGCAAAAATCGGCGAAACCGTAAAGGTTGTAAAACTACACGGTATGGGCGCCGTTAAACGCCGTATTATGGATATGGGAATTACCAAAGGTACGCGAATTTATGTAAGAAAAATGGCGCCACTCGGCGACCCAATGGAACTGCAGGTGCGCGGTTATGAGTTATCACTTCGCAAAGCAGACGCCTCAATGGTTGAGGTAGAATAACTTATAAACACAGAAAGGAAATACTTATGAGTATAAAAATTGCGCTTGCCGGCAACCCAAACAGTGGTAAGACCACACTTTTTAATGCCTTGACCGGCTCTAATCAGTACGTCGGTAACTGGCCGGGCGTTACTGTTGAAAAAAAAGAAGGTAAACTAAAAAAATACCACGACGTAATCCTTACCGATCTACCGGGCATTTATTCCCTATCCCCCTATACCCCGGAGGAAGTTGTCGCAAGAAATTATCTGCTCGACGAACGTCCCGACGTTATTTTAAATATTGTTGATGGAACAAATCTTGAGCGCAACCTTTACCTTTCAACACAGTTGATGGAACTCGGTATACCCGTAGTTATTGCTATAAATATGATGGACGTTGTACGTAAAAACGGCGATAAAATAAACCTCAACAAATTAGGTGAAGCACTTCGCTGCCGAGTTATTGAAATTTCAGCACTTAAAGGTGAAGGAATTGAAGCGGCTGCCGAGGCTGCTATTGCGGCGGCACAAAACAGTAAAGTAATGCCGCTACATATTTTCTCAGGTGACGTTGAACACGCCATTGCACATATTGAGGAAGCCGCAATTCATGATATGCCTGCTTACAAGCAACGTTGGTATGCAATAAAAATATTTGAGCGCGACCCAATCGTAAAAGAAATGCTTAATCTTGATGCCAAGATTTTAGAGCACATCGAACACGATATTAAAGAAGTTGAAAATTACTTTGACGATGATGCCGAAAGCATTATCACCAACGAAAGATACCTATATATTGAAAATAAAACGAAAGATAGTTATAAAAAGAAAAGCATTGGCAGACTTACTATGTCAGACAAAATTGACAAGGTGGTTACCAACCGAATACTCGCAATACCGATATTTATTTTGGCAATGCTTATTGTATACACCTTAGCAATCGGCACCATTGGCGACTGGACGGTAGGTTTTATGAACGACACACTGTTCGGTGAAACAATTATCCCTGCCGTATCCAACCTACTTACGTCACTAGGTTGTTGGGAATGGCTCGTGTCACTTGTATCCAACGGCATTATAGGCGGTGTTGGCGCCGTTCTCGGATTTGTACCGCAGATGCTTATATTATTCTTGCTATTGTCTTTGCTTGAGGATTGCGGATATATGTCACGTGTTGCATTTATTATGGATAGGGTTTTCCGTAAGTTTGGTTTATCGGGCAAATCCTTCATACCAATGCTTGTAGCTTCAGGTTGCGGTGTGCCGGGAATTATGGCATCACGTACCATCGACCAAGAGCGCGACCGCAGAATGACCATTATAACAACGGGATTTATACCTTGCGGTGCTAAAATGCCGATAGTAGGTCTGGTTGCAGGCGCGCTATTCGGCGGCAATCCTATTATAGCTACTTCGGCATATTTTATAGGTGTAGGTGCCGTTATTATATCGGGTCTAATGCTTAAAAAGACTAAGAAATTTGCAGGTCAGTCAGCGCCCTTTGTTATGGAATTACCTACGTATCACGCACCGCTTGCCAGCAATGTTTTAAGAACCGTTTGGGATCGTGGATGGTCGTTTGTTAAGCGCGCAGGTACCGTTATTTTGGCTGCGAGCGTTATTATTTGGGTACTTAACAACCTGAGTTTTGATAATGGTTTACATTATATTGGTAGCGGCGATGACAGATCAATTCTCAACCTTATAGGCTCATCTATCGCTATTATATTTAAACCGTTAGGCTTTGGAAATTGGCAGTCGGCAGTTGCTACAATTTTAGGCCTTATGGCTAAAGAAGAGGTAGTTGGCGTATTTGGCGCACTATCTACCAACGGTAATGCTCAAGACTCGTTTGCCGCTATTATGGGGACACCTTTGGCTGCGTATTCATTTATGGCATTCAACCTATTATGTGCCCCGTGTTTTGCTGCTATGGGTGCTATCAAACGTGAAATGAACAACTGGAAATGGACGGCATTCACCATTACATATATGTGTCTGTTTGCCTACGCGACGTCATTCTGCATATATCAGTTGGGCCTTTTGTTTACAGGTAGTGGTAACGTAGTAATGTCAACCATCGCATTCATGATAATTGCCTTTGTTATTTTTATGTTGGTAAGGCCAAATAAAAACAAAGAAAAAATATAAGAGGTTATAATTATGAACTGGGTTTTAGATAATTTAGCAAGTATTATTGTACTTACCGTAGTAATTGCAATAATTACGCTTGTTGTAATAAAGATGATTAAAGACAAAAAGAACGGCAAGCAAAACTGCAGTTGCGGTTGTGAAGGTTGTGCTTTTAAAGATAATTGTCATACAAAAAACTAAAAAACAACCCGTAAGGAAATTCCTTACGGGTTGTTTTTTATTCGTCCTGATTGTTTGAATTTTTAAGTTTTTCTTCAAGTTCGGCACCATGGTGTAAAAGTAATGAAACAAACAACAACACGATACCAAAAATTATTGATACAAATACGGGCATATGGTCTGAATATTCACTACCTACCCCGTATCCTAAATGTATAAACAAAGCTATAACCTCAGCAACCAACGGTAAAAATATCGTTTTTAGGCCTATCCACGTCATATGTTTTGCTGCATGCAGGGTAAAAGGTGTACCCGCCTTAATAACATCAAGTATATATTTGAATACCATAGCAAACGAAACAATATCTGCAACCGAATAAACCAAGCCTGACCAACGATATGCCAAAGTAGCTTCACGACTGCCCCGTTCGATATACATAAGCGCGTCTTGCCAAAAATCTGTTTTAGCCATTTCAGGAAAACTATAAATAATTACAGAAATTATATTCCATATCGCCGATAAGGTATAATAAATCGTTGCCAACGCAACAATTGCGGCAAAAAAACCTAAAAGTTTTTGCAACAGGTCAATTTTTCTCACTCAAATTCTCCTTTAACGATATTTACGCATCCACGTAGATGGTGAAAACGCAATTATAAGTGGGAATATTTCAAGTCTGCCCAAAAGCATCGCAACGGAAAGCACTACCTTTGAGAAGCTGCTGTAATCGGCATAGTTTAACATGGGTCCTACTGCGCCAAAGCCAGGTCCGATATTGTTAAAGCAGGATATTGCTGCAGAGAAATTCGTTTCAAAATTACTACCAACCGAAAAGGTCTCAAACGAAATCAAAAGGAACACCACAACGATACACACAACGTACAATCCAAAATAGGTTGCAACACTTCTAACCGTGTTTTCCTCGGCAGTTTTACCCTCAAAACGCACCTTGTTAACCGAGCGAGGATGAAGCATTTGCTTAACCTCTCGACCAATATTTTTAAAGATCAAAACAACTCTTGAAACCTTAAGGCCGCCCGCCGTTGATCCGGCACATGCACCAATAACCATCAGCAAAAGCAATACTGCCTTTGACAGTCCCGGCCAGGCATCAAAATCCGCGGTAGAATAGCCGGTTGTACTTATGATTGACGAAACCTGAAACGCAGAGTTGCGTAAGGTATCAGATAGGTTGTTGTATATATGCGAGGTGTTTATTGCTATTGCGGTCACCGATACCGTCACAATACTCAAATACACCCACAGTTCGGTACTCTTAAGCACCTGCCTTGCACGGCGAAAAAGTATAAGATAATAAATATTAAAGTTTATGCCAAATACCAGCATAAATATCGCTATAACCCACTGTATATAGGGGCTATATCCCGCGATACTATCGCCCTTAACACCGAAACCGCCTGTACCTGCCGTGCCGAAAGAATGAACCAAACTCTCAAACAAAGGCATACCGCCAAAGCAGAGTAAAATAACCTCCGCAAGCGTTAGTACCATGTATATGATATAAAGCAGTTTGGCTGTATCACGAAGTCGCGGCACCAATTTACCTATGACGGGTCCCGGCATTTCGGCTCGCATTATATTCATTGAGCCCTTGGTACTGGGAATTATGGCCATTACAAAAACGAGAACGCCCATACCACCTACCCAGTGGGTAAAGCTTCTCCAGAACAGCATACTTTTGCTAAGTGCCTCAATGTCGCGCAAAATCGATGCGCCGGTTGTTGTAAAGCCACTAACCGTTTCAAAAAAAGCATCGAAGAAATTAGGTATATCGCCGCTTATCACAAAGGGTAAGCAACCGATAAGTGACAAGATAATCCAGGCAAGGCCCACAATTACAAAGCCTTCGCCCGCATAAATAGCCGTATCCTTAGTACGCGATACCGCCATAAAGCTACCGCCCACTGCCACCGCAATCGCTATTGTGATTAAAAAGGAATACATAGCCGTTGTTTCAACGTAGATAACCGCCGTAATAAGTGGAAGCAGCATAAGTACTGCCTCGGTCAAAACAATCTTGCCTATTATATTAAGGACCATTTTACGATTCATAAATATAACTGCCTCTACTTTATAATATCGGAAATATCGTTAATACGCTGACCTGCCGCTAAAACTATAACCGTATCAGATGCTAAAATTTTATCATCACCTGTTGGTATAATGGTTTTTCTGGCGCGAATAATACCCGCTATTAGTGTATTCTTCTTGAGGTTAAGTTCTTTAAGCGGTTTATCTGCAATTTTACAGTCAGATTCTATAAGAAATTCAAGCACCTCTGCCTTACCATCCATAAGTTTGTAAAGAGTTTCCATCTTACTACCCATAGAGTTTTGAAGACCGCGCGCATAGCGCACCAAAACGTCAGCTATTATATGACGTGGCGATACTATTGTTTCTATACCTATCTGCTCTGCAAGAGCATTAAACTCATCACGGTTAATTTTTGAAATTACCTTGGGCACGTTTTGTGACGACGCAAAAAGCGACATAAGTATATTTTCTTCATCAACGCCCGTAAGTGATACAAAGGCATCCATTGATTTTATACCCTCTTCAATAAGCACCTGTTGTGCCGCGACGTCGCCATTTATGATAACAGCATCGGGTAGCACCTCGCTAAATTGCTCGCAACGTTCCTTATTGGGGTCGATAACCTTAACAGCAGTACCGGCGGTAACAAGCATTTTTGCAAGATAATATGACGTTTTAGTAGCACCCAATATCATAACGTTTTTAGACTGCTTAACGTCGAGTCCTATGCTCTTAAGTAGTTTTGCAGTTTCAAAAGGTGAAGCAGTAATGCTTATCTTATCCCCGGTTTTAAGAATAAAGTTACCATCGGGAACAAACACTTCGTCCTCACGCTCTACCGCGCATACAAGAAATTTAGCCGTGTATTTTTTACGCATATCAATAAGACTCATACCATCTATTGGTGAGTCTTTTTTTACAACAATTTCAACCATTTCAAAATTGCGACGCGAAAATTTTTCAACCTTGGTAGCCGACGGGAGCTGTAAAACACTAAACATTTCTTTAGCTGCCAAAAGTTCGGGATTTATTGCCATTGAAAGACCAAGATTTTGACGGATAAAGCCTAAATTACGGTCGTTATATTCAGGATTTCTTATTCTGGCTATTGTATGTTTAGCGCCAAGACTCTTTGCCATAAAGCAAGCAAGCATATTAAACTCATCAGAACCGGTAACGGCAACAAATAGTTCGCACGTTTCAACCCCTGTTTCACTAAGGATATTACAGTCGGTCCCTGAGCCACACACACCAATACAGTCATACATTTCAACCATATCATTAACCACCGAGGAATTGTTGTCAACCGCCGTAACGTCATGACCCTCTGCTACTAGACTTTCAATAATTGTTGCGCCAATCTTGCCACAACCAACTACAATAATTTTCATAAGTTTCTCCCAAATGAAAAATTTTTATAATTATACATTATAAATATACTACACATTGCCGTTTTTTTCAATATAAAAATAAGCGCTACTCACGTAGCGCTTATTTTGTTATTTATACTGTTTGCCCTGCACTGCTGCAATTATAAATTCACCTATTTTATATTACCTTTTTAATTACTTTATAAGCACCTTTTCAATTTTGCCAAAAATCATATTATGTAGGTCACCGTTATACCACTTATCCAAAATTTGTTTATCTATAAAACCTTTCTCAGTAAGTGGTGCTACGTATTGCTTTTTAGAAATAATTACAAGTCTTGCTTCACCAAAATACACCGTATTATCGCTAAAAACAGGTGTAAGTCCCGTCATCTCGGTTTTGTTAACATCGCGTCCCGAAAGACTGCCGCAAACCTTGTGAATATCCTTTTTGTCGCCATAAAAACTCAAGGTGAAATAATCGTTTTTATCGATAAACTCCATCGTGTAACGCTGTGGTCTTACCGCCGCAATAACGGTATCGTTACCCCACATTTCACCGACAAATCCCCATGAAGCCGTCATCATATTGTAACCGTCTTCATTGCCTGCCGTGATAAGCATCCACTCATCCGCAATGCTTTTAATGAAGTTTTCGCCTAAATCTTTAGCCTTTATTTCTTTAAAAGCCATAATATCTCCTCCATTATATAAAAATATACTATCATATTATTCGGTGATATGCAAGTGTGTTAATTTTTTGTCGAAAATTCAACATTTTCTATTGAGTTTTTGTGAGTGTTGTTATATAATTAATGTGTATGGTCTTTTGGACCAAATTTAGATAAGGAGTTTTAACAATGATCTATTCACATGAAGTAGAAAATATGTGCCCTCTTGCTAAAGGTACATATCACGGTCCTGCTCCTATCCCGCAGGAAGGAAAGTGGACTCAGGCTAAAGAAATTAAGGACATCTCCGGTCTTACACACGGTATCGGTTGGTGTGCTCCGCAACAGGGTACCTGTAAACTTACCCTCAACGTTAAAGAGGGTGTAATTCAAGAGGCTCTCGTTGAGACTGTTGGTTGCTCAGGTATGACACACTCGGCTGCTATGGCTTCTGAAATTTTGGTTGGTAAAACCATTCTCGAAGCACTCAACACCGACCTTGTTTGTGACGCTATAAATACAGCTATGCGTGAATTATTCCTTCAGATCGTTTACGGTCGTACACAGACAGCCTTCTCTGAAGACGGTCTTCCGATTGGTGCAGGTCTTGAAGACCTTGGTAAGGGTCTTCGCTCACAGGTAGGTACAACCTATGCAACACTTGCAAAGGGTCCCCGCTATCTTGAGCTTGCTGAGGGCTACATCACCGATTGTGCCGTTGATGAGAACAACACAATCATCGGTTACAAGTTCGTTCACCTCGGCAAAATGATGGAAATGATTAAAAACGGTATGGACGCTAACGAAGCACTCGCAAAAGCAAGCGGTCAGTATGGTCGCGTTGATGATGCTGCTCGTCTTATCGACCCGAGAAAAGAATAATTACAGGAGGATATAGACAATGGCTTTATTTGAAAGTTATGACAGAAGAATTGCTCAGATTAATGCAGAACTTGCAAAGCACGGCATTTCTTCTATTGAAGAAGCTCAGAAAATCTGCGAAGAAGCAGGTGTTGACGCTTATAATATCACAAAGGGTATTCAGCCTATCTGTTTTGAAAATGCTTGTTGGGCATACGTTGTAGGTTGCGCAATCGCTATTAAAGACCAGGTTAAGACTGCTGCTGAAGCTGCTGAAAAAATCGGTCTTGGTCTTCAATCATTCTGCATCCCCGGTTCTGTTGCTGACGACCGTAAGGTTGGCCTTGGCCACGGTAACCTCGGTGCAATGCTTCTCCGTGAAGAAACCAAGTGCTTCGCATTCTTAGCAGGTCACGAATCATTCGCCGCTGCTGAAGGTGCTATCGGTCTTGCAAGAAGCGCAAACAAGGCTCGTAAAGAAGATTTACGCGTAATCCTTAACGGTCTCGGTAAAGATGCCGCTAAGATTATTTCAAGAATCAACGGCTTTACCTACGTTCAGACTAAGTTTGACTACTACACAGGTAAGGTTGAAATCGTTGAAGAAATCGCTTACTCAAACGGTGAGCGTGCAAAGGTTCGTTGCTATGGTGCTGACGACGTACGTGAAGGCGTTGCTATCATGCACCTTGAGGGTGTTGACGTATCTATCACCGGTAACTCAACCAACCCCACCCGCTTCCAGCATCCTGTTGCAGGTACCTACAAGAAGGAATGCATCGAGCAGGGCAAGAAGTACTTCTCAGTAGCTAGCGGAGGCGGTACAGGTCGTACACTCCACCCCGACAATATGGCTGCAGGCCCCGCTTCCTACGGTATGACCGATACAATGGGCCGTATGCACTCAGACGCTCAGTTTGCAGGTTCTTCTTCTGTTCCTGCTCACGTAGAAATGATGGGTCTTATCGGTATGGGTAACAACCCGATGGTTGGTGCTACAGTTGCTTGCGCAGTTGCAGTTTACGAAGCACTTAATAAGTAATTAACATCACATAATTAAAAGGACTTGGAAAATTTCCAAGTCCTTTTTTATTCGCTATAAAAACAATCATCTTCCCATTTTTGCGGGTTCGTGTCAATATAGTTCCAAATTTTCAAATAATCATTTTTGTCTCTAATTATATGGTCATGAAAAGAACGTTGAAAAACGTTCGTACCAATTGTATTATATTTTCTATTTATTTGCTTTGTAATATTATATTTTAACCATCCAATTACATTTGATATCGTAGGGGAGGGGTTCCCCCTCCCGTTATTATCAATGCACATAATTATATGTATATGGTTAGGCATAATAATATATTTGTCAATTTTAACCGACGGATATTTTTTACTAACCAGCAAAATATATTTGTTTGCAATTTCGCCTTGTATTGTCAATTGTGGGAGGGGCAACCCCTCCCCTACAATTATATTTGACAATAAATTTTTGCGGTTATGCGTACATATCGTTACAAAATAATATCCTGTGTTGCTATAATCATAATTCCTTAACCTTGTCGGTCTTCTTTGGGATAATTCCATATTTATCACCGATAAAATTTTAACACAATTATATTCTTATTGCAATTTATTTGTGCATATGGTACAATGCAGTTGCGACGCAAACTGAATATTTTACTCTAACGAAGGGAAAATACCTTGGTAAAAGGTGTTCTCCTTATCCTTCGTTGGAGTTCGGTTTGCGTCGCAACAAACTGAGGATGAGCACTTTTTCGGCACACTCTTCGGGGTGTGCTTTTTTATTGAGGCATTTATGTTATTTAAAAGAAAACCACCAACGAAACGTATTATTTTTTATACGGTTTAATATTGTTTGTCATACCTAGAATATAATCGGCTGATGTATTGTAGAACTTTGCAAGTTTTACAACAAAGCGTGTAGGTATTTCCCTTTTACCGGTTTCATAATTGCTATATACTCTTTGGTCAATTCCAAGAATAGCAGCTACTTCCTTTTGAACTAAATCTCTATCCTCTCTTAAATCTTTTAGTCTTGAATAGTACATAAATCATCACCCAAACTTTAGTATATGTACTATCAAAAAATAGTATTGATTTTACTATAAAACGATAGTAAAATATGTTGGGGTGGTTATATGCTTAAAAGAGTTGTAATTGCAGGTTGCAGAAATTATAATAATTATGATGAGGCAAAACTTTATATTGATTTTTGCTTATCTGATATTAGAAAAGAAAACGATATTATTATTGTTTCGGGCTGTGCAAGTGGCGCTGATGCCATCGGTGAAAGATATGCGTTAGAAAACGGGTTTGAGGTTAAAAAATACCCTGCCGACTGGGCAAAATACGGTAAAAGTGCAGGACCAAAGCGCAATGAACAAATGGCAAAGATAAGCGACTATGTAATCTGTTTTTGGGATGAAAAAAGCAGGGGTACAAAATCAATGATTAGCTATGCGACAAAATATAATAAACCCCTCAAAATCAAAAAGATATGATAAAAACGTCTTGGTTAACCAAGACGTTTTTCTTTACACTTATTAACTATAAATATCGGCAGATACATTACAAACATAACTATAGGCAACAAAATCGGGAAGCCCCAAAGGTGATTGCCGAGCAGTTGCTCAAACATCTCAAGCGGATTGCCCTTGTCGGGATACATTAAAAACATAAAGTTTGTATCGAATTTGAGATTTACAAAATAAATTGGTACTGCCATTGCCGCAAGCAAGGCTATGCACTTGGGCATTGTTTTAACGTCGGGCTTTACATCGCCGCCCGCAACCAGCATTATCGGATACATTACAAGCAAAGCGTGTATTGAAAAACTATGTATGCAAGAAAAATTCCAAAACGGAAGTGTTGTCCAGTTCGGGAAAAGCAGTGCTAATGCCGCACCTGCAATAGCGAAATAATAAAGGAAATTACGCACAATATTGCTCTTGTAAAACAGGTCAAAGGCAATCAGCAAAATATTAATACCGCAAAGGTGAAGTGGCAGATAACCCACGCCGAACTCACCCAAAATGCCGTGATAAATATCCTTGATAATTTCGAGCATAACGATAGTTACACCGATAACTATACGCATTATTTTGCGGTGTTTTTCACTTAACCGCTTATACAGCATTGCCGCAAAAACACAGGCAGCAACAATTACCGCGAGCCAAATTATATGGCCAAGTCCAAAGGCGCTAAAGCCTACCCCCTCGGGTATGTTATTTTTACTGATAAAAAACATATACATCACCATATACATTTTATCATACTTTGTAAAAATGTCTACTTTTTTGTCAAAAAAAGAAACGTTTTATGTGATTAGAGGTATCATATACACATGTTTATTGCAAATTTTATAGGATAATGCTATAATAATTATAATTCCACTAATTAAAAGAATGTGAGAAATTATGGTAAAGAAAAGGTTTACAATTTCAACTACACATATAATACTATTCAGTTTTTTAGGCGCAATACTTGTTGGTACTGCTTTACTCTGCCTACCGATTTGCTCGGCCAGCGGTAAAGCAACTCCCTTTATTGACGCGCTATTCACAGCAACAACCTCCACCTGTGTTACGGGCTTGGTGGTAGCACCTACCATTTCAGCTTGGAGCTTTTGGGGTCAACTTGTTATCTTACTGCTTATTCAAATAGGCGGGCTTGGTATAATTACAATTATGTCGGGTATTATGGTGCTGTTCCACAAAAAAATTGGCATCAACGACCGCCTACTCTTGCAGGATGCGTTTAATTTGAATTCCCTTTCGGGACTTGTAAGGTTCATTAAAAAGGTTATCAAGGGTACCTTTATTGTCGAAGGTGTAGGCGCCCTGCTTTATATGTTGGTTTTTGTGCCGCAATTCGGCTTAAAGGGAATATGGATTTCGATTTTCACCGCCGTTTCAGCCTTCTGTAATGCAGGTATAGACGTAATTGCCGAAAATAGCCTTTGCAATTATGCCACCAACCCTATTATAAATATTGTTACCTGCCTGCTTATAATTTTAGGCGGCATCGGCTTTATTGTCTGGTGGGACGTCTTAAGGGTACTAAAGCAACCACGCCCAAAAAGGCGACACCTTTTTAGACATCTTTCGCTACACAGCAAAATCGCCATTACAGCCACTCTTGTTTTGATTGTTGTGGGCGCACTGTTTATTATGCTATTTGAGTATAATAACCCGTTAACCCTTAAAGAATATAGCTTTTTTGATAAGTTGCAAATATCCATTTTCCAATCGATAACTACAAGAACGGCGGGCTTTGCGACAATAGCGCAAGAAAATCTGACCGATTCATCTGCTATTCTTTGCCTATTACTTATGTTTATCGGCGGCTCCCCCGTTGGTACGGCAGGCGGCGTTAAAACCGTTACGTTTGTGGTTATTATTTCTTCCGCTGTTGCCTGCGTACGCAATCAATCCGACACCAATATATTTGGCAGAAACATCACGAAAGCCGCAATCAGCAAAGCGTTAACGGTTGTTTTTGTATCATTTACAATTGTGTTTATATCTACCGTACTGCTCTCGCTTGTATGCGATGCCTCGTTGCTTGACATCCTTTATGAAACGGTAAGCGCAACCGCAACCGTTGGTCTTTCAAGAAATTTAACCTTCTCGTTAAACAGCCTGGCTAAACTTGTTATCATCGCCACCATGTATCTTGGCAGAGTCGGCCCTATATCACTTGCAATTGCCTTTAATTTCAAAAAGCAAAATCCCGATTTAATAAAAGAGCCCACCGAAGAAATAAGCGTTGGATAGAAAGGATTAAGAATATGAGTATTAATAAAACTTATGCCGTGTTAGGACTCGGCAGATATGGTACAGCAGTTGCCGAGGAGCTTGTAAATAATGGTGCCGAGGTGTTGGCAATTGACATTAACCAGACTAACGTTAACAATGCCGCGGTGCATATTCCCGTATGTAAATGTGCAGACGTCACCGATGTTGAGGTAATAGAAAAATTGGGTATATCGAACGTTGACGTAGTAATTGTTGCTATGGCTAATAATCTTGAAGCAAGCGTGCTGGCCACATCCCTTTGCAAAGAGGCAGGAGTAAAAACCGTTATAGCCAAGTGCGGAAGTAAACTCCACAGTAAAATCCTTTATAACGTTGGTGCCGACAAGGTTATTTTCCCCGAAGAGGAATCGGGAAAGCGCCTTGCTCACACGTTGCTCACTGCGGGCTTTTCTGAAATGATTGAACTTTCAGACAAAGTATCAATGGTTGAGTTTGAGGTGCGTAACGATTGGGTTGGCAAGAACTTAATTGAGCTGGAGCTACGCAAAAAATACTCAATTAACGTTGTTGCGATCTGTGTGGATGATAATATCAGCACCCACATTGACCCCTCTAAGCCTCTGGAAAATGGTATGCGCTTAATAATCATTGCCGAAACCCAAAAACTCAAAAAGCTTAAATAAATCCGTTTTATCATCAGCATCCGCATAAATCTTGTATGTGGATGCTTTTTTATGCCTTGAACAAAATATAATATTAATGAAAAAGTTTTTTGCAAGATTGACTAAATAAACAAAAAATGTTAAAATAATGAAAAATATTTTCATTTGAGGTGTCTTTATGGAATCTGTAATACACAAAATACGATTTTTGCGCAGCGAAATGGGACCTAGTGAAAAAAGAATCGCCGATTATATACTGCAAAGCGCATCAGAAATCACCGGTATTTCGATTAACGACCTTGCCGAAAAGTGCGGTTGCGGTAACGCGACGGTTGTGCGTTTTTCGCGCCGACTTGGTTTTGACGGTTTTCAAGCGCTAAAAATCGGTATCGCTACCGAGCTTGGCTCGACCTCCAGCATTAGCTCCAAAATTGAAAAAACCGACAGTTGTTTTGAAATTTTTTCAAAACGAATTAACGATATTCAAATAGCACTTCAAACTACCGAAGACGTACTTGACCCCACCGCACTATCCGCAGCTGCCAAAAGAATTATGACGGCTGAGCGTATTGTTATTTTTGGTCTTGGCAACTCTGCCGCTATCGCAAGTGATGCGGCACACAAATTTTTGCGATTAGGTCTTAACGCGCAGGCTTGTTGCGACAACCATTTGCAAGCAATAATAGCATCACATCTTGACGAGAAGGCAGTTGCAATAGGTATTTCTCACTCGGGTGCATCAAGCGACGTAGTAGAGGCGCTTCGTATTGCCAAAGAACGTAACGCCACTACGGTATGTATCACCAAGCACGGCGATTCCCCTATTATTCACGCTTCGGATATAGTGCTTTTTACCAAGGCTGAAGAAACGCGCCACTCAATTTTGGCGCTCAGTTCTCGTATTGCGCAACTTGCCATATTTGATGCAATTTATACCTACATCGTAGTAAATACCGATAAGTCGGCAATGCAGGCAATTTATAACACTGAAATTGCCCTACAAAACAAAAAATATTAACAAGGCGCATTGACATACACAAAATTACTATGTATAATTTTTATATATACTATATAGGGAGATATTTTAAGTGATTTATAATAGCATTAAAAAACTTATTACTTACGGACTTGAAAAAGAACTTTTTAAGGAACAGGACAAAATTTATGTTACCAATCAGGTTATCGACGCTTTGCAACTTGACGAATATGTTGAGCAAGCCGAAACCTATACAGACGTTGACCTTGAATCTACCTTAAAAGAGATTCTTGGCTATGCGGTTGAAAAAGGTATTATTGAGGATAGCATTGTATACCGCGACCTTTTTGACACACGCATTATGGGACTTATGATGCCCCGTCCGAGCGAAGTAACCGAAAAATTTTATAACCTTTATCAGCAGGATGCTTTAAAGGCAACCGATTATTTCTATCAAATAAGTTGCGATTCCGACTATATTCGTCGTTACAGAATAAAGAAAGACCTTAAATGGCTTACCGATACGGAGTATGGTCAGCTTGAAATCACTATAAACCTTTCTAAGCCCGAAAAGGACCCCAAGGCCATTGCCGCCGCTAAAGCGGCACCTCAGGCAGGCTATCCGAAGTGCCTTTTGTGTAAAGAGAACGAGGGTTATGCAGGCCGAGTAAACAGTCCCGCAAGACAAAATCACCGCATCATCCCCTTGACCATAAACAGTCAACCTTGGTCTTTCCAATATTCGCCCTACGTTTATTATAACGAGCATTGTATTGTGTTTAATTCACAGCATACACCAATGCAGATAAATGACGATACCTTTGTAAAGTTGTTTGACTTTGTAAAGTTATTCCCCCACTATTTTGTAGGCTCAAATGCCGATTTACCGATAGTTGGCGGCTCAATACTAAGTCACGACCATTTCCAAGGCGGTCACCATACCTTTGCTATGGCAAAGGCGCCTATTGAAACTGCTGTTTCTTTTGACGGCTTTGACGACGTGCAAGCAGGCATTGTTAAATGGCCCATGTCGGTTATTCGTCTTAGAAGTGAAAACACCGACCGCATAATCACACTTGCCCGTAAAATTTTGGCTGCTTGGCGCGGTTATACTGACGAAAGCGCATTTATCTTTGCCGAAAGCAATGGTGAACCCCACAACACCATTACACCTATTGCGCGTAAAAACGGCGATAAGTTTGAACTCGATTTGGTGCTTAGAAACAACATCACAACACCCGAGCATCCGCTTGGTGTTTACCATCCACACAAGGAACTTCATAACATCAAAAAGGAAAATATCGGTCTTATTGAGGTTATGGGTCTCGCTGTACTCCCCGCTCGTCTTAAAGACGAAATGGCTATGCTTAAAGAGGCTATTATTGCAGGCACCGATTTAAGACAAGATGAAGTCCTTGCTAAACACGCCGACTGGGTTGACAGCTTTGTTGCCAAGTATGAAAAAATCGATGAAACCAATGCACAGAAAATTATCGAAGATGAAATTGGTCTTGTTTTCTCAAAGGTTTTGGAGCATGCCGGCGTTTATAAACGTAATGAGCAAGGCAAATCCGATTTTATGCGCTTTATAAATTCTGTAAAATAATAAAAAATGCTTGATTTTTGCGTCACCTGTCTGTATAATAGTCAGGTGACCAAATATGGAGATGTCGCCTAGTCCGGTCGAGGGCGCACGATTGGAAATCGTGTAACTGTTAATCGCAGTTCGAGAGTTCGAATCTCTCCATCTCCGCCAAAAATAAAGAACCATACCTTACGTATGGTTCTTTATTTTCTGTGGTACTGAGGTATCGAACGTAGTTCGCCGACGCAGCCGCAGGGGCGCGATAGCCCTTGTGGTCTGCCAAAGTCTCGAGTAAGGCAGTTTTTTCGGTAACACTCGGAGTGTTCGAAAAAACGCCGACGCAGAGTATCTCTCTTTTGTCCGCCAAATAAAAATACCACACCTCGTGTGTGGTATTTTTATTTTGTGATATTATTTGAGATGAGAACTCTCGAAGAGAGTTCGTCGAAGCAGTCCAAAATGCGCGATAGCATTTTGGAACTGTGAAGTCGGCAGCACGAAGATTTTGCCGCAACTGCTCGGAGCAGTCGGCATAAATCAAGAGCGCACCGTATCTCTCTTTTCAATGCCAAAAATAAAGAACCATACCTTACGTATGGTTCTTTATTTTTTGTGGTACTGAGGTATCGAAAGTAGTTCGCCGACGCAGAGTATCTATGGGGTTTAACAAAAATATTATTCTGCTATTTCCCAATAAGTAGGATAATCAGCAGGCGACCATACACAAACTACTCCGTCAGGCGCAACACAGGTGTATGTTTTTCCATCAAAAATGCATTTGTCACCATTGTAATACCATTTACCATCGGCAAATTCCGCAACTGTTTCTGTGTTATCGACTGAAGTATTTCCTTTTTCCAACACAGAAAGTCTTTTTTCAAGGTCATTAAGTTTTGCGAGTACATCAACACTGTACTCGGTTTTTGCACCGTTTCTTGCAAGTAAGCAAAGTTCAGCGTATTCTTCTTCGCTAACGTCACCTTGTAGCCACAACATCTTGATTTTTTTAAGTATATCGGTGAGGTTATAATCACCATTTTTTATTACATCTTTTACTACGTTATACATAATCTTTTACTCCTTTAAGTATTTAATATTGCTTGTGCCAATTCTGCAAATTTATTGTCGATATAGGTCTTTGTATCAACATTGTATGTAACATTTATATTCGCACCGTTATTGTCAGCTATAATAGTCATATTAGGTGATATGCTTGTAAGACCTGTAACTGTACCATCTGCGTTTACGAGAGCGGTTTGTGGCTCTATATATGGCTCATATTCTGTTGCGGTGTCACCAAACTCTACCAAGACATTTTGAGTTTGTAAATTTTCTTTTGATTCTGCTGTCCAAGTATTTGTGGATATGATAAACAAGTATTTTAAATCTATCATTGCTTGGGTAAGCGTGTAAGTGTGTTTATTACTTTGTACTTGATAAGTAGCATCACCACCGACATGATTAGATATTTTGTACATGTAAATATCTTTCGTTGATATTGTTATTTTTGTGCCTACAGCATAATGTGATATATCTAATACGTAAGGACCGTTATAAATATCCGTACAATTTCCATAAGTATCTATATCAAACAAATTCTTACCATACCTACTTACATTAACTGTACTTAAATCTACGTATGGTGTATATTCTGTTGCGGTAGTGCCATATTCTACTTGTAATTCATCTTTAAAATTATTGTAGGCTGTTATGTCAAAATATACAGATACATACCCGTCCACCGATGTAAACGTTTGAGATTTATTACACAAACCATCATTTGTATTATGGTATAACCACTTTTGTTCTAGGCTTCCTCCTGAATTAGTTCCGTTATCCCTAATATAGCAATATCCACCTAAGCCCATTGGATGCTTCTGTGATAATGATACTGTTACTGTGTTACCCTTACCTACCCATATAAGCAAGTATCTATAACCGATAATAACTAAATAATCTCCGTAAGGTATTGATTTATCAAATAAATTCTTACTACTTACTTTAACCCCTAAATTGTGTTCTATCGGTGATACGTCATTTGCCGATACAACCAAACCGCTAACTGTATTTTTGATAGCAGCAGAAAATGTGTTGTTGGCATATTGTTTGTTCGCATCGACCGCTTCTGCTACCGCAATACCGCTTTGTGCATTTGAACTGTCAGGGTCATGGGTTTGGTCAAGGTTTATAATAGTTCCGTCCTCACCCTTGTCACCTTTATCGCCCTTATCGCCTTTTTCTCCTTTATCGCCTTTTTCTCCTTTATCGCCTTTGTCGCCTTTAACACCTTGTGGACCAGATGCGCCCGTATCACCCTTGTCACCTTTAACACCTTGAATGCCACGGATGCCTTGTTCACCTTTAGGACCTTTTTTCCATCCTAAACTATTGAAAGCATTTATTCCGTCACCTATTTTAAGCCATTCTCCGTTTACACCATCGGTTACAACTGCCGGTTCCCCTTTCTCGAGTACGGGGTTTAATCTCTGCCAATTTTCAAGTGTATCACTACGAAACGCATATCTCGCATTTAAAAATATTCTATCTGCCATTTTTAACATCCTCCCTATGCAATTCTCTGCCAACAATATGCTACGACATAAGGCGGCATATTGTTATGTGCTTCATTATTACCAAAGTTGATTTCAGCACGGTCTGAATATTTTTCAACGCCTTCTTCATGCGTGTGAGTTGTAGCGCCTGACGCACTAACAACCTTAGCACCCGTACCCGCGTTATATCCCTTGGTTACAATACCGCTTGTGCCAATACCGCTTTCAGCCTGCAATACCATATCAGCAATAAGACCGTAGGTTTTAGGAAGTTGACCTTGAGTGAGTGCTACCTCTGCGACACCGCCTACCTCACCCGCAGCGTAGTTATCACCTGCGGCTAAAATAAACCTATCCTTAATCTGCTGCCAAACACCACCGAATATTTCTGATGGATTGGTTGGATCGGCACTAAAATAGTACGAACCTACAGGATGTGCCGCTAATTTTGCCTCAATCATTGCCTGTTCTACCGCGGCGGATGTTGCTTCATCAACTGCTTCTGAAACGGCTAGATCGACAACCCTCTGCATAGCCGCTTCAATAGAGTTATCTATGTCGTCCCTTAGAGCATAATTTTTAAGTGCATTAGAAATTACTTTGTTTTGAATAGCATTGTTACTTGTATCTGACAGGCTACCGTCTATAGCCACTTCTACGCTCATTTGGCTTTGTGCATCACCGCCTAAAAAAATAATTTCGGCACCACCCTCAAGCGAGAGCTTTGCCTGTAAAGTTTTTTGCATAGCATCACTAGCTACTTTAGCGTCTGACTCTGCCGATGCCGCCGATTCCAACACCTCCGAATGCATTTGACTGACCGATTGTTCCATAGCTGAAAGGTTTTCTGCTATATCCTGCTCTGAATACTGCTCACGCGTAACACTATCAAAATAAATACGTGCAGGTTTGCTGTAAAATGTACCAACCTCATTATCTTCACTATCTAACAAAGTAATTACAAGGGTTGATTGAAACGGCTCACCTGACATAGTTATCATTAACGGTATATCGCGCGTGATAACTTCATTTATAGGCTCAATATTTCCAGACGGTTGATAGCCCGCCACCGGCGAATCAAAATCAATTCGGTAAACTGACTTTTTTGCCAACTTATAATTAGTTTTAAGTTTTTCCTTTAAAGCCGGCTCTAAAACGTACGAAACACTTGTTGCATTGTTTTCGTACTGTATGCCACCCCACTGAGACGTTTCGGGTGACACAGTGTTTTCATTGACGGTATAATTAATTTTTCTTACCGACATTTTATTCCTCCCTTAAATTATTGTTCAGTAGGGGCTGAACGGCATTTAAGGAAATATTAAATGTGTTGCACGACCTGTTAATTACTAAATTCAGTAATTACATATACTATTATAGCATTTGTTGCGCGTTTGTCAAGATATTTTTACTGAATTAAGTAATATTTTCTCGTTATTTTATATTTGCTTTTATTAAATGTTTGTGTTATTATATAAAAGGAAAAATTTGTCGGAGATGAATATTGTGACATACATATACATTTGTGCGTCGGTAGTACTTTCTACCGTTACTGCCATGCTCTCAGGCGTTAATGCTACGCTTGTTTGGAAAATCCCACTTTTTGCAGTAGGATATTTCGTAACGCTTATTTTACTTCATGCAATAATTTTAGGTATATCCATTTGGGCGGTAGATCTGAAAAAAAATAATGCCCGCATTAGCCGTTACTACCGCGTATTAACCCTTGCAACACTTGATTTGTTATTTGGTACATTAGGTATTCGTATACATACAACAGGTCTTGAAAAGGTACCTACAGATAAAAAGTTTTTACTTGTAAGTAACCACACCTACGATTTTGACCCTGCAATTTTTATGCACGTAATGCCTAAAATTGACATCGGATTTGTTGGTAAAAAAGAAATTTATACAGATATGCTTGCTATTGCCAAGGTTATGCACAAACTAAACGGTCTACCGCTTGACCGCGAGAACAACCGCAATGCCGTTAAGACAATATCGAAAGCATCAGAATATATCAAAAGCGACCTTTGTTCAATGGGTATATTCCCTGAAGGTTATTGCAGTCTTACAGGCGAACTCCTACCATTTAGGAATGGTGCTTTTAAAATTGCCAAAAAGGCACACTGCCCTATTGTTGTGGCAACTATATCCAACACAAGAATTATTCTTAAAAACATTTTCCGCCGACCCACCGATATTTACCTTGATATTTTAGAGGTAATTGATACTGATGAAGTTGACTCTTTATCTACGGCCGAATTAAGCGATAAAATTTACCCCATTATAAAAGATAATATGCGATAAAAAATGCACTATACAGAACTGTATAGTGCATTTTTATTTCAACCTTATTTAGTTAGCTCAAGGGCATTTTGAGCCTCAATATACGGCAACGTGTACGAGAAAATATCTTTATCTTCATTTTCTCTTATACGCTTAATACTACTAAGTTTGTCAGAAATCATATAATACGTAGCCTTTTGCTCATAGGTTGCTTCATTTTGTTGTACCTTTGGTTTCAAATCTTGCTGCAAGCGAACAAGTTCAGGTATTGCCGCATCGCCGAGCTCTACCGTTGCATCAACGTCAAATTCTTCAATGCTTCCTTCAATATATCTGTCAACGTTGTATTTAGCAATAATTCTATCAACGTTTGAGAGTGATAACGCACCAAACATTACCACCAATATACTGAGTGATAATGCCACAACCTTAATTTTAGGAACAAACTGCTTGATGGCAATAAATATGAAAATCAAAGCTAAAACAATCATCAACCATGTTGAGTATACCCTTTTTTGAGTAAGTCCGTAACAATCGATATACATAACCATTTTGGCAACGGCGGTTGATATTAACGCCAAAGTAAACACCGAGAAAATAACAGATAGTATTTTAAGCGATAAGGACGGCTTACCGTTATTTCGTTTCATTAGCAGTGCCACTACCGTGATAATAGCGAGATTTATACAAGAAACGGTACATAGTTGGAAGAAGCCTTCACGCGCATACTCGGCATAGCTAAATTCATCAGGTAAAACACCTGTAAATCCTGACAAATAATATTTTGACTGCGAAATAAAGAAAACCACATAAATAAGTAATATCGGTATAACGGCCGCTAAAACCGTAATAATCGGGGCAATTTTAATTTTATTTGAAAGCGCCCTACAGTCCTTTACGGTTGCGAAATTTTGGCACTTGTGCGCGGTCGACGAAGTATACAGACCGAAAACGTACATTGCTATTGGTATAGCAAACCCAATACTAACAAACTGTGAAAATACATCAAATGCAGAAAAATCAAATATTTCGCTAAAAAGTTTTGTAAAACCACTATCGTATGATAATTGTGAAAATACAATAGCGGTAGGTATTATAGCAATACCGCAACCAATAAGTAATTTTAAAATAACCTTTCCGCTACCCTTTGCCTTGCCTGAAAATAACGCCTTAAACACCCAACCGAAAGAGGCAAAAGGCATAACGAAAATCGCCTTGAAAAAGTCGATAAGAATATAATTTGAAAAGCCCTTTTCGGTTCTGTTAGCCGTAGCAGAAAGAATAAAATACATATACGCTACTATGGCATATAAATAAGCGTAAGCACCCAAAAAGGTATTAGAGGTAATTACAAGCGTAAAGGAAATAAGCACTGCCGAAATTGCCGCTAGCGTTGGTAGCACGCCTATTTTTTCACCCCTTATTTTAAAGACAATAAAGGTTATAACAAACGCGCCTAAAACAAGCAAAAATCCGCCCAAAGTACTCTCTTTAACCGGAAATGCTCTGCAAAACAGATAACCTATTATTAAAGTTATCCAGGCAAAAATGCTATCAATCACATTGAATTGAATTTCTTCCTTTACCGGTTCTGTTGTTTCTACTGCTTCATAAATATCTTGGTCTACCATATAAAAGCCTCCTATTCATCAATAAATTCCATTATATCTTCAACACGGCAGTCAAGCGCTTTGCAAATGGCGGCAAGCGTTGAAAACCGTATTGCTTTAGCCTTATTATTTTTAAGTATAGAAAGATTTGCAAGGGTTATGCCTACCTTTTCGGATAACTCGTTTAATGAAATCTTTCTTTTTGCCATCATTACGTCAAGATTTATTACTATCATATTCTACCGCCTACACCGTTAAGTCATTTTCTTGTTTGATTTCGGTTGCCTGCTCTATAACGTTTTTAACCACCCTTATACAAATGCCTAGGAAAAGTGCGGCAAAGGCGACGATGAATGATATATAAAAATACAGGCCAATAACTGCAAATACTAATCCGAGAATAATACAGCACCAGGATACTCCTCTAATAAGTGCTACGCTTTTTTTAGTAAACACCTCGCCCGATTTCACTCGAATTAAAAGGAAAAAAAGTAATATATCAGCCACTACAACGTCGGCTAACACAACGTAAGACAAAGAGTGAATAACCATACGGTTTTGTGGCGTTATATATTCATATCCGTTTACGATATATTTTGCATCAATAAGTGCGTTGGTTGCCTGTGGTAAAAAGAATACACCTATAAGACAACCTGACAAAAATAATACCGAAAGTATAGTGGATATGACGATAGATGCCTTGCTGGGTATTTTTAACATAATAGAACCTCCAGAAAATGAGAAAATTTTTTTACTCAATCGCAAAATAAAACGCAATACCTTAATGATGGGTAAGTATGGTATATATAAATACCCCGACATTACCGATAACGTTGTGTGCTTTACAAGTTATTGAAAAATTAATAAATTAATGTTATACTTTATTTAATAAATCGCAAATGAAAGGCGGTTACTTTATGAAAAAATCAATCAAAATCATAGGAATATGTTGTTTAGCAATTTTAATTGGTATTGGCGTATATGTAACTTTGCCATCAAAAACTCTTGATTTCCGCGGCACTATTACTGAAATTGAGACTGATGATAATGACACCATTTTTTATATATCCACAGCAGAAACAACCTATACAGTAGTGGCAAATAACAAAACGAAGGTTTCATACTGCCATAAAGACGACCCTGATATTTATTTGGGAGACTTAAAGGTCGGCGATAATATTGAAGGAAATTATCGTTGGTTATCAAAAAACAATGTTGCAAAGTTTATCACTGTAGAATATCATTCTCAGAATGATAACAAACTCTTTGATATCACTACAGAACCCTACTCCTCTGAAGCTTTAAAATTTGTTACCGAAAAGGAAACTTACTCTATAGAGGATAAGGTGATTAAATACTCCATAACAAACACATCTGATTTTGAACAATGCATTGCAGGTGATGATGACTGTTTCTCACTTCACAAACTGGTTGAAGGCAAGTGGAAAAGGGTTGGAACAAAGAAAGAACATTACTGGAATGAACTCGGACTAATCTTGAATCCAAACCAAACGGAACAACGAGAAATAGACTTGGAAGAATACTTTAATTTACCATTAGAAAAAGGCACATATAGAATTGTTGTAGAAAACCTCACTTCAAACACCTTTGAAATTTCTTAATTAATTTTGATGCATTCTTATTCTGTAACCTCATAATACACTATATATTTTCGTTTGTCAATATAAATTTATCGTTTTTCGATAAATTTATTATAAAAACAAAGCCTCGTCTGTGCGAGGCTTTATTTATTTTCTATAATATGAATAATATGCCGTTATTACGTCATACTCACCCGTAATGGTATTATTACCCTCAACCGTTACGCCGTCACCCGACATAAGCAGATAATATTTTGAATCGTTTACGGCGCAATTAAATACATCCTTTTCGCCGCAAATAACCCGTATCTGCTCATCAATTACGGCAATTCTGCCGCTTTTACCAACAATATCGTAATTTACGCTGCCATCAGGTAACTCCACCCTTTTAGTTACGTACTTTACCTGTCTGCCATCAAATTTGCTTAGTAATTCAGTATTCTTTTTTTCTTTTTTAAAAAAGCCAAACATTATTTATAAAGCTCCTTTAAATCGGTAATTCTTTTTATAACCATTTGACGAAGTTCGGGTGGTGACACAACCTCAATATCCTTGCCAAACTGTAAAATCCAACTGATAAGACCTTCGCTAACCAAGGCGTTGGTCGAAAAACTGAAGTTTTGTTCGGTTACCTTATAAACGAAAATATCTTCAGAAAACTGGTCTACTATCTGGTCAAGAATATTCCTTGAGCAGGTAAACTCAACCTTTTTTAGTTCACCGCCATACATATTAAAGGTTTTGGCAATATAATCTGCACTATCAAAAAACTCGGTATACTCTGAAACCTCACTAAAATGTCTTACAGGCTCTTTATCGAGAATCTCAACCGAGCGTATTTTATCAAGGCGCAGATGTATAAGATTATTATACTTTTCAATATTACCTACAAGATAATACCTGTCATTTTGCCAAATAAGAGCATAGGGGCTAACCGTAAACACCTTATCATTTGCTAAAATTTTGCGGTCATCGGTGAGTTTGCGTTGTGAATATTTAAATGCCACCTTAACGCCATTCTCAATAGCCTTATTGATTTTATCAATACTATAATATATCTCTTCATTTTTAAACTTGTGACGTGTATCGATATATATACGCTTTTCTCTTTTCTTTACCTGCTCGTTACTTAGCATTGAGTCAAGTTTTGAAATAAGTTCTCGCGTCTTTTTTGAGGTAATAAACTCGGCAGAGCGTACCGCATCACACAAAAGGTAAATTTCAGGCAATTCAAAATGGCGCGAAGCCATAAAGTAGCCCCTGCGCGGCACCGTAGCCTTAACAATATCATAGCCAAAATCAATAAGCACGTCTATATCGTTATATATTGCCTTTCTCTCGGCGGAAATACCATATGCATCTAGCTTTTCACATATTTCGGTTGCATTTATGGGATGGTCCTCGTCACTATGCTTTTGCAAAATTTCAATGATATAAAGAAGTTTTAACTTTTGTGTTGTTCTTGCTTCCATTCTTCCACCACCGTCAGAAATTTTTCATACCCGTAAAGTGCATTTATTAAATCTAAAAAAGAATTTGTAGGCATATTAATTGGTAAATCAAGTTTTTTAAGAAGTTCACATCTGTTTTGCGATGCATCTGTAGTACCGCTAAGTCCCCAAAAATACAAATCGCTCTTTTGCACCTTGCGAATTTTTTCGTAAGATACCGTACCCGTAACACCCGCTTTTTTTAGTGCCGCTAGAATTATCTCATCATCGGTACCCTCAACGCCCAACAAACCTTCGGCGCTGCTATGCGCCTTGCGTTTTTCTTTACCAACAATCTGCGGCAAATACACGTTAATTATTTTGTCCGAATCTATCATTCCCTTAAGATGTGAACGTATAAGCATACCCGCGCTATCGCTATCGGTCAAAATAATGATACCCTTTTGGTTAGCCAACTGCCTTATTAGTTGCAGTTTCTCTTTATCCTTAAAAATGCGAAAACCGTTTGTTGAAATAATAAGAGCATCTATTAGGTTTTCAAGTTTTATCTTATCGTACTTGCCCTCAACAATTACGGCTCTATCAAGCGTTATCAAGTTTTTCACCCTTTGAAAGAATATATATAAGTTTTACAATTAATTCTTCAAGAATTATACGCTCATTTGAAGCAAAACTTTTAAATGCCGAATCGGCCGCGACTATCTCGTCAAAACATAATTTTAATTTCTTTTTGTCGGTCTTTCTCGCATAATCCTCAGCTTTTTTTAGCACGAACTCTCGGTTGCCGTACCCAAAATATTTAGCAATGTCGGTAATTTTAAGTCCTGCTTCGGTTGCCGCACTAACACGGTAAATATCTATAAACACAGTAAATATGCTATGTAAAATAATGCTGGGCTCGGTACGGTTATAAAATAGCTCATCAAGTAACACCATTGACTTATCAATATTTTTACCAAATATTTCGCGCGCCAAATCATAAATAGATGCCTCTATCGATTTAACCGAAACGTAATCAATATGTTTTTTGCTAATACTGCCGTGCCCTACATATGCACAAAGTTTTTCAAGTTCGTTTCTTAAAACGTTTATGTCTTCGCCACAGTTTTGAATTAAGTAATCTGCAGCACCGCTTTCAAAACTTGTCCCACGCTTGGCAGCACCGTCGAGCAGCATTTTTCTGAGGTCTGACACCTGGCGATGATTTAACTGTACCGCCATGCCGCCACCCTTTTCAGTTGCTGCAGCAAGTTTTTTCGCCTTGTCGTTTCGCTTAAAGTCAAACTCTAAATTATTGCACCAGAATATAAATACCGTGGTATCAACAGGGTTTGATAGAAGTTCCATAAGCTTATCAAAATCAGATTTCGAGGCATGTTCAAAATCATAATCGCAAAGTACGACGCACTTTTTATCTGCCATCATTGGAAATTCCTCTTTGGCATCATAAACCTCTTGAAGTGATGCGCTGTCATCAAATTTAAGAAAATTAAAAACGTCCTCGCGGTCAACCGTTTTATCTACAATGCGGTCAACGTACATTTTCTTTAAATAGGCATCATCGCCAAAAATAAAATAAGTGTTTAATAAATTTCCGCTTTTAATGCTGTTTGCCAACATCTGTTCAAAACATACTGCCATTTATTAAACACTCCTTTTCTTTCTATTTATAATATTAGTATATTTTAATATAAGAAAAATTGCAATAACTAAAATATACACTGCCGATATAACCCAAATATTACACGGAACACTTGCAAATGGTAGGTTACCAAAAAATCTTATCACCGCAACAATATAAACCGAAATCATCTCAGCACCATTAAACAACATATGTACCAAGAAATTACTTCCGCTAATAAGCCCAAACACAATTGCTATTACGGTAAATATAAGCAATACCGATACTGCAGAAGAAATGAAAATATTGGTGAAAATTGAAACCAACGATATTCCGCCGAAATAATAAACGCTTATCGGCAGCGTTGTAATAAGTGCCGAAAGTGTTACCGACGACGTCTTTAACACCGCATTAAGCACTCTGTTTTTAATATATTTATCTATATGTTCTTCGATTATCGGCAAAATTACAATAATGCCAAATGTTGCCGATGCCGATAGTAAAAATCCAATATTCCAAATTAAAAAAGGATTAAAAATAAGCATTAAGGTTACGGCTATTGACAAGGAATTAAGTCCGTCGCGCTTTCTAAGAAAAATACGTGACAACAAAAACGTTCCATACATAACTCCGGCTCGCAGCACCGATGGTGTGAAACCGCATAGCGCCATAAAAAAGACCATAAACAAAATGGTTAATATTGCCGATAACTGCCTATTAAACCTAACCTTATTAAGAAGTTTATGTATGCTTCCGCAAATAATCGCCATGTGCAGACCCGAAACTACAATTACGTGACTGACACCGCTTCTTTTAACGGCTTTATACAAATCATTATCAATATAACTACTGTCGCCTACCGTCAATGCCGCACTAAATGAGGCGTGAGTATACGACATATTTGAAAACAAAATATTATTTACCTTAGCCTTAAAATTTGCAAGGTGACGGTAAACGTTTGCGCCATACTCTTTATTAACTATTTCTCTAATATAACCCGACGCAAATATGCCTTCAGAGTAGTTTGACTTTTTATATTGCGAATCTTCTATGCCCGAAAGTCTGATTTTTGCCGTAATTTCATCACCAACCAAAACACCCTCTTTATAGTGCGTAAGGCATAATTTTGTATTATCTGGCAGTTTGCCTTTACTATCCGTCACGTTGAGGTCTAATAAAAAATACTCGTCTTTTCTTACAACATCTGTAATTACAGCATTCACGGTGAAATCTTCTTTTTCTAAAACCTTTAATTTATCAATATAGTTTATCTTAATGCGTGCCGTATTTAGCAAGAAGAGGAATGCAACCGCAACTATTATTACATATTTGCGTGTACTTTTAAAAAAGCATAGTGCCGCAAGTGCAATAAAACTAAGCGTTGCAAATGTAGTAACAATGGTTGTGTTTACCTGCAAAACAAAAAGGCTTAGCAAAATACAAACCGTTGCACACAAAATCATCGGGCGTTTCATATTTACTCCTAAAAACAAGGTCGGGTTTTTTCCCGACCTTGCTGTAGATTTTATATTGTTTTATGGAATATCTTTGCTATCTCCATAACGGGTAGCGGTACAAGTATCAAGCCAAGTGCTATAAGATAAAGTTTCCACTCAAGATAAACAAGACCGAATATGCTTGAAATCGGTGTAAAGAGAACTAACAACACAAGTGCGAGTGAAACGAGTGCGGCTTTGTTAAGTTGTTTATTGCCGAAGAAACCAATTTTAAATAGCGAACGACCCGAACGCATATTAAATGCCTGAACAATCTGACAAAGTGCCAATACCATAAATGCCATGGTCTGCCCGCCCTCTTCGATACCTGTGAATTTCCAACCGATAAAGAAGGCTACGAGGGATAGTATGCCGAACATTGCACCCTGTAAAACAACTCTGAGACCCAATCCGTGTGCAAAAAGTCCTTCCTTTTTGGGCTTGGGTTTATCGTACATTATATCACTTTCAACCGGTTCCATACCAAGGGCTATTGCCGGTAGTGAGTCGGTAACAAGGTTTATCCATAGAAGTTGCATTGAAAGAAGCGGAGTCTTGTGCCACAAAAGCATAGCCACAAATACCGTAATAACCTCACCAATATTAGTACCAAGCAGGAAGCCAACAACCTTTTTAATATTGGCGTAGATACCTCTACCCTCTTTTACTGCGTCAACTATAGTTGCAAAGTTATCGTCGGTGAGTGTCATATCTGCCGCACCCTTAGCAACGTCAGTACCCGTAATACCCATAGCACAACCGATATCGGCAGCCTTTAGCGCTGGCGCATCGTTTACGCCGTCACCCGTCATTGAAACAACCTGGTCTTTACGTTGCCAAGCCTTAACAATACGAATTTTATTTTCGGGAGAAACACGTGCATAAACCGAAATTTTCTCAACCATACTGTCAAGTTGATCGTCATCCATATTATCAAGTTCTGCGCCCGTAATTGCCAAGTCACCATCAACCATAATGCCGAGTTCTTTAGCGATAGCCGATGCTGTTGTGATGTGGTCACCAGTAATCATAACAGGTTTAATACCTGCCTTGCGGCAAACCGCAACTGCTTCTTTAGCTTCGGGACGTGGCGGATCTATCATGCCAACAAGGCCAACAAAGGTAAGATTTGTTTCAAGTTCTTCACTTGTAGGATGAGCCGAAACTTCATCTACCTCTTTAACACCGATTGCCAACACACGAAGCGCCGCAGAACTCATTTCTTCATTAATATCCTTGGCTTTTTCGAGATCGCCATCTACACATCTTGACATCATAACGTCAAATGCGCCCTTAACTATAACAATCTTTTTGCCGTCAATTTCATTAACGGTGGTCATAAGTTTTCTGTCAGAATCAAATGGTATTTCAGCAAGACGCGGATACTTCTCATTAAGAGCATCCTTTTCCATACCATTTTTGTAAGCACCTACAATAATTGCAGTTTCGGTTGGGTCACCGATATGCTTTTCTGCCTCACCCGAGAAATCTACCGAGCCGTCACAACAAAGTGTGCCGAGCATAAGCAGTCTTGAAATGGGTGAAGTGTTATTTTGCCCGATATTTTCAATAACACCCGACTTAGCATCGTAAGCCTTAATAAGTGTCATTCTGTTTTGTGTCAAGGTACCTGTTTTATCCGAACAAATTACCGATGCGCTACCTAAAGTTTCAACCGCAGGCAAACGACGGATGATAGCATTCTTTTTAACCATACGCTGAACACCGATGGATAAAACGATGGTAACGATGGCAGGCAAACCTTCAGGAATAGCCGAAACGGCCAAAGATACTGCAGTCATAAATATGTGAATGGGGTCTAAATCATTAAGAACACCTATTACAAAGATAACGGCACAAGCAGCAAGTGCAACAATACCCAAATATTTGCCGAGTTGCGCAAGTTTTCTTTGAAGGGGAGTTTGTGTTTCCTGTTCGTTATCAAGAAGACCTGCGATTTTACCCATTTCGGTATCCATACCGGTAGCCGTAACAACGGCGGTGGCGGTACCATAGGTAACGCTACAACCCGAGAAAATCATATTACTGCGGTCGCCAAGCGGTGCCTTTTCGTCAACGCTGTCTTCAGCATCTTTCTCACTCGGTACCGATTCACCCGTAAGTGCAGATTCTTCACTTTTAAGGCTTGAACTAACAATAAGGCGTGCATCGGCAGGAATAAAGTCACCTGCTTCAACCTTAATAACATCACCCGGAACAAGTAAAGCGGCATCTATTATTTGTTCGCGTCCGTCACGAATAACCCTTGCGTGCGGTGCCGAAAGTCCTTGCAATGCTTCAAGAGCTTTTTCAGCCTTGCTTTCTTGCATAACACCCATTACCGCATTGATAATAACAATAAGCAGAATAAGTGCAGGTTCAAAAAGTTCGCCCCAGTTTTTCTCAACACAAATTATTGTGAAAGAAACAATAGCGGCAATGATAAGTATAATTATCATTACGTCTTTAAACTGGTCTATAAAACGTTGAAAATTGGTTTTCTTTTTCTTTTCTTTAAGTTTGTTTGCACCAAATTTTTCTGTTTTCTCGGCAACCTGCGTGGCCGTTAAGCCTTGAACCTGTGTAGTACCAAGTTCATTTAAGACATCTTCTAATGGTTTAGAATGAAATGCCATACCAGATTCTCCTTTTTATTCAAATTAAATACATTGTATAATATTATGGCAATTTTTTCAATAAAAAACGTAATTAAATTTATATTTTATTTTGGTTGACAAGTATTATTAAAAGTTGTAAAATACATCTTGCGTAATTTATTTGACGCAAGACAGTTCGTGACCATCCTGTCTTAAAACAAAACTACGGGCAATAAAGGTATTTTTGCACCCGTATGGGTGTTTTTTTGTTTTTATTGCGAAAGGAAAAAACATGAATGAATTAATACTTATAGCTTCACTTATTGTCATTTTTGGTATGGTATTATTGGCGTACCGACTATTTGGTAAAAACAGTCTTTTTGCTATTAATGCCGTTGTTACGGTTATTGCCAATATTGAGGTGCTTATTTTGGTTTTTGCCTTTGGTATGGAACAAACCCTTGGCAACGTACTTTTTGCCGCAACCTTTTTAATTACCGACATTTTAAGCGAAAATGAAGGTAAACGCGATGCCAACAAGGCGGTAAACATCGGTATATTTATCTCAGCATTTATGCTTATTATTACACAAAGTTGGTTTTTATATCAGCCTAGTTCGTCGGACTGGGCAAGCGAGCCAATAAGACAGATTTTTGCCACTACACCACGACTTATGCTTGCAAGTATGCTTGGTTATATAATATCGCAAAAACTTGACGTTTGGATTTACCATAAATGGTGGGACTTTACGAATAAAAAGTTCGGCAACAAAAAAAGATTTTTGTGGCTCAGGAATAACGGTTCTACCCTTATTTCACAGATAATAAATACCGTCGTTTTTAACGTAATAGCATTTGCGGGAACGTATGATACCCCTACACTTATTTCAATAATAGTATCGGGTTATTTAATCTACGTGGCTACAAGTCTTTTTGATACACCAATTGTATATCTTGCCCGATATATGAAAGAAAACGGGAAAATCAAAGAATAACTTTACAAAATTTTTTAAAAATATATCTATACTTTTTATTTACAACAAAATTATTTTATGTTATACTATAGTGTAAAAAATTTTTTTGCCGATTTATATTAATCGACAACAGGGAGTGGACAAATATTATGGCACGCATGATTGGTACTGTATCTCGCGGCGTGCGAGCACCCATCATTAGAAAAGGCGACGACATCGTTGATGTTGTAACTACCTCGGTTTTAGAGGCGGTAGCGTCGGAGGAAGGTTTTGAAGTTAGAGATAAGGATATTATAGCTATGACAGAGGCTATCGTTGCTCGTGCGCAAGGCAACTACGCATCGGTTGATGATATAGCAGCAGACGTTAAAGCAAAGTTCGGCGGTGAAACAGTAGGTGTTATTTTACCGATTCTCAGCCGTAACCGTTTTGCTATTTGTCTTCGTGGTATTGCTAAGGGCGCTAAGAAAATTGTTCTTATGTTATCCTACCCGTCAGATGAAGTTGGTAACCACCTAATCAGTCTTGATGCGCTTGATGAAAAGGGCGTTAACCCCTATACAGACGTTCTTGACTTAAAGAAGTATCGTGAACTCTTCGGTTATGAGAAGCACACCTTCACAGGCATTGACTACGTTGAATATTATGAAAAACTTATTACAGACTGCGGTGCAGAGGCCGAGATTATCTTCGCTAACGACCCCCGCGCTGTATTAAAGTATACAAAGAACGTGCTTAACTGTGACATTCACACACGCGCACGTACAAAGCGTTTGCTTAAAAATGCAGGTGCCGAAATTGTTTTCGGCCTTGACGAGATTATGAGTGAATCAATTAACGGTAGCGGTTATAATGCCGACTACGGTTTGCTTGGTTCTAACAAGGCAACCGAAGACCAGGTTAAACTCTTCCCGAGAGATTGCCAGCCGGTTGTTGATGCTATACAAAAACGTATATTTGATGCTACAGGCAAACACGTTGAAGTTATGGTTTATGGTGACGGCGCATTCAAAGACCCAATTGGTAAGATTTGGGAACTTGCCGACCCGGTTGTTTCCCCTGCGTACACAAGCGGTCTTGAAGGTACACCGAATGAACTTAAACTCAAATACCTTGCCGATAATGAATTTGCAAGCCTTTCAGGTGATGAATTAAAATCGGCTATTAAGGATAAAATCCACCAAAAGGATGACAACCTTGTAGGTAAAATGGCTTCTGAGGGTACAACCCCCCGTCGCTTAACCGACCTTATCGGTTCACTATGTGACTTAACCTCAGGCTCAGGTGACAAGGGCACACCTATCGTTTATATTCAAGGTTATTTTGATAACTACACAAACGAGTAATATTTTAAAAGATAAAAAACCAACCACAACAAGTGTTGTGGTTGGTTTTTTATTTCGGATAATTTTTTGTAGTAAACATACCACTTCGCAATTTAAATTTTTCACAAATACAATTATTGCCATAGCGTATTTCCTTTTTTTCTCTGCAATATGTTTTGTCAAATATGGTTGAATTTTCTTTTATTCCTCCATATATATAATTTAGCATATCACAATGTACACAAGTAACGGTATACTTTTTATCTGTCATAATGCGCCTTCCTTCACCAACAAACGTTGGTATATTTTAAATTGTAATCACCTATACTGAGGTTGTCAAGAACAATTGTAGGTGATGTGCGATGCAAAATATTTTATCCAAACGTTTAAAAGAGTGCAGAAAAGATAAAGGTTATACGCAAGGACAGGTTGCTATATACTGTGACATTACAGAAAAAACTTATCAAAATTATGAGTTAATGACACGCCAACCTAAAATTGAAATCTTAATTAAAATCGCAGACCTTTTTGGCGTATCAATAGATTATCTTGTTGGCAGAACAAATGAAAAATAACTTTATTGTATAACTACACAAACGAGTAATTTGTATAAATTTTTATCACCGACAAACACTATTGTCGGTGATATTTTTTATGCAATCGTTATGGACTGAACTAACTGAACTTCCCTCGTTTCCTGCACTTAACAAGGATATAAAAACCGACGTGCTTATTATAGGCGGCGGAATTGCAGGACTGCTCACCGCGTATATGTTAAAACAAAAAGGTGTAAACTGCGTTTTGGTTGAAAAAGAAAAAATCTGCCACGCTACCACAGCTTTAACAACCGCAAAAATAACCTTTCAACACGGGCTTATCTACCATAAAATACTGAAAAGTTTGGGTTCCGATGCAGCGCAAAAATATCTGTATGCAGGTAAAACGGCGCTTAAAAATTTTGAGGCATTAAGCCAAAACATTAGTTGTGATTTTGAAAAAAAGACAAACTTCGTTTACAGTACCAATAATAAAAAATTGTTAGAAAAAGAAATTCTGGCGCTCGATATTATAGGCTTTAAGGCAAAGTTTTATGACAGTGTTGACCTGCCGCTTAAAACGGCAGGTGCCGTTGCGTTTGAAAACCAAGCGCAGTTTAATCCGCTTAAATTTATAAATAGCATTTACAATAACCTTAATATCTACGAAAACACAAATATAAAGGAACTGATTGGCACAACTGCCTATACCGATAAATTTAAAATCTATGCCAAAAAGGTAATCGTTGCTACCCACTTCCCCTTTATAAACCGACACGGTTGTTATTTTTTAAAAATGTATCAGCATCGTTCCTATGTATTGGCATTAAAAAAAGCGGTTACACTCGACGGTATGTATGTTGACGAGGCAAAGGTAGGTTACTCCTTTAGAAATTACGGTGACCTACTGCTTTTGGGTGGCGGTGACCACCGCACAGGTAAAAAAGGTGGCGCCTTTAATGAATTGCGCCAATTTTCGCGGGTGCATTATCCGCAATCTAAAGAGGTTTATCATTGGGCAGCACAAGACTGCATCACACTTGATGAATTACCATATATTGGTCAGTATTCAAAAAACACGCCCGACGTTTACGTTGCTACAGGCTTTAATAAATGGGGTATGACTTCGGCTATGACGGCGGCTACAATACTAAGTGATGCCGTTGTTGATATAAAACACGATTATGCCGATATCTTCAATCCTTCGCGAAGTATTTTAAAACCGCAACTGTTAATCAATGGGGTTGAGACTACCGCAAACCTTATAACGCCCACCAAGCCTCGTTGTACCCATCTCGGTTGCGCTCTTAAATGGAATAAGTACGAACACAGTTGGGATTGCCCTTGCCACGGCTCGCGTTTTAGTAATGACGGCACCATTCTTAACAACCCTGCAAACAAAAATTTACATTAAAAAAGTGGGCTTACGCCCACTTTTTATTTATACGCCTGAATATGCCGAGAAGCCGCCGTCAACCGGTAAAACAACGCCGGTAATGAAACTTGCAGCATCGTTATTAAGCAAGAACAAAAGTCCTCCCTCGAGCTCTTCACTCTCACCAAATCTACCCATGGGTGTTGCCGCTAAAATCTTGCCTGTACGTGCGGTGGGTGTGCCGTCCTCGTTAAAGAGAAGTTTTGCATTCTGCTTTGTTGAGAAAAATCCCGGAGCAATGGCATTAACACGAATGCCAACCTTTGAAAAATGCACCGCCAACCACTGTGTAAAGTTAGAAATTGCCGCCTTAGCACCCGAATATGCAGGAATCTTGGTAAGGGGTGTGTAGGCATTCATCGATGAAATGTTGAGAATATTGCAACCCTCACGACCAACCATTTGTTTAGCAAAACACTGTGTCGGAATAAGTGTACCAAGGAAGTTAAGATTAAATACAAAACCTACGCCGTCGGCATCGAGGTCGAAAAAGCTTTTTGTTTCGGCATCAATGTCACCGAGTTCAAAATATTCTTTATCGGTGGTTGCTCTTGGATTATTACCACCCGCACCGTTTATAAGAATATCGCACGGACCAAAGTCCGCTAAAACCTTATCGGCAACGTCAGAGCAGATAGCGCGGTCTAAAACGTTGCATCCGTAAGCCCTAGCGATACCGCCCTCAGCAACGATTTCTTCGGCATAAGCGTTTGCTGAATCAAAATTAAGGTCTAAGAGCGCAACCTTTGCGCCGGCGCGTGCAAGCACCTTGGCAAAATGACTGCAGAGCACACCGCCTGCACCCGTAACAACGGCAACCTTACCGCTTAAATCTGTATTTAAAACATTCTTTATCATAATTAGTTCTCCTTTGCTTTTTCGCAAGCCTCAAAAAGACCGTTAATATAGGTAGCACCCAAGGCTCTGTCAAAAAGACCGTAGCCCGGTTTACCCGTTTCGCCCCAAATCATTCTTCCATGGTCGGGACGAACGTAACCACTGTAATTATTGTCTGTAAGTGCCTTAACTACGTCGTAAATATCAAGGCTACCGCAACTTGACAGATGTGCACGTTCTTCGAACGAGCCGTCATCCATAATAAATACATTACGAATGTGCATAAATCCGATTCTATCCATTTCGGCATATTTGCGTACCATTTTAGGTATATCGTTGCTCTTGGCACAACCTAAACTGCCTGTGCAAAGGCATAAACTGTTTGCAGGACTGTCAACGATTTTTAAGAAGCGGTCAAGATTTTCTTCGCTTGTTATAATTCTAGGTATACCAAAAATGGGATACGGTGGGTCATCGGGATGAATTGCCATACGAACACCGCACTCTTCGGCTACAGGGATAACCTTCTTTAAGAATTTTTCAAGATTACGCCAAAGTCCTTCTTCACCAAGTTCACCATATGCCGAAATAAGTTCACGCACCTGTTGCTGTGTGTAACTTGAATCCCAACCGGGAAGATGAATATCATCTTTAAGCGGATCAAGATCACGCATCTGGTCCCAATACATTACAAGACTTGTCGAACCGTCTTTAGCCTTCTTGTCAAGTTGGGTACGGGTCCAGTCAAACACAGGCATAAAGTTATATGTCACACACTTAACACCGTATTTGGCACAGCGGCGGATATTCTCACAATAAACCTCTAAAAGTTTATCAACGTCACCACGACCAAGTTTAATATCCTCATGCACGGGTATTGACTCAACAACGTCGAAGATAAGTCCGTTATCTTCACATTGTTTCTTCATTTTTGCAAGGCTCTCTTCGGGCCATACTTCACCCGGCTTCACGTCGTAAACAGCCGATACAACCGAGCGCATACCCGGAATTTGCGATATGTATTCGAGTGTTATGGGGTCGTCTTCACCATACCAACGAAAAGAAAGTTTCATATCCATTTATTTTTCCTCCAGACCGAAATATGTTTTAGCATTATTATAACAAATACCCTTAACTATTTTTTCAAGCGCCTTTTCGTCATACGGGTATTCGCCGTTTTCAACCCATTCGCCAATAAGCGCGCAGAGTATACGGCGGAAATATTCATGACGGGTGTAACTTAAGAATGAACGCGAGTCGGTTAACATACCGACAAAATTACCAAGCAAACTTAAATTTGCAAGGCTTGTTAACTGCTCACGCATACCCTGTTTATTATCGTTAAACCACCAAGCACTGCCGTGTTGTATTTTACCGCACGCCTCGGTGCCTTGGAATGAACCGATAAGGGTATCAATAAACTCGTTATCGCTGGGGTCTAAACTGTAAATAATTGTTTTAGGTAGATTGTTTTCACTATCTAATGCATCAAGTAAACTCGCAAGTTGTTTAGCGCTCGGAGCAGGACCTATGCAGTCAAAGCCCGTATCGGCACCCAAAGCTTTAAACATTTTTGAATTGGGGTTTCTAAGACAATTATAGTGAAGTTGCATTACCCAACCTAATTTTTTGTACTTTTTGGCACAGAAAAGCAACAACGCGGTTTTAAAGCATTCTGCCTCTTCTCTTGTAATCTGCTTGCCTGCGAGCGCCGCCTGCATAACAGTATCCGCATCACCCTCGCGGTAAACCATATAATCAAGTCCATGGTCGCTCGCCTTGCAACCGTTTTGATTAAAGAACTCTATTCTGTTTTTTAATGCTTCTTTAAGGGTTGCAACGTCCTTAACTTCAACGCCCGACACCTGTGACAACTGCGCTATATATTGTCGCCAACCTGCCTTTTCAATATTAAGTGCCTTATCCGGTCTGAAAGATGGTGCAACAACCGTCTTAAAACTATCGTCTTGTGCTAATTTTTTATGCCATTCAAGTGTGTCTACGGGGTCATCTGTAGTGCCTATAAAAGCAACGTTACTTTTACTTATAATTCCGCGTACACCCATATCGGCCCGTTTAAGTTTGTTGGCTGCTATATCCCAAACTTCGCGTGCCGTATCGGGTGACAGCACACCATTAAATCCGAAATATTTTTTTAGTTCTAAATGGCACCAATGGTACATTGGGTTACCTATTGCCTTAGGTAAACACTCGGCAAACTTCTCGAATTTCTCGTAATCTGTAGCATCACCTGTTATATAACGCTCATCCACACCATTCGAGCGCATAATACGCCATTTATAATGGTCACCCGTCAGCCACACTTGATAGATGTTTTCAAAATGCTTGTCCTCATAAATTTCTTTGGGACTTACGTGACAGTGATAATCAATAATCGGCATATCTGCCGCAAAACTATGATAAAGTTTTTTTGCAACCTCATTTGACAGTAAAAAATCTTTATCCATAAACTGTACCATATATATTCTCCTTTTAGGTATTACTTTTTACCGGTTTCACTTCTATACTCGCGCGGCGTTTTACCTGTGTATTTTTTAAATACCTTTGAAAAATACTGTACGTCCATTATACCGCAATGAAGTGCTATAGTTTGTATCTGTAATTTGGTTGTGGCAAGCAGGTGCATAGCATGCTTAACCCTCTTTGAATTTATATATTCGGTAACGGTCATACCCGTTTCCTTTTTAAATATAGTTGATAAATAACCCGCACTAACGTTTTGTGCATCGGCTAAAACGCTGAGTGTAAGATTTGCCGATAAATCCGACTCAATATACACTATCGCCTTTTGCACGGTTGAAGAATAATTACGCATTGAATGTTTACGCACAAGTCGGCAGTATGAACGGAACATATCCTGCATTAAAAGTTGCATTTCGGCAGGTGTCGACATCTGCTCAATTTTAGCGGCGAAGGTTGAAGATAAACTATCAAGATGTATCGGATGAACACCGCCGTTTTCTGCCGCCTTACGTGAGAGCGTATTCATTATTATGCCGTAGTTTTTAAGGTTGCGAAGCGGGTCGGCAAGACGCTTTTCAAAAGACAACGTACCCATATTTGAAAGTATTCTGTCAACCTTGTGTATCTGCCCCTGTGTAATGGCGCGTATGAACTCATTTTCGTAGTCATACCTTTTTTCCATAATACGCATTTTAACAAAAATATCGTCGTTTTCCTCATTACCTATATTTTTATTTATTTGTGTTTCATCGGGTTGTAAAACCGCATTTACGTCAACAACCGAAAAGGCGGTACTGCCACCCCAAATATGCTCACCAAACGTTTCAATCATAGCAAAGATGTGGCTTGTATCGTCAACTATCGGAATAGCGGCATAATAATCTTCAAGCAACTTTAGTTTTTTGGGCGATACCGCAAACTTTTCACCAATTTCTAAAACCTGCCTTGAAGAAATTGCCGACGATAGATAAGGGCCTATCATAAAAACTGTTTGGTCCACAGTATCAGGAAGCAAAAAGAATAAAAAGTTAAATTTTAAAGAATTATTTAACCTATACATTTTATAATGTTCTATAATTGATAGTATACTGCTGAAAATTTCGCTTCTATCAACAATGGAGTCGAAGATAGCACGAAACTCATCGTCAATAAGTTTATCATAAGATTCATTTTTGTTTATAAAACAAAACGGCACACGGCATTTTTTTAGGGTATCGCATAAAAAACGCAATTCATTTTCGTGAAGCAATATACCCACCTCCCATACAATTGGCAAATATAAACAAATTTCATTCTTTATATTTATTATTGTAGTACATTATTAATCTAATTTCAACTGCTTTTTTTCGTAAAACATAAATATTGTACAAGTTTTTTCGAAAATTTTACTCACAAGATATAAATTTTTACTTTATAATAAAAATGTGGTTTTTATGATTCAATATTTTTTGATTAGGGGGATTGTTACACAATGAAAACACCAGCAAAATTAGACGCTAACGGTTACCGCAAGTTTGGTATGCGTGACTGCTTAGCCTACGCAGCAGGTGACCTTGGCTGTAATATGAGTTTCGCGCTTAAGGGCACAATGGCAATTTTCTGGACACAATTTATGAAAATGGACCTTTGGTATGCGTTATTGCTTATCATAGTTCAGGTTTGGGACGCTATCAACGACCCGCTTATTGGCTCAATCATCGACGCTGATAGACATAAATATAAGAGAAACAAGTTTTTGGCTTACATATGGGCTGGTTCAATCGGACTTATCGTTGGCGGTGCTTGTTGTTTCTTGCCCTTCCCCAATGCACCTGTTTGGGCAAAATTTATAATCTTTATTGCGGGTTACGTAATCTGGGACGCTTTCTATACAGTTGCTAACGTTCCTTACGGTTCACTTCTTTCGCTTATTTCTAACGACGTTAAGGATAGAGCTTCACTTTCAGCTTGGCGTTCAGTAGGTTCTATTTTTGGCAATATGCTTCCCATGGTAATTCTTCCTTTTATTATTTATGATAAGGACAACAACCTTTTAGGCGAGCGTGTATTTATTGCTGCACTTATAATGGGTGTTTTAGGTTTCATCTGCTTCCAGTTTATGATTAGAAACACAGAAATTCGCGTAAACACCGACGTTGCCCTTAACGAAGAGCCGCCTAAATTCAATGTATTTAAGGCTTTTGGTAACTTTATCAAAAACCGCCCTGCAGTTGGCGCAACTATCGCCGCTATGGGTATGTTCATTGGTATGCAGGGTGCCGCAACAGCTGTAACCGTTGTATTCCAATCTTATTTCAAAAACGTTCAAATCTCGGGTATTGTTCAATTGTTTGCTATGATACCAATTGTTGTATTTACACCTTTAGCACGTAAAGCAGTTGCTAAATTCGGTAAAAAGGAACTTGCTACATTTGGCTCTATCTGCTCAATGGCTTCTGGTTTAGGCTTATTTATTGTAATGCCTAACAACACCGGTCTTGACCTTATTCTCTACATCGTATTCCAGCTTATCTTCTCATTAGGTCTTGGCATCTATTCAACGGTTTCTTGGGCTATGATGGGTGATGCTATCGACTACAATGAATGGAAAACAGGCACTCGTGAAGAAGGTACCGTATATTCGCTTCACTCATTCTTCCGTAAGTTAGCTCAGGGTATTGGACCTTCTTTGGTTCTTATCGTAATGGTTGCCTTCGGATACGTTGGTGCCAACGAAGGTAATCAGGCATGGCAGGTGGCCATTAATATGCGTTATCTTGTTGCTGCTACCTATATGTTCTCTGCAATACTTCAGTTTATCGGTTTTGGTCTTGTTTACAACCTTGATAAAAAGACCCTCGCACATATGAACAAAGACCTTGGCAGAAATGTTGAATCTGACGACCTTTTAACATACACCACAGCAGAAGACTCTGACAATTTAGCTTAATTAGTTTGATGCCCGATTGTCGAATACAATCGGGCGTTTTCAATATTTTTTATGGAGGAACAAAATGAGAACTGTTTTTAATTTCAATGCCAAATGGGCGTTCACAAAGACTGCCACCGAAACACCCAGCGCTATCGATGCGGCGTACGAGGTTGTAGACTTACCGCATTCCTGGAATGCCATTGACGGACAGGATGGCGATAATGACTTTCATCGTGGCACCTGCTACTATGTGAAAAGTTTCAAAAAGTCTGAGTTGCCCGAAAGTGCACTTTATTACCTGGAAATTAGAGGTGCTAACTCATCTGCCGACGTTTATTTAAACGGCGAAAAACTCGCCCACCACGACGGCGGTTATTCAACCTGGCGTGTAAATTTAACCGAAACACTCGCTGACGAAAACCTACTTGTTATTGCGGTTGACAATGCGCCAAACGAAACTGTATATCCGCAGATGGCAGACTTCACCTTCTATGGCGGTTTGTACCGTGACGTTAATATAATTTGCGTTAATGACTCACACTTTGATTTAGATTACTTCGGCGGCACAGGCCTTATGGTTACACCCGAAATTAATGGTAAAGATGCCAAAGTTGATATTCAGGTTTGGGTAACAAATGCTAAAGACAATCAGTCGGTAAACTACGTAATTTGCGATGCCGACGGTGAATTAGTGGCTGCCGCACAGAGCAACGAGGGTATTGCTACTCTAAATATCGAAAACGTACACCTATGGCACGGACGTAAAGACCCCTATCTTTACACTGCTAAGGTTGAACTTGTTGAAGGTGGCAAGGTAATTGACGCCGTAGAAACTCGCTTTGGTTGCCGCACCTTCCAGATTGATGCCGAGCGCGGATTCATACTCAATGGTGAAGAATACCCCTTGCGCGGTGTTTCACGCCATCAGGACAGATGGGGAATCGGCAATGCTTTACTTCCCGAGCATCACAAAGAGGATATGGATTTAATATGTGAAGTTGGTGCTACAACAATCCGTCTTGCTCACTATCAACACGACCAATACTTCTATGATTTATGTGACGAACGTGGTATGGTTATATGGGCAGAAATCCCCTACATTTCAAAGCATATGCCAACAGGTCGTGAAAACACCATTTCGCAGATGAAAGAACTTATTACTCAGAACTATAACCACCCCTCAATCGTTGTTTGGGGACTTTCAAACGAAATTTCTATAGGTGGCAGCACCGCCGACCTTCTTGAAAATCATAAAATCCTTAACGACCTTTGTCATGAGATGGATAAAACCCGTCTTACCACCATCGCCGCCGTTTCAATGTGCAAAATGGATGACCCATATTTGCAGATTCCCGATGTTGTTTCCTACAACCATTACTTTGGTTGGTACGGCGGTGATACCGATATGAACGGTCCTTGGTTTGATAAATTCCACGCAACCCACCCCAATATCCCGATTGGTTGTTCAGAATACGGCTGTGAGGCACTTAACTGGCACACATCCGACCCCAAACAAGGCGACTACACCGAAGAATATCAGGCATATTATCACGAAGAACTTATTAAACAGTTATTTAGCCGTAAATATATGTGGGCTACACATGTTTGGAATATGTTTGACTTTGGTGCCGATGCTCGTAACGAGGGTGGCGAAAATGGTCAAAACCACAAGGGTCTTGTAACATTCGACCGCAAATACAAGAAAGACTCCTTCTATGCTTATAAAGCTTGGCTTAGTGATGAAAAATTTGTTCACCTTTGCGGCAAGAGATACGTTGACAGGGTTGAGGACGTAACAAAGGTTACCGTTTACTCTAACATGCCCGAAGTTGAACTTTTTGCTAACGGCGTAAGTCTTGGCAAGAAGACTGCTGAAGATCACTTCTTCTATTTCGACGTACCGAATAAAGATACTACCGAACTTGTTGCAGTGGCAGGCGAATATAAAGATAATAGCACCATTCGTAAGGTTGACACCTTTAACGAGGAATACCGTCTTAAAGAAAAGGGCGCTATTCTTAACTGGTTCGACATTAATGCCCCCGAGGGTTACTTCTCGCTTAATGATAAATTAAGTGATATTATCTCTACCGTTCGCGGCAAGCTTCTCTTTGCTAAGCTTATGACCAAAATGCTCGGCGGCGGTAAAAAAGGCAAACCCGTAAAGGCTATGGGCTTTGAAGTAACACCCGAAATGATGGCTATGATGGGCGGCTTTACCGTTCTGCGCATGGTCACACTTGCCGGAAGCATGATGGAAGGTAAGATTACAAAAGAAATGCTACTTGACCTTAATTCTAAACTCAACAAAATAAGAAAGCCTAAAAGATTAAGAAAGTAATAATTTATAAGCGGTGGGTAAATCCCACCGCTTTTTTAACTATAATTATTGAATAACCACTATTTTCGTGTTATACTAAATATGTTAATTAAGGAGGGCAAAATATGCTTATAACTAACGATATTAAATATATTGGTGTTAACGACCATCGCATAGACCTATTTGAAGGTCAATACGTTGTGCCTAACGGTATGGCGTACAACTCGTACGTTATTCTTGACGAAAAAATCGCTATACTTGATACGGTGGATGCCGCCTTTACACACGAATGGCTTGATAATATTCAAAACGCTCTTTCGGGCAGAACACCCGATTATCTTATCGTTCAACATATGGAGCCCGACCATTCGGCAAATATTTTTAACTTTGTTAAAACATACCCTAATGCTAAGATTGTTTCATCTGTTAAGGCGTTCCAAATGATGAGCAACTTTTTTGGCACCGATTTTCAAGACAAACAAATAGTTGTTGGCGAGGGCGACACTCTAAACCTTGGCAAACATAACCTTACCTTTGTTACTGCACCAATGGTGCATTGGCCCGAGGTTATCGTGACCTATGATAGTACCGATAAAGTTTTATTCTCTGCCGATGGATTCGGTAAATTTGGTGCCCTAGACGTACAAGAAGATTGGGCGTGCGAAGCGCGACGTTATTATATAGGTATTGTAGGTAAGTACGGCGCACAGGTTCAAAATCTGCTTAAAAAGGCTGCAACCTTAGATATTGAAAAAATCTGCCCCCTACACGGCCCTGTGTTAAGTGAAAATTTAGGATATTATATAAACCTTTACAACACCTGGTCAAGTTATCAACCTGAAGAAGACGGCATAGTTATCGCCTACACGTCCGTGTACGGCAACACCAAAAAGGCGGTAGAACTTCTTGCCGAAAAATTAAGAAGCAACGGTTGTCCTAAGGTTGTTGTTAACGACTTGGCACGTTGCGATATGGCAGAAGCGGTTGAAGATGCCTTTAGATACAGTAAACTTGTTTTGGCAACAACAACCTACAATGCCGAGATTTTCCCCTTTATGCACACCTTCATAACACACTTAACTGAGCGCAACTTCCAAAACAGAACGGTTGCCTTTATTGAAAACGGAAGTTGGTCCCCCACCGCTACCAAAGTTATGAAAGAAATGTTTTCAAAGAGTAAAAATTTAATTTTTGCAGAAAATAACGTTACAATTCTTTCTTCACTTAACAGTGACAGCACCGAGCGCATTAACGCCTTAGCTGATGAACTTTGTAAGGAATATTTAGCACTTAAGAGTTCGTCGGCAGATAAAAATGATTTATCTGCTCTATTCAATATAGGATACGGTCTGTATGTGGTTACTTCACACGACGGTAAAAAGGATAATGGACTTATTGTTAATACCGTAACCCAGGTCACCAACACTCCAAACCGCATTGCAGTAACAATAAACAAAGAAAATTATTCACACCATATAATTAAAAATACAGGTGTTATGAACATTAACTGCTTGACCATTGATGCGCCATTCTCGGTTTTTGAAAAATTCGGTTTTGTAAGTGGACGTAATACCGATAAGTTTGAAGATTGCGAACCATTACGTTCGGATAATGGGCTTATTATTCTACCACGCTATATAAATTCATTTATGTCGTTAAAGGTTGAAAACTATATTGACCTTGATACACACGGTATGTTTATTTGCTCAGTTAGCGAGGCGCGCGTAATGAGTGACCGCGAAACCATGACCTATACCTATTATTATAATAACGTAAAACCGAAACCCGAAACCGACGGTAAAAAAGGTTTTGTTTGTAAGGTTTGCGGATATGTTTATGAAGGCGATACTTTACCTGATGATTTCATCTGCCCGTTATGTAAACACGGCGCAGCTGACTTTGAAGAAATAAAATAAAACACAATTCTTTTTTAAGGAGGTGACTATATTATGAAATATGTATGCGATGTTTGTGGTTGGATTTATGACGAGGAACTTGGAGATCCGGATAACGGCATTGAAGCCGGCACAAAATTTGAAGACCTTCCTGATGATTTTGTTTGCCCCCTTTGTGGTGTTGATAAAGACAACTTTAGCGAGGAATAAGACTACATTTTAAACGCTCTCCGAAAAGAGAGCGTTATTTTTTATATTACCTTGAAGTAGTTTAAAAATTATGATAAAATTAGATATAAATTTTAAATCGGAGTGAAACTATGAAAATAAACGGTTTTCAAAAAATGACTGTTCTTGACTATCCTAAAAAGGTTGCCTGCACCATTTTTACTGCGGGTTGTAATTTGCGTTGTCCTTTTTGCCACAACGCCTCACTTGTTACACATATTGATAATTCGGTAAACTTTGATGAAGACGAAATACTTGCATATCTTAAAAAGCGCACCGGCATACTCGACGGCGTTTGCATAACGGGCGGTGAACCGCTTTTACAGCCCGACATAGAATCATTTATTGCCAAAATTAAGGATTTGGGCTATTCGGTTAAACTCGACACCAACGGTTGCTACCCAGATGCGCTTAAAAGTCTAATCGATAAAAATTTAGTAGATTACGTAGCAATGGATATTAAAAACTCAAAGGCCAAATACGGACTTACCGTCGGAATAGAAAATTTTGATATTTCACCGATTGAAAAAAGCGTGCAAATTCTTTTAAACAGTAGTATAGATTACGAGTTTAGAACAACAATAGTTAAAGAGTTTCACTCGGTAAACGATATACAAGATATAGGTATGTGGATTAAGGGTGCCAAAAACTACTTTTTACAGAATTTTGTAGACTCAGGAGACCTCATTTGCGGCGATTTAAATGCCGTAGAAAAGGGTGATTTGTACAATATGCAGAAAAAACTACACGATTTTGTGACAAATTGCGAAATTCGTGGTATTTAAGTAAGTATAAACAACCCAGACCTGATTTTAAAGGCAAGATTTTTATCTTTGCTTTGTTAAAAAAACTCGCAAGTCCGACAGGATTTGCGAGTTTTTTGCCTTGCACAACCAAAAATCTTTCTCTTTAAAATTCTTCGACCTAAAATAAGCAAAATTTTGTGTAATTTTTGGTGCGAAAGTGCCCGTAAGGCTGACGCCTACGGGTGATGACAAACCGAAAAGGACCAAAATTTTGCCATTTTAGGCAGATTTGGGTTATTTATGCTTACTTTACACAATATATTGTGAATTTAGTATTGACATTGTACAAGATATACCTTATAATGTATCTACACCTCGCATTTTTATAATGTCGAAAAACGTAAAAAAATACTAAAAAAGGAGAGTAAAAAATGTACAATGTCGTAAAGCGCGATGGAAAATTAGTTTCCTTCGACCTAAGCAAAATCAGCACGGCAATAAGTCAGGCTTTTGACGCCTGCCAAAAGCAGTATAATCAAGACGTTATTGACTTTTTAGCACTTAAAGTAACAGCGGCTTTTGAGCCTAAAATAGAGGATGACAAAATCTCGGTTGAACACATTCAGGACTGTGTTGAATCGGTGCTTATCAAAGCAGGTTATGATGACGTTGCAAAGGCATACATCATCTACCGCCGTCAGAGAGAAAAGGTACGTAACATCAACGCAACAATGGTTGACTATAAGGCAATTATTGATAACTACCTTAACGTTAACGACTGGCGTGTTAAAGAGAACTCTACCGTTACCTATTCGGTAGGCGGTCTTATCCTTTCAAACTCGGGTGCCGTTACCGCTAACTACTGGTTATCAGAAATTTATGATGACGAAATCGGCAACGCTCACCGCAATGCTGATATTCACATTCACGACCTTTCTATGCTTACAGGTTACTGTGCAGGTTGGTCACTTAAGCAGTTAATTACCGAAGGTCTTGGCGGTGTTCCGGGTAAAATTACTTCTGCACCTGCCGCTCACCTTTCAACCCTCTGCAATCAGATGGTTAACTTCCTTGGTATTATGCAGAACGAATGGGCAGGCGCTCAGGCTTTCTCATCATTTGATACCTATTTGGCTCCCTTTGTTAAGGTAGATAACCTTTCATACAAAGAGGTTAAGCAGTGCATTCAGTCGTTCATCTACGGTGTTAACACTCCGTCACGTTGGGGTACTCAGTCACCCTTTACCAACATTACTCTTGACTGGACAGTTCCTAATGACTTGGCCGAACTCAACGCTATTGTTGGCGGCAAAGAGATGGACTTCAAGTATAAAGACTGTAAAAAAGAAATGGATATGGTTAACAAAGCCTTTATCGAAATTATGGTTGAAGGCGATGCTAACGGTCGCGGCTTCCAGTATCCGATTCCGACCTACTCCATTACACGCGACTTTGACTGGTCTGAAACCGAGAACAACAAGCTTCTCTTTGAGATGACCGCTAAGTACGGTACACCTTACTTCTCTAACTACATCAACAGTGATATGGAACCGAGCGACGTACGTTCAATGTGCTGCCGCTTAAGACTTGACCTTCGTGAACTCCGCAAGAAGTCAGGTGGTTTCTTCGGTAGTGGTGAATCAACCGGTTCGGTTGGTGTTGTTACCATTAACCTTCCCAGAATTGCTTATCTTGCTAAGGACGAAGCCGACTTCTACGCTCGTCTTGACAAGATGATGGATATTTCGGCTCGTTCACTCAAGGTAAAACGTGACGTTATAACAAAACTTCTTGATGCAGGTCTTTATCCCTACACCAAGCGTTATCTCGGCACCTTTAACAACCACTTCTCAACCATCGGCCTTGTTGGTATGAACGAGGTTGGTCTTAACGCCAAGTGGCTCAAAGCCGATATGACAAACGAAAAGACACAGCAGTTTGCTAAGGATGTTCTTAATCATATGAGAGAGCGCCTTTCTGACTACCAGGTACAATATGGCGACCTCTACAACCTTGAGGCTACACCTGCTGAGTCAACCGCTTTCCGTCTTGCTAAGCATGACTTAAAGTTCTACCCCGATATCATCACTGCAGGTCAAAGCAACTGTGGTACACCTTACTACACCAACAGCTCACACTTGCCTGTTGGTTACACCGAGGATATCTTTACCGCTCTCGATATGCAGGATGAACTCCATACACTCTACACTTCAGGTACTGTTTTCCACGCATTCCTTGGTGAAAAGTTGCCTGATTGGCAGTCTTGTGCAAATCTTGTAAGAAAGATTGCTGAAAATTACAGACTCCCCTACTATTCAATTTCTCCTACCTACTCGGTATGCAAGAATCACGGTTATATTGCCGGTGAGTCATTTACTTGTCCTGATTGCGGCGAAGAAGCAGAAGTTTACAGCCGTATCACAGGCTACTATCGTCCTGTAAAGAACTGGAACGACGGTAAGGCACAAGAGTATAAAGAGAGAAAGGTTTACAATATCGCCAACTCAAAGCTCACACGTAACGGCGCTCCTCAGAGTTGCTCTTGCGAAGAGCAGGTATCTACCACTCCTGATGCTACCTATCTTTTCACGACTGCTACCTGTCCCAACTGTAAGATAGCTTGTGCGCTTCTTGATAAAGCTGGCGTTCAGTATGAAAAGTTGCTAGCTAACGAACATGTAGATTTAGTCGAAGAGTTTGGTATAAAACAGGCTCCTACACTTGTTATCATTAAAAACGGTATCGTTTCTAAATATACCGGTGTTTCGGATATTAAGAAAATGCTCGGAGCATAAGGAAAAGTAATATGTATGATATTATAATCATCGGCGGCGGCCCTGCGGGGCTGACCGCCGCGCTCTATGCCAGAAGAGCAAATAAAAGTGTTCTGGTAATTGAAAAAGCCACCTTTGGCGGTCAAATAACCTATTCGCCTAAGGTTGAAAATATACCCGGTTTCGCCACAATTACAGGTAACGAGTTTGCCGAAAAATTGGTTGAGCAGGTTTTAGAACAGGGCGCCGAGGTTGAATGTGCCGAGGTTATCGGCGTAACCGACGGAGCCATCAAAACTGTGCATACCGATTCGGGCGATTTTGAGGGTAAGGCAGTAATTATAGCCACCGGTGCCAAACACCGAATGTTAGGTCTTGCCAACGAAGAAAAGTATGTTGGCGAAGGCATTTCGTTCTGTGCTGTATGTGACGGTGCCTTTTATGAGGGTAAAACTGTTGCCGTTATAGGTGGCGGTAACTCAGCGCTTCAAGAAGCATTACTTCTTTGCGACCTTGCAAAAAAGGTTTACGTTGTGCAAAACCTTGATTATTTCACAGGTGAAGAAAAACTTGCCGAACAATTAAAATCTAAACCCAATGCCGAAATCATTTTGGGCAATACTGTCGAAAGCCTTGTTGGTAATGAATCCCTCCAAGGTATCGTTATCAAAAACGCTTCGGGTCAAACACAGCAGTTGACACTCGACGGTATGTTTGTAGCCATTGGACTTATTCCGCAAAACGAGCCGTTTGCCAATCTTATTAAGTTAAATGATTGGGGCTACGTTGATGCCGATGAAAATTGCCTAACAGGTAAAGATGGATTTTTTGTTGCAGGTGACTGCCGCTCAAAACGTATTCGTCAGGTAGCAACCGCTGCTGCCGACGGCGCCGTTGCCGCACTCGCCGCATGCGATTATATTGACAGATAAAAACACCCCGATGCGATGATATGTCGCATCGGGGCTTTTTAATTTTCAGGTGATATTGAGGGCAGATTTCCTAAATTGTCGTTTTCTCTACCGTTAGGTAGTGATTTCAAATATTCGCTGTCCTTTCTGTGAGCAATACCAACGCCCGAAATCATACCCTGCTTTGCCATTTGCACTGCAGATTCCTTATCGATAATGGTGTTGTCGGATAACTGATATCCCGTTACCCTGCCGCTTTCCTTTACAAGTCCCGTAATTTTTTTAGCATTGGGCTGAGCGTCAGGTATTTGGTCAAGCGTATTTTTAATTAAACCTTTTGTCTCCATTAAAACATCCCCTTTATCCTATTTTTTGTGTATTTTATAATAATATTCTGGCAAGTTTTTCAAAAAATGACCCCATAGTGTATGCTATGGGGTCGGGTTACCTTTATTTGCCGAAAGATACGGGGTTGGTTTCACCCGTTGCAAATGCGTTGGGTCCGGGGTCCGGCATTAAGAAGTACATTTTGCGGCTTTTGTTGTGCCGAAATCACGGTTAGAGCCTGAATTTTGCACTTTATTAAAGGCATCACGGAACATCTGATTGTGTGCCTCTTCCCTGTTTAATAAGAAGTCAATAGTTTCACGTACCTTTTTGTCATCAATTTGGCGGTAAAGGTATTCGTAAACCACCTTTGCACGCTGTTCGGATGCGATGTTGCTAAGCAGGTCAGCACACAAATCACCCGTAACCGTTACGTAATCGGCACCTTAAGTCACCGTGTTCGAATATTGAAAAATACGTCGAAATAGTATATAATAAAATGCGAAAACTTTAAATAAAACATTTTTAACTCCCACGAAAGGACGATTAAAATGTACTATCGACACAATTTAGATTACACATATCCCGAGCGTAGCGACCAACATATGTTGGTGCTCAAACGCACCCACGAGGTACATCTTGATGAAAATTATGACTATATGCCCCACGGCGTATGGTTTAGAATTAAGCGAGTTCTTGTTGCCGCTTTGCTACACCTTGTTGTGTTTCCGATAACCCTGTTAATCCATGGTTTGCGTATACACGGTCGTGAAAATTTAAAAAAGCACAAGGACGAATTAAAAAATGGTGCTATTACAATCTCAAACCACGTTTTTATGTGGGATTATCTCTGCGTGCTTAAGGCAATCCGCCCCCACATCAGCTACTTTCCTGCATGGAAACCGAATTTTGAAAGCGGATTTCATCCCTTTATGCGAATTTTAGGTGGTATGCCCATCCCCGAAGGCGATATGCGTTCAATGAAGGCGTTTAAACGTGGCATGGACGAGGTAGTAGAGAGCGGAAAATGGCTACACGTATTCCCCGAAGGCTCACTTTGGTTCTTTTACCCCGATATACGTCCGCTTAAACCCGCCGTATTTACATACGCCGTAAAATATGATAAACCCTTAATTCCAATTTCAATGTCCTTCCGTCCGCGCAAAGGCTTCCGAAAAATATTCGGCAAAGGCCCGTTTGTAGATTTACATATCGCAGAGCCGATTTATGCCGATAAATCGTTGCATCCGCGTGCCGCCGCATACGAGTTACGCGACCGCGCCTACCGCATTATGCAGGAAATGAATGGAATAAACCCCGGTGACCCAACATACAACGAAGACCAGAATATAGATAATTATCAGAAAACGATGTAACAACAATAAAACACCCCGATGCACATTTGAAGTGAACCCCAAAGTTTAGACAAAATTAAATATTAAATTAATTGTGAATGAGTTCGGTATTGTACCGGGCTCATTCCTTTTAGTTTTAAGGAAATTCTTTCGTTGTTGTAGTAATGAATATATTTCTTTAATTCA
>JAFSDK010000013.1 GCA_017436255.1 Clostridia bacterium
AAGAGGGCGATGCTGTTCTTTTTGAAAGAGGCGGTTTTTGGCGTGGTAGTATTAATGCACGTAGCGGTGTTACTTATTCAGCATACGGCAAGGGCCATAAACCTAAAATTTCACTATCTATTGACGGACTCGCAGGTGAATGGAAAAAAACCGACAAGAAAAACATTTGGGTATTTAGCGCCCCCATATCAAAAAGCGTTGGACTCATTCTCTTTAATGATGGCGAGAAATTCGGTGAAAAGAAACGTGAAAGCATCGATAATCTGAAACAGAACTTTGATTTTTTACACGCTGTACCGACTTCAGGTGTTACAGGCGCCAATTCTAATGGATGTGTATATCTATATTATGACGGCAATAATCCGGCAGATGACTTTTGGTCTATTGAATTAAGTATACCACAAAGCGTTGTAACCATTGCGAAAGGTGGTATCCACGACGTTACACTACACAACCTTGAATTGCGTCTTGGACAAGATTATTTCTTCTGTAGTTCTACTAAAAACATAATTGTGAAATACTGCGCAATGTATTGGATGGGAGGCCAAGAAAACCAAAACGGTTTAAGATACGGTGGCGGTGGCGGATGCTGGTTTGGTTGTGATACCATGGTTTTTGAACACTGCTATTTCTATCAACATTTTGATGCGGGTGTAACACCACAGTATAATGATACCGACTCTGAACCTTGCATTTTTAAAAATTTCAGAACAACTTCTTGTTTATTTGATTATTGTGAATATCCTTTCGAGTATTTCTTATCACAAAAAACAAATAGCGATGCGAAATATGTTGATACGTATTTTGCTTATAACTTTGTTCGTCACACAGGCTATGGTTTTGGAGATAAGGCAACCAAATCTGCATGTGTAAAATCATGGTCGTCTCCCAATCCGCAAGAAAACTTTGTAATTGAAAAGAACATCTTTGACCGACCCTATGTGCGCCTTCTTGATATGGGTGCAAAAAATTCCAACGGTGAACCTGATTTTGATTGCTTCCCAAAAATGAATAACAACGTATATATAGCGCCTAAAAACAGATCTGCTATTCGCCTTAACGAAAAATCCTTCAAATTTAACGAGGATGGTTATAAACAACTTGAAGATTTAGGTTTTGAAGAAAATGCCGTTTATATGTTCTGTGAGAAATATTAAAATAAAAAGTCGAGGTTAAGCCTCGACTTTTTTGTTGCCATATAATCTCCAATAATTAATAAAATTATCTTTTAATAGTAAAATTCTTTTTATAACCAACCGAAGTATTTATCATTCTTATCACCAAAATTATTGTATGTATTTCAGTAGAAAAAGTCAATTTTTTAAGTAACATTCTGCATTGAAAAAGATTTCTTAATATTTTATAATCGCAGTATAAATCAAAAAAGGAGAATGTTTTATGAATTTAGGTGCAAACAACAGCAATAGTAACAGTAATACAAATAATAATACCAATAATGAATCGCAAAGACCTAGTATAGAATATAATAAGCCAAAAACCCTTATTAGCGAAAAAGATTATATTAAACGGGTTGAAGAACTTTGCGCCTACAATACATTCTCTATCGCCGATGATGCCTATCTTAAAAAGGTTGACAAATTAGGTGATGACCTTAGAGATATGATTATCTACAATGAGGATACAATTGAAGTAAAGGGTACCAAATACTACGTATCAAACAAAGGTAACGACAAAAACGACGGCCTTTCTCCGGAGACCGCTTGGGCAACACTTAGTAAAATAAATTCCTATGGATTTAAAGAGGGCGATGCTGTTCTTTTTGAAAGAGGCGGTTTTTGGCGTGGTAGTATTAATGCACGTAGCGGTGTTACTTATTCAGCATACGGCAAGGGCCATAAACCTAAAATTTCACTATCTATTGACGGACTCTCAGGCGAATGGAAAAAAACCGACAAAAAAAACATTTGGGTATTTAGCTCCCCCATATCAAAAAGCGTTGGACTCATTCTCTTTAATGATGGCGAAAAACATGGTGAAAAGAAACGTGAAAGCATCGATAATCTGAAACAGAACTTTGATTTTTTACATGCTGTACCGACTTCAGGTGTCACAGGCACCAATTCTAACGGATGTGTATATCTATATTATGACGGCAATAATCCGGCAGATGACTTTTGGTCTATTGAATTAAGTATACCAAAAAGCGTTGTAACCATTGCGAAAGGTGGTATCCACGACGTTACACTACACAACCTTGAATTGCGTCTTGGACAAGATTATTTCTTCTGTAGCGGCACTAAAAACATAGTTGTGAAATGCTGCGCAATGTATTGGATGGGAGGGCAAGAAAACAAAAACGGTTTAAGATACGGTGGCGGTGGCGGATGTTGGTTTGGTTGTGATACCATGGTTTTTGAACATTGCTATTTTTATCAACATTTTGATGCAGGCGTAACACCGCAGTATAATATGACCGACGCTGAACCTTGCTTTTTTAAAAATTTCAAAGCAACTTCTTGTTTATTTGATTATTGTGAATATCCTTTCGAGTATTTCTTATCACAAAAAACAAATGACAATGCGAAATATATTGATGCATATTTTGCTTATAACTTTGTTCGTCACACAGGCTATGGCTTTGGAGATAAGGCAGACAAATCTGCATGTGTAAAATCATGGGCGCATCCCAATCCGCAAGAAAACTTTGTAATTGAAAAGAACATCTTTGACCGACCCTATGTGCGTCTTCTTGATATGGGTGCAAAAAATCCCAACGGTGAACCTGATTTTAATTGCTTCCCAAAAATGAATAACAACGTATATATAACGGTTAAAAACGAACCCGCTATTCGCCTTAACAGAAAATCCTTCGAATTTAACGAGGATGGTTATAAACAGCTTGAAGATTTAGGTTTTGAAGAAAATGCCGTTTATATGTTCTGTGAGAAATATTAAAATAAAAAGTCGAGGCTTCGGAGCGCTCCGTTAACCTCGACTTTTTTGTTGCCATATAATCTTCAAATAATTAATAAAATTATCTTTTAATAGTAAAATTCTTTTTATAACCAACCGAAGTATTTATCATTCTTATCACCCAAATTATTATATGTATTTCAGTAGAAAAAGTCAATTTTTTAAGTAACATTCTGCATTGAAAAAGGTTTCTTAATATTTTATAATTGCAGTATAAATCAAAAAAGGAGAATGTTTCATGAATGTTCCGCGTCCCGAGTTTCCCAATCCACAGTTTGAACGTGAAAATTGGATGTGTTTAAACGGCGAGTGGGATTTTATTATTGATAATGAGCGTAGTGGTGAAGAAAAAGGTTATGTTTCAAAAGAGGGCTTCAAACAAAAAATAATAGTTCCCTTTTGCCCCGAAAGTAAATTATCGGGCATTGCCCATACCGATTTTATACACAGCGTATGGTATAAAAAGACGGTTACTTTGTCGGATGAAAGTTTAAGCGGCAGGGTATTTTTACATATTGGTGCAAGCGATTTTGAAACTGATATTTGGGTAAATGATACCTATATTGGCAATCATAAGGGCGGATATACACATTTTTCTTTTGAAGTTTCAAAGGCTTTAAACATCGGTGAAAATCTTATTACTATAAGAGCAATTGATAATACGAAGTCGGGGCTTCAGACAACCGGTAAACAGTCAGAAAGGTACGCTTCCCACGGTTGCTTTTATACCAGAACTACGGGTATATGGCAAACGGTATGGCTTGAATTTGTGCCTAAAAACTATGTTAAAAACTTCCGCTTTTATACTGATGCTGAAAACGCGAGCGTGTCGGCAGTAATAGAAGCAAAAGGTTATGCCGATGCTGAAATGTTTGTTTATTATGAGGGTAAAGAGGTGGGTTATGCCAAGAAGTGCGACTGTGGCGACAACTTTACTTTAAGTACTGCACTTCGCGAAAAACATTTGTGGGAACTCGGAAAGGGTAGACTTTACGACGTTACCATTAAATATGGTGACGATATAGTTAAGACCTATTTTGGTCTTAGAAGTGCGTCTATGTCGGGTATGAAGTTTTTGCTTAACGGCAAATCGGTTTATCAGCGCTTGGTGCTTGACCAAGGATTTTATCCCGATGGCGTATATACAGCACCAACTGAGCAAGACCTTATAAAAGATATAAAGATATCTATGGATGCAGGTTTTAATGGTGCACGTCTACATCAAAAGGTATTTGAACCAAGATTTTTATACCACGCCGATAAAATGGGATATATGGTATGGGGCGAATATCCAAGTTGGGGTTTTTATTATAACGTAGTTTCAAATATGAATATATTCATCAACGAATGGCTTGAAAATATATCACGAGACTTTAATCATCCGTCAATTGTTTGTTGGTGTCCCTTTAACGAAACGTGGGATAGACCAAACAAGAATAAACAGGATAATGAGGTGCTGCGTGTTATATACAACGTTACCAAAGCGACAGATACAACGCGCCCTTGTATTGATACAAGCGGTAATTACCACGTAGTAACCGATATTTATGATTTGCACGATTATTGCCAAGATCTAGAAGAATTTAAAAAGCACTGTAATGAGTTTAGCGAAACAGGTAAACCTTGGGAAAGTTTCCCCGAAAGACAACAATACGGTGGTCAGCCACTCGCTATTAGTGAGTATGGCGGTATTTCGCTTAGCTGTGACGGCGGTTGGGGATACGGCAAGGTAGCCAAGAGTTTGGACGAGTTTTATGAGAGATATACTTCGCTTACAACCACATTACTTAATTATAAAGAGTGTTTTAGTTTTTGCTATACACAGTTATATGACGTAGAGCAGGAGATAAACGGCATTTATACCTATGACCGCAAACCCAAGTGCGATATTTCAAAAATTTATGCCGCCAACACACAAAAAGCCGCAATAGAAGAATAAAAAAAGTGGGCATTGCCCACTTTTTTTATTTTGATTTAATATACTTATCAATTGCTTCTGCCGCGTTTTTACCCGCGCCCATTGCAAGTATTACGGTAGCGGCGCCCGTCACGGCGTCACCGCCTGCAAACACACCTTCGCGTGACGTTTGTCCTGTAACTTCGTCGGCTATTATGCCACCCCATTTTTGCGTATCAAGTCCCTTTGTGGTAGAGGTAATTAGTGGATTAGGCGACGTGCCAAGTGCCATAATTACCGAGTCTACTTCGATAGTAAATTCGCTATTTTCCTTTACAACGGGTCTGCGTCTACCTGAATTATCGGGTTCACCAAGTTCCATTTCAACACACTTAATTGCATTTACAAATCCATTTTTAGGGTCTTTTTTATCATTATCATTTTTATAGCAAAGTATTTCGGTGGGATTGGTAAGTGTCTTAAAGATAATACCTTCTTCTACTGCATGTTCAATTTCTTCTTTACGTGCGGGTAGTTCTTCCATACCACGACGGTATACGATATAAACCTCGGCACCAAGACGTTTTGCACAACGTGCGGCATCCATTGCAACATTGCCGCCGCCAACAACCGCTACACGCTTTGCCTTTTGTACTGGGGTATCACTCTCGGTGGTGTATGCTTTCATAAGATTGATACGGGTTAAAAACTCGTTAGCCGAATACACACCCTTGCAGTTTTCGCCCTTAATATTCATAAATTTAGGTAATCCCGCACCCGAACCGATAAATACGGCATCATAGCCCATTTCGCCAAGTAATTCATCAATGTCAAATAACTTGCCTATAACCGAATTAGTTTTAATTTCAACACCTAAATCTATAAGTCCATCAATTTCTTTACTAACTATTGCTTTGGGTAAACGGAATTCGGGTATGCCGTAAACAAGTACGCCGCCTGCAATATGTAGTGCCTCAAAAACAGTAACCTTGTAACCCTTTTTAGCAAGTTCACCCGCACAGGTAAGTCCCGACGGACCCGAGCCTATAACAGCAACTTTATGCCCGTTAGGGGCGGGGGGAGTTGATTTTGCATTTTCTTTAGCGTTATGATAATCGGCAACAAAGCGTTCAAGTCTACCAATGGCAACAGGCTCACCCTTTATGCCGCGTACGCATTTGCCTTCGCACTGGTTTTCTTGAGGGCAAACACGTCCACAGATAGCAGGTAGAGAAGAAGACTGCGCAATAATGTCGTAAGCCTCATCAAATTTGCCCTCAGCAACCTTTTCAATAAACTCGGGTATATAGATTTTAACAGGGCAACCGCCAACGCAAGGTTTGTTTTTGCAATTAAGACAACGCTTTGCTTCATCTATGGCTTGTTCAGTTGTGTATCCGAGTGCCACTTCACTGAAATTCTTATTACGAATTTCTGCATCCTGTATCGGCATTGGATTTTTATCTAATCGCATATTAGCCATTTACTTTACCTCTTTTTTATATAAATTGCAGACCTCTGAATGACATTTTCTTTCAAAATCTGCAAAGGCATTTGAGCGCTCAATAGCTTCATCAAAGTCAATAAGATGACCATCAAATTCGGGTCCGTCAACACAGGCAAAAACGGTTTTGCCGCCAACACTAAGTCGGCAACCACCGCACATACCTGTACCATCAATCATAATGGGGTTCATAGAAGCAACTGTTTTAATGTTATATTTCTTTGTAAGTTCGCAAACAAACTTCATCATAACAAGCGGACCAATGGTAATAACTTCATCAAAGGTTTCGCCTGCGTCAATAAGTTCTTGCAAAGCATTGGTAACAAGCCCCTTGCTACCTGCCGAGCCGTCGTCGGTCATTAAAATATATTTAGAAGAAACCTTGCGGAACTCATCCTCTAAAATAACAAGTTCACTATTTCTAAAACCTGTTATTGAAACAACTTCACAACCAAGCGAATGAAGTTTTTTAGCAACAGGGTAGGCGATAGCACAACCAACACCGCCGCCAACTACGGCAACTTTTTTAAGTCCTTCGGTGTGGGTTGCTTTACCCAAAGGACCTACAAAGTCTTGAAGACGATCGTTCTCGTTTAGGTGATTCAACTTTTCGGTAGTAGCGCCAACTATCTGGAAGATAATTGTAACGGTACCTGCTACGCGGTCGAAGTCGGCAATGGTAAGCGGGATACGTTCGCCAAAATTACAAGTACGTAAAATAACAAACTGACCCGGTTCTGCCTTTTTGGCAATATCAGGTGCATAGATATCCATTAAAGTTACGGTGGGATTTAATGCTTTTTTTCTAAGTATTTCAAACAAGGATATTCCTCCAATTACTCAAGTAGATACATTATACCACTCTTTTTATTAAAAATCTACTTATAAAAGTATAAAAAAGACCCGAGATTATCGGGCCTTTTTTGTGATTATTTAAATAAAAAGTTTGTAAGTCCTAATGCCTGTGCAAGAATAAGCGCCAACATAACGGGGGCTACAAATTTTATAATAACGGTATATAAACCCTTTTTCTTAAATTTAACACCGCCAATTTCAATTTCTTCAATAATTGTCTGCGGTTTTAACAACCATCCGATAAGCACACAGGTAAGAAGTGAAATAATCGGCATCAATATACTATTGCTTAAGTAGTCCATAATATCAAGCAACTGTCCAACCGAGCCGTTAGGAAGTGTGAATTCAAAATACCATATATTGTAACCTAAGCAGATAACAATTGATGCGGCGGCAAATATTGCGGCAATAATAAGTGAGGTCTTTTTACGTGAACTTTTAAAGAAGCCCATACAAGATGCAACTATTGTTTCCATAATTGAAACGCTTGAAGTTAGAGCCGCAAAAAGCACCATGATAAAGAATAATATGCCTATATATTTGCCGATGGGTCCCATGGCTTCAAACACCTTGGGAAGCGCATTAAACATAAGACCGGCACCGCTATTTTGTAACCCTGCTTCACCCGAGAAGATAAAAACAGTAGGTACTATCATAAGACCTGAAAGAATAGCAACGGCGGTATCAAAAATTTCAATTTGTGATACACTCTTTGAAAGGTTTACGTCCTTTTTAACGTATGAACCGTAGGTAATCATAATACCCATAGCCACGCTTAAAGAGTAGAATAATTGACCTGTAGCATCAAGCAATAATTGGAAGAAACTTTGTACAGTAACCTTGCTAAAATCAGGTATAAAGTAACGTGTTAAGCCGTCAAGACCGTTACGTGTAACGCCCGAAGCATCGGTATGTGAAAGGGTAAGTGAGAAAATAGATATACCGATAATTAAGAATATAAGTCCCGGCATAACAAATTTTGAAAACTTTTCAATACCTTTGTCAACACCAAAGAAAACGATAATAGCGGTTAATGCCAAGAAAATAAAGGTGAATACAATGGGCGAAACGTTAGAAGTGATAAACGAACCAAAGTAACCGTCAACTGCAATAGCAGAAGTATCTTTAACTATATAGTCGGTAGCAAACTTAATAATCCAACCACCAACAACAGAATAGTATGTAAGAATAATTGCAGGAACTATGAACGAAAGTGCGCCCAAGAAGTTCCATTTTTTGCTTAAATCGCCATAGGCTTGTAAAGCGCTCTTGCCGGTTTTACGACCAATTGCAATATCGGTAGTTAAAAGTGCAAAACCAAAGGTTAAAGCTAAAATTATGTATACAATTATGAAAAGACCGCCACCGTGCTTTGCCGCAAGATAGGGGAAGCGCCAAATATTACCAAGGCCAACCGCACTACCTGCCGCCGCCAATACAAATCCAAGCGAACCGGTAAAGGAGGCTTTCTTTTTAGTAGTAGCCATTTCTTGTCGATTTGTCATTTATATCCCTCAAAACTTAATAATTATAATAACTTATTATATTATTATATTATAATAAAGTCAATTAAAAATTGGTTTTATATGTTGACAACCTAAAAAAATATGATTATAATACAAACCTAAGAGGTGACCTTTATGAACCAAAAACAATCAATTAAAAATTTAACATTTGCCGCTCTATTTGCCGCCTTAATTGCGGTGTTTACGGCGTATCTATTTCATATACCTATAAAAATTGGCACAAATACAGCCTATCTTCATTTTGGTGATGCTTTTATTTTTATAGCGGCATCACTTTTGTCAACACCCTATGCGGTGAGCGCGGCGGCACTTGGCGGCGCACTTGGTGACTTGATGTGCGGCGCGGCAGTTTGGATGCCTTTTACATTTGTAGCAAAAGCCTTAATCGCGCTTGTATTCACTTCTAAAAGTGAAAAAATAATCTGCAAACGTAACGTATTAGCTATGGCAATTTCACTTGTTATTACAATAGTTGTGTATTACATAGCCGAAGCTTTAATTTACGGCAACTGGGTAGCACCTGCACTTTCAATTTTAGGTAACGTAGTACAAATTGTTGGCAGTAGTATGATTTATATTGTTGTAGCATTACCTTTACAAAAAAGCGGAATTAAAAAATTCTTCTAAAATAAAATAAACCCAGATAGCATTCGCTATCTGGGTTTTGCTTTTTTTACAATAAACTAAAGTTAACAACAACTGCGGCAAATACGATAGATACCATCGAGAGCAGTTTAATTAGAATGTTAATTGCAGGACCTGCGGTGTCTTTGAAGGGGTCACCAACCGTGTCGCCAACAACTGCGGCTTTGTGACTTGATGAACCTTTACCGCCATATACGCCACCTTCGATGTGTTTCTTGGCATTATCCCAAGCGCCGCCTGAGTTTGACATGAATACAGCCAATAAGAAACCGGTTGCAGTAGCACCTGCAAGCATACCAACAACACCTGTCGGTCCGAGTAAAAGACCAGTAACAATCGGTACAACAACGGCTACGATAGTGGGTAAAATCATTTCACGAAGACTTGATTTTGTGCAAAGGTCTACACAACGTGCATAGTCGGGTTCAGATTTGCCTTCCATAAGGCCTGTAATTTCGTGGAACTGACGGCGAACTTCTTTAACAACACTTTGTGCTGCACGACCAACCGATTCCATAGTAAGTGCCGCAAACACAAAGGGCAGACATGCACCAATAAATAAACCAATAAGAACTGAGGGGTTCATAACACTTAGGTTAGCGATTTTTGCAGGACCATTTTCAATTACCTGTATGTTTTCAATGTAAGAAGCCATAAGGGCAAGTGCTGTAAGAGCGGCCGAGCCAATGGCAAAACCTTTACCTGTAGCGGCGGTAGTGTTACCAAGTGCATCAAGTGCATCGGTACGTTCTCTAACTTCCTTTTCAAGACCGGACATTTCAGCAATACCGCCGGCATTATCGGCAACAGGACCGTAAGCATCGGTTGCAAGGGTAATACCCAGTGTTGAAAGCATACCAACTGCTGCGAGTGCTATACCATAAAGACCCATAGAAGCTGAAGTAGCGCCACCTGAAACAAAGTAGGCGATAAGTACGCAAATTGCAACAATTATAATAGGTAATGCGGTTGAAAGCATACCGAGGGACAAACCGCTTATAATAATGGTTGCCGAACCTGTTTCACTTGAAGCGGCAAGTTTTCTTGTGGGTTTGTATGTGTCAGATGTGAAGTATTCGGTAGATTGACCAATAAGAACACCTGCTACAAGACCTGCCAAAATAGCAAAGTAGAGCATCCAGTTATCTTTACCTAAAATAAAGTAAACAAGCGGGAAAGAAATTATTGCAATAAGAATAGCCGAGAAGTTAGTACCGCGGCTAAGCGCTTTCAAAAGGTTTTTCTGTGTAGCGCCTTCCTTTGTCTTTACAAGGAAGGTACCAAGAATAGAACACACAATACCAATAGCGGCAATAATCATTGGCAATGCCATAGCCTGAAAATCAAGATTCTTAAATGCTGCAACACCTAGTGCACAAGCCGAAAGGATAGAACCAACGTATGATTCATAAAGGTCGGCGCCCATACCTGCAACGTCACCAACGTTGTCACCAACGTTATCGGCAATAACTGCGGGGTTGCGGGGGTCATCTTCAGGTATACCGGCTTCAACTTTACCAACAAGGTCGGCACCAACGTCGGCAGCCTTTGTAAATATACCGCCGCCAACACGTGCAAAGAGAGCCATTGAAGAAGCACCCATACCGAAGGTAATCATTGCGCTTGTAATTTGTTGTGGATTGCAGTTAAATGCAAAGCGAAGTAGCGCATACCAAATTGAAATATCAAGAAGTCCAAGACCTACAACAGTAAAGCCCATTACCGAACCTGCAGAGAAAGCCACACGCAAACCTCTGTTTAATCCTTCACGACAGGCATTTGCGGTACGCGCATTTGATGCGGTTGCGATTTTCATACCGATAAAACCTGAAAGTGCAGAGAAAAAACCACCCGTGATAAATGCGAAAGGTACGTATGGTGTTAATAGGCCAAATATAGCCATAATGCTTAATATAACGAATAAAACGCCAAAGAAAACCAAAACGATTTTATACTGCCTTTTAAGGAAGGCGTCGGCACCCTTTCGGATAGATTCAGATATTTTTTTCATTTTGTCGGTGCCCTCAGAGAATTTAAGTACCTTTTTTGCAGTGAAAATCGCAAATAAAAGCGCAATTAAAGCACCAATACCTGTAGCAACGATTAGAAGTTTGTCCATAAAACGACCTCCAAAAATATAAGGGGAATAATTTGCGTTTAAATATTTTTGTACCTTTCATTATATTACTCAAAAAGCGAGTTGTCAATATTTTAGCAAAGATTAACGGTTTATTTACATTTTACTTCAGTTGTGGTACAATAGTGAACGAGGAGTTGAGAATTTTGGAATTTTTATATGCACTTGAAAAAATCAGAAATCCTATTTTAGATTTTATAATGTCTGCCATAACGCACCTTGGCGAAGAAATATTATTTATAGTTATTGCAGTAATTTTACTTTGGTGTGTTGATAAATACAAAGGTTACTATATGCTTTGCGTCGGATTTGTAGGTACACAGTTAAATCAGCTTTTAAAGGTTACTTTTAAAATTGACAGGCCTTGGGTTAAGGATCCTGAGTTTAAACCAATACAAAGTGCTATTAAAGAGGCTACGGGTTATTCTTTCCCAAGCGGTCATACACAATCGGCGGTTGGCATATTTGGTTCGATTGCACGTTTTGCCAGAACGAATTGGCTCAGGATAACGAGTATAGTTATAGCGGCGTTAGTGGCATTTTCAAGGATGTATTTAGGTGTTCATACACCGCTTGACGTTGGTGTTTCAATACTTATTGCTACTGCTTTGGTTTTTGCTTTCTATCCCATTATTGAAAAATCACGTACAAACCGCAATGTTATGCGAATCTTCCTTGTATTTATGATAGTATGGTCGGTAGCACAAGTGTTTATTACACACCCCATTTATTTAAGCGACGTTGATAATGCTAATTTCTTAAGCGCTGCCAAAAACGCATACAAAATGTTGGGTGCGGTTTTAGGTTTTGCAGTAGTTTATGAATTAGATATTAGATTTATTAATTTTGATACTAAGGCAGTCTTTTGGGCTCAGATTCTTAAAACTGCAATTGGTTTAGGTTTAACATTAGCAATACAAGAGGTAGGCTACATCTTCTTCGACCTGTTTATGGGCGAGTTTGGTTACCGATGTGCCACTTATTTCTGTATGGTTGTGTTTGCAGGTGCTGTATGGCCTTTGACCTTTAAATGGTTTGCAAAACTTGGTAAAAAATAAAAAATAACCCTTGTCGTGCGACAAGGGTTATTTTTCATCTAACGTAACCAAATGTGTTGTCACCAATTTTAACGTCGGTACAACGGGTATATCTGACGGCGGTTTGTATGTTGCCACTTCAGTTACTATATATACTTCAATATTTTTTACCACATATGATATAATCTGCTACCATATAGTTAAATCAACTTGAAATTTATAGGAACAAATAATACTATAGTTTAAAAGGGGGTATTTTATGAAATACAAGATTATACTTGACCCAACCCGTGAAGAAGAGGTAATTATATATGCGCATCAAAAAAATGCACTGGTTGAAACAATAGAGAATTTAATAAATAAAACAAGTGATTTAATAGCGTTTAATGATACCGAAGCCGTGAAGTTAGAGCCAATGAGCGTGTGTTGTTTTGTTGTAGAAAACAATAAGGTTTTTGCACTAACCGATACTGAAAAATTACGTATGAAGTGTAGACTTTACAATTTAGAAGAAACTTTGGGCAATAATTTTATAAAAATAAATCAGTCTTGTATTGTTAACAAAAACGCTATCAAGAGATTTGACGTTTCTTTTTCGGGTTCTATGAAAATTGTGCTGAAAAACGGTTATAGCGATTATATTTCACGGCGTCAGTTAAAAAGCGTCAAAGAAAGGATGGGCTTATAATATGAATAAATATTTCAAAGAATTTTTACACAGGGGTCTGTGTTTTTCGGGATTTGGACCTATAATACTTGCAATAATATATTTTATACTCTCAAAAACAGTTGATGGATTTGCCCTTAACGCGTCACAGGTGCTTATAGGTACGGTTTCGATTTATTTGCTCGCATTTATTCAAGCGGGCGCAAGTGTTTTTAATCAAATAGAGGGATGGCCGATTTCAAAATCACTGCTTTGCCATTTCTCAACACTCTACTTAGCGTACGTATGTTGCTATCTTTTAAATACATGGATACCTTTTGATATTATGGTAATAGTGTTATTTACAATAATATTTGTGGCATCTTACTTAATAGTATGGTTAATTATTTATCTTTCACTTAGAGCAACAAGTAAAAAATTCAATAAAAAACTCTAGTGAAATATTGACTTTAAACAAGCGGTATGTTTTAATTAGGTTGTGGAATTTTTTCATTAAAAAAAGGAGAAACATGATGGGTAATGTTCTTTCAACTAACCTACTTACCAAAAAATACAAAAAGCACTTTGCGGTAAATGGTGTTAATATGAATATTGAGCAAGGTGATATTTACGGCTTTGTGGGTGAAAACGGTTCGGGTAAAACGACGGTTATTCGACTAATAACAGGTCTTATTTATCCATATAGCGGCGATTTTAAATTGTTCGGTGTAGATAATAATTCAAAAGGTATCGGCAAGGCGCGTAGTAGGGTAGGCGCCATTGTTGAAAGTCCGTCTATTTATATGAATATGTCGGCTTACGATAATCTTAAAATGCAGTGCGCGTTGCTCGGTGTTAAAAATGAAGATAAGATTCTAAATGTGCTTAACGACGTAGGTCTTGGTCATCTTTACGGTGAGAAAAAACACGCAAGCGATTTTTCACTTGGTATGCGCCAACGTCTTGGTATTGCTATGGCGCTTTTGGGTGATCCGGAACTTTTGATTCTTGATGAGCCGATGAATGGTCTTGACCCCGCAGGTATAGTTGAAATTCGTGAACTTATTTTAAAACTTAACCATGAGCGAAATATTACGTTTTTAATTTCTTCTCATATTTTAACTGAACTTTCGTTGGTAGCTACTAAATACGGCATAATTTCAAAGGGTAAAATTATAAAAGAAATTACCGCCGAACAGCTTCATAACGAGTGTACCAAAACTACACTTATTTGTGCAGATGACATAGAGCAACTTTATAAAGTAGTAACAGAAGTATTACCGCAAAACAAAATTGAAATAACCGAAAAGGGCGTTAAGATAATCGGCGACATAAATTACAATTTCGTTTTATCTGCAATTATCAATGCGGGCATACAAATTCTAAATGTACAATATAGTGAAACTAGTTTTGAAGAATATTATCTAAAGGTAATAGGGGGTGCTAACAATGACTGAGTTATTGAAAATAGATTTAAGACGAGTTCTTAAAGATAAACTTTTAATTGTTGTTGGTATTCTTGCCGCCACTTTTGCACTTATAACGCCTATTTTATACGTCGTGTTATTTGGTAGTCAAGATATGATGGACGACCCTATGATTGCGAATTTAATTACGGCAAAATCACAGTTTTTCCAAAATTTTTCAATGGGTAATAATTTAGGGTTAATAGCACCTGTGTTGTTAGCTATTGTGCTTTGCAAAGATTTCTCGTTTGGTACTGTGAGAAACAAAATAATAGCAGGCAAGAGTAGAACTTCTATATATTTGTCGCTTTTTACAGTGTGCAGCGTAACATTAATAGCGGCAATGCTTTTAAGTTCTTTCTTAACGTTGGGCGTAAGTCTAATATTTTTTGATTATCAGCCAACCGATTTTACAGGTTCTGATTTTGTTTATTTTTTAGTATCGCTCGCACTTGAAATTCTTGTGCTTATATTTATGGCGGCGTTACTTTCGTGGTTGTGCGCCGTTGCTAAAAACGTTGGTACGGTGATAGTTTTGTACGTTGCCATAAGTTTTGGCCTTGTAATGATAGGAAGTATAACACAGGTGGTAATTGGCCTGTTTGATATGTTAGGCGGAAGTGAAACAGTACTTAAAATAGTTCAGTTTGTTGACCGAATAAATATAGGCAATTTTGCGGTATATATAGGTATGGGTACTGAATATTCGGTAAAAGATATTTTATATCTTACAATATCTCCGGCGTTTGGCATATTATTTTTTACAACTCTTGGTTTACTCAAATTCAATAAAAGAGATTTAAAATAGTAAAAAACTTAATCTAATTTTAATACAAATGCACCCCCTTTTGAAGTAAGGGGGTGCATTGTCATTTTAGGGGGTGCAACCAGCGTCCGTTAACGCGTTTGGATTTTCTCGTTTATGATGTTAAAAATCGAATCCTCATTTTTATCAAAGTGATATAAATAGAATTCAGCTTGTTTTTTATTAATTTGGCGGATTGTGTAAACGAAGCAGTCTTTGCTGACAATTCCGTCACCTTTTCTATATGTTTTGCTAATTGACTCAATTTCGCTGAATGCGAATTCAACACCGGACCTGTTAAGTTCTTTGTATTCGGAAAAAATTCTATAATTGAATCTAACTTTTTGATCGTCTATTTCTATTGACCCTCGATATTCGATGAGCGCAATTGCGGCAAAGAGCATTCCTAATAGAACAGGGAAAAAGAGCACAATTATAAATACATAGTTTTGTTGGAGCAGTAGAATTACCGAAATAACTACGCACAAGAGAAATATAATCCCTGCAATACCAGCAAATGTGGTTACAGTTTTCTTCCGTCTGAAGGTTTGTTTCATACAATCACCGCCTTTTTTTCATTATACCATAAAAAGAAAACAACCGCGACTTGTATCAAGATTACGGTTATTCTTTGGTGGAGGCGAGGGGAGGTCGTTCTTGGTTTTTGCAAAGCAGAAAAGAGCAAAGGGTAAAGTCTATGCTTTGCAAAAACCTTCGGTCACCGTTCGACTCCCCACATCAAGTATTCGCGCAAAATAAAAAAAGCCACCTTATCGGTGACTTTTCTATTTTGCCTAAGAGCGACTAAAAGGTGCGTAAATATAGGTAAAAACGAAGAAAAGGTACTTGAAAGTTAAGATTTCTGAATTTTCACTTTTGAATTTACGGAAATATTATATACCTCGCAAAAATTTTGGTTGTACGAAACAATATTTAAACTGTGTTCTTCAGCAATATAATATAGTTGAAGCTTACTATCTTCATCTATCATATCATCAACTAATGGCATTTCCTTTTGGAAGTCACCAATGGTAACAATAACACTTTCCCCTATTTCGGCAATTTCAAAGAGTTTCTGTGGCATTATATCAAGAACGGCATAACGATTATCCGCGTTTTGGATGATAGTACCCTTTACAACATTGCTATCACAAGCCGTAAGGCTGACCATTATAGTGATACAAATAAGTAAGATTGATAGTCTTTTCATTTTGTAATCTCCTTGAGCGTTTTACAACTCGCAATCAACATTCTTCTGATTCGACCGCAGAGATTTCTATATTTTTTATAGGCATCCTCGTCAATACTGTTCGTATTGAATAGCAATTGCAACCACCCTTCGGTTTCACTAGACTCTTTCAGAGCAATCTGCAATTTAGCGATAAAATCGGGACGGCTGTGCGCATATTTCGCCTCGCGGATATTTGCTCCAATACTCGTTCCGCTTCGTTCAAGCTGATTTGACAGAGAATAATGTCCTT
>JAFSDK010000014.1 GCA_017436255.1 Clostridia bacterium
TGATGACGATGATGACGATGATGATTTCGGCTTTTCAAATAGTTTTTTCAAGCGTAATAAATAAATATTGAGATAAAATCAAATTGTTTTGATTTAAATCAGCGTGACACAAAATTAATCATTTAAACAAGGAGTAATAGATTTGCTTACCTACATTTGGGCTATTATATGCGCCGCCGTTTGCCTTGTTGCCGACCAAATTTCAAAAGCATATATAATTAATAACGTTGCACTGCATGAGCAGTCTAACTTTATTAACGGACTTTTAAACATCACCTATGTTCAAAACGGTGGTGGCGCCTGGGGTATTTTTTCGGGCAATACCATGTTTTTAATAGTGGTAACCGTATCAATTATGCTAGTATGTGTTTATTTGCTTGCAGTTAAGGCTAAGGGTCAACCCCTTTATTTTTGGGCTATAAGTTTAGTGCTTGCGGGTGGACTTGGCAATATGATTGATCGCTTGTTTAGAAGAGGACTTGTGGTAGACTTTTTACAGTTTGACTTTTGGCAAGATTTTCCTGTGTTTAATATTGCTGATTGCGCAATAGTTATAGGTTGCGGTTTATTGATACTTCATTTTATACTTGATTGGATAAAAGAAATTAAAGAAAAAAAGGTGTCAACCGATGCAAACAATAACGCTTAAGTCAGAAGAGAACGGCAAAAGAATTGATGCTTATGTATCATCAAACACCGATATAACGCGCTCGCGTGCCGCTTCGTTGCTTGAAGAGGGCAACATAACGGTAAACGGGGTGGTGCCGCTTAAGAGTTATAAATTAAAAATAGGTGATGAGATATGTGTTAATATACCTGACCCTATTGAACTTGATGTTGTGGCACAGGATATACCGCTTGATATTGTTTATGAAGATGAGCATTTGCTTGTTGTAAATAAGCCTAAAGGTATGGTTGTTCATCCTGCGGCAGGCAATTATGAAGGCACACTTGTTAATGCAATACTTTTTCATTGCAAAGGCAGTCTTTCAGGTATAAACGGCGTTATGCGCCCCGGTATAGTTCACCGTATTGATAAAGATACAAGCGGACTTTTAATTGTAGCAAAAAATGATACTGCACATTTGTTTTTGGCAGAACAAATTAAAGAGCATTCGTTTACCCGTGAATATGAGGCGGTTGTACATGGAAATATAAAGGCCGATAACGGAAGCATTGATGCGCCGATAGGCAGACACCCCGTTAAAAGAAAACAGATGGCTGTAACGCCTGAAAACTCTAAAAATGCCGTTACACATTTTACGGTGTTGCAGCGGTTTGGAGAGTTTACCCACGTACGACTCAGACTTGAAACGGGACGCACCCATCAAATAAGGGTACATATGTCCTATATCGGTCATGCCGTTGCGGGTGACGAGGTGTACGGCCCCAAAAACGTTGTAAAGGGATTGGGCGGGCAGTGTCTACACGCAAAAAAGATAGGGTTTATTCATCCTCAAACACACGAATATATGGAGTTTGATAGCGAATTACCACAGTATTTTAATTCATTTTTAGCTAAAATGAATTGATATATATTAGTAGCATATATAAAAAACGGAAGGAAGAAAAAAATGGACTCTTTAACCGAAAAAACCTTAAAGCAAACCGCTTGTAAGGTAAGAATGGGAATCATCGAAGGTACCCACGCCGCTAAGGCAGGTCATCCGGGCGGTTCTCTTTCATGCGCAGATATTCTAACTTATCTGTATTTTGAACACATGAATGTTGACCCGAAAAATCCTAAAATGGAGGGTCGTGACCGCTTTGTACTTTCAAAGGGACACGCAGCCCCTGCACTTTATGCAACACTTGCTGAACGTGGATTTTTCTCAACCGATTTAATAAAAACTTTGCGTAAACCGGACTCTATTTTGCAGGGTCATCCCGATATGAAAAATATTCCCGGTGTTGATATGTCGACAGGTTCACTCGGACAGGGAATTTCCTGTGCCGTTGGTATGGCTCTTTCTTCTAAACATTTTGGTCCTAATTACCGTGTATACACCATTTTGGGTGATGGTGAAAGCGAAGAAGGTCAGGTTTGGGAGGCTGCAATGTTTGCCGCAAACAAAAAACTTGACAACCTTGTTGCTTTTCTTGATCTTAATAACCTTCAAATCGATGGTACGGTAGACGAGGTTAACTCACCGAAACCTCTTGATAAAAAGTTCGAAGCATTTAATTGGCATGTAATTACCATTGATGGTCACGACTTTGCCGCTATTGAGGCTGCACTCAATGAGGCTAAAACCGTTAAGGGCAAGCCCACCGCCATTATTGCTAACACTATTAAGGGTAAAGGCGTTTCATTTATGGAAGATCAGGTTGGCTGGCACGGCGTTGCACCTAATGATGAGCAAGCAGCTACTGCTATGGATGAATTAAATAAACAACTTGAGGCTTTAAAGTAAGGAGTGATAACAATGGCAGAAGTAATTAAAAAGGCTACCCGTGAGGGATACGGCTCGGGTCTTATAAAACTCGGCAAAAAGTACGACGATTTCATTGTTATGGACGCCGACTTAGCAGCTGCAACCAAATCGGGTGCATTTAAAAAGGAATTTCCGGATAGATTTTATAACTGCGGTATCGCAGAACAGAATATGATGAGCATTGCCGCCGGCGTTGCCGCAACAGGCAAAAAGGTTTTTGCAAGTTCTTTTGCTATGTTTGCTATCGGTCGTGCTTTCGAGCAGATTCGTAACTCAATCGGTTATCCACACCTAAATGTAAAAATTTGTGCAACACACGCAGGTATATCGGTTGGTGAAGACGGTGCTACACACCAGTGTAACGAGGATATCGCTTTAATGCGTACAATTCCGGGTATGGTTATAATCAATCCTGCCGATGCGGTTGAGGCCGAAAAGGCGGTTGAAGCGGTGTATGGTTTTGATGGTCCGTCATACATTCGTTTAGGCAGACTTGCGGTGCCTGTAATATTTGATGACGACTATAAGTTTGAAATCGGTAAGGCAGTAACCCTTAAAGAAGGCAATGACGTTACCATTATTGCAACAGGTCTTATGGTGGCTGAAGCACTTGAGGCTTATGAGATTTTAAAAGCAGAAGGCATAAATGCCAGAATTATAAACATGGCTACCATTAAGCCGCTTGATAATGAAGCAGTAATTAAAGCAGCAAAGGAGACCGGCGTAATAGTTACGGCTGAGGAACATTCGGTTGTCGGTGGACTTGGCTCGGCAGTTGCCGATCTTGTTACAAATGAGTATCCCGTGCCGGTAATTAAGGTTGCTATGCAGGATGCTTACGGCAAATCAGGACCTGCCGCTACACTTCTTGATGAGTATGGTTTCAGAGGTAAAGATATTGCCGCTGCCGCTAAACGCGCAATAGCACTTAAAAAGTAATTATATCTAAAGCAAAAAGCAGAAATGATGCATCATTTCTGCTTTTTTATTTGCCGTTTTATTGACAAAAAATGGTGACTAATATATAATAACTATGTATGTAATTTTACTTTAAAAGGAAGTTTTATTAATGGAATGGATGTCACTTAATACGTTAAGAGAAAAGTATTTGTCATTTTTTGAGTCAAAGGGGCATTTGCGTCTCGGTAGTTTTTCACTTGTACCGCAGGGCGACAAATCACTCTTGCTTATAAACTCGGGTATGGCGCCGATGAAAAAGTATTTCACAGGTGAGGTAACTCCACCTTCAAAGCGTGTTACCACCTGCCAGAAGTGTATTAGAACGCCCGACCTTGAGCGTGTTGGTCATACTGCACGACACGGCACATATTTTGAAATGCTCGGCAACTTCTCATTTGGCGATTATTTTAAAAATGAGGCAATTGAGTGGGCTTGGGAGTTTTTAACTAAAACTCTTGAGATACCGAGTGATCTTCTTTGGCCGTCGGTTTATGAGGAAGATGATGAGGCTTATGCTATCTGGCGTGATAAAATTGGTGTTCCTGAAGAGCATATTGTAAGACTCGGCAAGGCAGATAACTTCTGGGAGCACGGCACAGGTCCTTGCGGTCCTTGTAGCGAAATCTACTTTGACCGTGGCATAAAATACGGCTGTGGCTCACCCGACTGTAAACCGGGATGTGACTGTGACAGATATATGGAAATCTGGAACAACGTATTTTCACAGTTCAACAATATGGGCGACGGCACATATACTGAACTTGAACATAAAAATATTGATACCGGTATGGGTCTTGAGCGTCTTGCTTGCGTAATACAGGACGTTGACAATATGTTTGAGGTTGATACCATTCGTAAAATACTTGACCACGTTTGCTCAATTTCGGGCAAGACGTACGGCGACGATAAGATGACCGATATTTCAATTCGTGCCATTACCGACCACGCTCGTGCCGCTACCTTTATGATTAGTGACGGCATTATCCCGTCAAACGAGGGTAGAGGATACGTTCTTCGCAGAATTATCCGTCGTGCAGTGCGCCATGGTAAACTTATCGGTATTAACCGCACCTTCTTTATGGAACTTTGCGATACCGTAATTGAAGAAAATAAGTCGGGTTATCCTGAACTTATTGAGAAAAAAGACCTTATTACTAAGGTTATTACAAACGAAGAAGCCGCATTTAACAAGACCATTGACCAGGGCCTTAGCCTGCTTGAAGGTCTTACTGCTAACAGCACAACACTTTCGGGTGAAGATGCATTTAAACTTTACGATACCTACGGTTTCCCGATTGACCTAACCAAAGATATCCTTGCTGAAAAAGGTATGAGTTTGGATGAGGATAGATTTAAGGAACTAATGAACGAGCAACGCCAAAAGGCAAGAGATGCCCGCAAATCGTCTGACGGTGAAAGTTGGAAGAGTGACGGTGTTGCTTTTGAAAACATTGATACAACCGAATTTTTGGGCTATTCAGAGAATAGTGTTACCGCTACCGTTATTGATATTGTAAACAAAGGTGAGCACGTTGCCGCCATCAACGAGGGCGACAGTGCAATTATAGTACTTGATAAGACTCCGTTCTATGCTGAGTCGGGCGGTCAGGTTGGTGACACAGGTTGTATTTGTAAAGCCGATGCCGAAATTAAGGTTGTTGACACCAAGAAAACTACCGTTGGTATATTTACACACTATGCTAAGGTAGTAAGCGGCAGCATCTCGGTTGGCGATACAGTTACGGCTTCTATTGATACCGACAGACGCGCTGCTATTCGTCGTAATCATACTGCGGCACACCTTTTACAAGCGGCTTTACGTGAAACGCTTGGTACCCACGTTGAACAGGCGGGTAGTATGGTAAACGATAGCGTAGTTCGTTTTGACTTTACACACTTCTCGGCTTTAAGCGCAGATGAAATCGCAAAGGTCGAGCAGATTGTTAATACTAACATTCTTGATGCAATTGTGGTAGAAAATCGCGAAATGCCCATTGAAGAAGCTAAGAAACTCGGCGCAATGGCATTGTTTGGTGAAAAATACGGCGATACTGTTCGCGTAGTTAAGGCGGCTGATAAGTCGGTTGAATTCTGCGGAGGTACCCACGTTGACAATACCGGTAAAATCGGTATGTTTAAGGTTATTTCCGAGTCAAGTGTTGCGGCAGGCGTACGTCGTATTGAGGCCGTTACAGGCTTTAATGTATTAAAACTTATTGCCGAGAAACAGGCGATTATAAACGAAACTGCTGCCACTCTTAAGATTGGTAACCCTGCAGAAATCGCAATAAGAGCAAATGCTGTTATGGGTGAACTCAAAGAAACACAAAAAATGGTTGAGACACTCGAAGCTAAAATTGCCTCGGGCAAGTTGACCGATATATTAAATTCGGCACAAAAAGTGGGAGATATTACTGTTATAAGCGCAGTGGTTGAGAATTCTTCGGCTGATGAAATTCGTTCAATGGCCGAAAGCATTAAGGCTGAAAACACCTCTGCCGTTGCAGTTCTTGCCGCAGCAGGCGAGAAGATTACCTTCTGTGCCGCAGCAGGTAAAGATGCAATTGCTAAGGGTATTCACGCCGGTAACCTCGTACGCGAGATTGCTAAAATCGCAGGTGGTAATGGTGGCGGTAAGCCCGATTTAGCCATGGCAGGCGGTAAAGACAAGGCAAAGGTTGCCGAGGCAGTAGCCACAACCGAGGCAATAGTTAAATCTCAGTTAGGAGAATAATTATGGATTGTTTGTTTTGTAAAATAGTTGCAGGTGATATCCCTTCAACTAAGGTGTATGAGGATGAATATGTCTATGCTTTCAAGGATATCGACCCGCAAGCACCTTTTCATGCAATAGTAATACCGAAAGAGCATATTGTTTCAGCTGATATGATAAATGAGCAAAATAGCCATTTGGTAGCCAAGGTTTTTGAGGCTATTGCAAAAATTTCAAAACAGGAAAATCTTGAAAACGGCTATCGCGTTGTAAATAACTGCGGTAAAGACGGTGGACAGACGGTAGGACACATACATTTCCACCTGCTTGCACGTCGCAATTTACAGTGGCCGCCCGGTTAATATGAAAGGAGATAATTATGTCTGAGTTCTATACAATGAAAATTGCAGGACTTGAACGCAGTCTTCGCAAATTCCCCGTAAATGATAAGTTAGATATTGCGGCATTTATTCTGTTTGGTGATACCGAAATTACGGTTGCATCGGCTACCGAACTTCTTAAAAGGGTGCCTGAATTCGATGTAATTTTAACCCCAGAAGCCAAAAGCATACCTTTAGCGTATGAAATGTCACGCCAGTCGGGCAAACCGTATATAGTTGCTCGTAAAGGCGTTAAGGTTTATATGGGCGACCCGCTTTGCGTTAGTGTTCGTTCAATCACTACCAACAAACTTCAAGAGTTATATTTGGGCGACAGTGACGTGGAATTTATAAAGGGCAAAAAGGTACTTATCGTTGACGACGTTATAAGTACGGGTGAATCACTTATTGCTGTTCGCAAACTCGTATCCGAAGCAGGTGGAATTGAAGCCGCTTCTTGTGCAGTATTGGCAGAGGGTGATGCCGCCCAGCGTGACGATATTGTGTTCTTAGAACCGTTACCCTTGTTCTTTAAATAATAATAAAAAAGAAATCCGATTTGCTATGCAAATCGGATTTTTCTTTTATCTTAAATTACAGTGAGTATTTAATTTCATACTCATCAAAATGTTCGCTAAATGAAGCGTTGCCGCCGTACTTAATGCGGTTTAAGTATTTGTGTGTATCCATTTCACCATGGTCAACCTCGATAATGGCAACTGCAATATTTGAGCAGTGGTCTGAAATTCTTTCAAGGTTGTTAAGAATATCCGACAACACAAAACCTAACTCAATGGTACATTTGCCCGTCTGCAAGCGGTCGATGTGACGCGCCTTAACGGTTGCGATAAGACCATCGATAACCTGCTCAAGCGGTTCAACCTTGGTTGCAAGTAACGGGTCGGCTTTTTCGTAAGCCGCAAAGGTAATTTCAAGAATTTCGTTGATTGCGTTAATAAGAACCTTGAGTTCAGACATAGCTGAATCTGAGAACATAATATTTTTATCTTTCATTTCCTTAGCAACCTTTATAAGATTAACTGCGTGGTCACCAAGGCGCTCAAGGTCGCCGATTGTATGAAGCATACGGAAGCGCTTCTTACTGTCTGATTCAGATAATCCGTGACTTGAAATCTTAACAAGATAGGTGCCGATTTTATCTTCATAGTAATCGAGTTTATCTTCGCAGGCGAGGATGTTATTAACAGTATCCTCGTTATAATTGCCTATAAGACCAACAGCCGAAGTAATGGCAGTTTTTGCATATTCAGCCATTTCAAGTGTACGGTTGTTACACTCTGATACAGCGAATGCAGGAACCGTAATGATACGTTCGTCAAGGAATGTTTGCTTTTTATCGGTTTCTTTATCCTTAATAATGGCATTAGCGAGTTTTTCAAGTTGTTTGGTAAAGGGTAAGAGAAGAAAGGTTGTAACAACGTTGAATATACTATGTACAATAGCAATCATAAAGGGTGTTATTTCTTGGTTATTAAAAGCAAAGTTAAATATTGCGTTTGCACCATAATATGCCGCAAGACATATTGCAGTACCAATTATATTAAATGAAAGGTGAACTACAGCAACTTTTTTAGCATTACGACTAACACCAATTGAGGAAATAAGCGCCGTTACGCAGGTACCAATATTTTGTCCCATAATAATCGGTATAGCCATACCATAGGTAACGCCACCGCTAAGGGCCAATGATTGCAAAATACCAACCGAAGCGGCAGAACTCTGAATAATACCGGTAAATACAGCACCAAAAGCAACAGCGAGAAGTGGGTTCTTAAACGCAGTTAAAAGACTTGTAAAGCCTTCAAGCTCGGTAAGAGGTTTCATAGAATCTGACATAAGATTCATGCCGAACATTAAGATTGCAAAACCTAAAAGTATGTTACCCGTATTTTTCTGACTCTGTTTTTTGCCTGCCATTGTAAGAAGCACGCCAATAAGGGCGAAGAAGAGTGAGAAGTTGGCGGGTTTTAATAATTGCAACCATAAAGTATCACCGTCAATACCTGCAAGGCTCAATATCCAAGCGGTAAGTGTGGTACCAATGTTCGAACCCATAAGTACACCGATGGTCTGACCAAACTCAAGTAATCCTGAGTTAACAAGACCAACAAGCATAACGGTAAGGGCAGAAGAGGACTGAATGGCAATGGTAATACCTGCACCTACAAATAAAGCGAGAAACTTATTTGAAGCCGCTTTTTTAAGGCTACGCTCAAGTTTGCCCTTGGCCATCGTTTCAAGGCCGTGCGACATAACGTTCATACCGTAAAGGAAGAATGCCAGACCGCCCAACAAGGCTACAAAGCTTAAAACGATATCTGCTGTAGTCATAATTTAGTTTCCTTTCAAAGTTAAATTCCTTGCGAAATTCGCTCACAATAATTATACATTAAAGTTATTGTGAGCGCAAGTGCTTATGATACCAAATTTTACATAAAAGTACAAAAAAGGGCAGAATTGCCCAACTTCTCATAAGTAAGTTGGGCAGTTTTATTCGCCTGCGGCGAGTTCTATTGATTCGCAGTGATATTCGGCTATCGCCGAGTGGTATTCGCTACGCGAGTTTGGAGGCGAATAAAATATCACTGAAGCCGTAAGGCTTCAATATCACGATCGCGTACGCGATCATATCACTCCGACGAAGTCGGAATATAACTCTTGCTTTCTCTGCTGATTGGTTATATAATGAATAGGGGTATGGGCTTTGCCCTATGCCTTTGTAATACAAAGGCGAAACTAGCGCGATAAAACCTGTTTGTTGATGGTAATTTTATAGTAAAGGAGAATCTATTGTGTATTTAGGATATTTAATTATTGCTTTGATATTCTTTTTCACTATCAAAGGCATTATACAAAGCATTAAATCAAAAAAAACGTTTGATTTGTTAGTATGTTTGCTGTTTATCCCATTCCAATTTTTCTTCTTTATAACCCTTTTATTTGGGGGAAGTGCATTCAATGATGCAGAAACTGAGTATGAATTATATCAAGCGGGTCATTATTATTTAGTATTCCACGGACAGTGGACAGAGGTTTCGCATGGAAAGTACGTTGTCGCTTTGGTTTCCGAAATTGTGGGGATTTCAACCTTTATAATTGCTCTTGTTATGAATTTGATTCGCGTCTTATCAAAAAATGAATAATATAAACGCCGACAAAGAATCTGTCGGCGTTTATATTTGTTTACAGCAAAGCAAATACAATCAAACTTCCTTATGAGAAGTCCGCTTTTTCTGCCCTTTTTATGTTACAACAACTGTTGTTCATTTATAACTAATTTAAATTGTAAATCAAGTGTGCTTGCTGCTTTGCGACACATGGTCATTCGGTTTAAAAATATTTCAAAATAATCCATAACCGAGCTATATTTTGTATCAATTTCAAGTGTAAGTGTTATGGTTTTGTTTTCCTTATCTATGTCAAGTTTTGATGTCTTAACCGAATAGTTTACGCGGTCGTGTATGTCAAAGGTGGATACATCGCGGTTTCTGACACGACTTCGGCGTACGTCAGATTTATCACCCAAAATAAGTGCGGCGGCGACCGGGTTAACCGCAACGCCGGTGCCTTCATCGTGGTTGCCTATTGCCGTAACAATAGTAGCAATATCCTCGGCCGGCATATTCATATGGTCAAGCAAACGAAACGCCATAACGGCACCGCTTTGCGAGTGGTCGATACGATTTACAAGATTGCCAATATCGTGAAGATATGCCGCAATTTTAACAAGTTCAATACTATGTTCGTCAAATTGAAGTGTTTTTAAAATATATGCGGCGGTGTCGGCAACACGGCCTACGTGTGCAAAACTGTGTTCGGTGTAGCCAAGCGCCAATAACGACTCGTCAGCCTTTGTTATATAGGTTGAAATTTCTTTATTTTTCTTTAATTCATTATAGGTCATAAATTTACCTCTTATTCATGCTTAAGCTCTTCCACAATGTCATAACGAGGCCTTTGTTTTGTCTCAAAGTATGCCTTACCAACGTATTTTCCTACAATACCAATTGAGAAAAGTTGAACACCGCCCAAAAACCATATTGAAATCATAAGTGAAGACCAACCGGGTGCGGTATTGCCTGTAAAATATGAGATTAATGTATAAACAAATGCGGCAAGTGCAAAAAGTATAATTATGAAACCCAGTACGGTAATTAACGTTATAGGCCTTGTGGTAAAAGACGTTATACCATCACTGGCGAGACGTAACATTTTACTAAGCGAGTATTTGCTTTTACCGCCACCTCGTTTTAGGCGCGTGTAGTAAACACAATCGGTTTTATAGCCTAGCGATGGAATAATACCGCGAAGATACAAATTACGCTCTTTATAAAGCATAAGTTGTTTGATGACGCGGCGGCTCATCAATCTGAAATCGGCGTGATTGTATATGGTTTTAACGCCCATGGCAGTCATAAATTTATAAAAAAGATTAGCCGAGTTACGCTTTAAAAACGAATCACTTTTGCGGTTGTTTCTAACGCCGTAAACTATATCGGCTCCTTTTGAATATTTGTCAATCATCTGCTCTATTACGCAAATATCATCCTGTAAATCGGCATCAATACTTATAGCAATGTCTACATCGTCCTGTACGTAATCGAGTCCTGCAAGCAGGGCGTTTTGATGCCCTACGTTAGCGGCAAGATTTATGGCGTTGATGCGGTTTGATAAATCATGTTCACGGCAGAGTATATTCCAACTGTCATCAGATGAGCCGTCATTTACAAATAAAACGTAACTTTGGTCGGTGATTTTTCCTGTAAGCGTTAAATCATCAAGCAGATTAACAAGTGTTTCACAGGTGTTTTTTAGTATAGCCTCTTCATTATAGCAGGGTACAACAATAGCAAGTTTATACATATCTTACGTCCTTTGTTTTATAATGCATATAAATTATAACATTATTATATCCTAAAAGCAATATAGGATTTAGCGATGTAGGGACAGGTCCATTATTATTTATACCTAATAAAAAATAATAATATTGAAATATATTATTGTGTGTGGTAAAATATTTAAAGAAACTATGTCACAAAAATCCGTTTAGTATCGTTTAGTAATTGTCTATACAAAATTGCGACGCAAAACTTTCATAAGGAGATTGAAATTTATGAAAAAGATTTTGGCTATCACCTTAACATTGGTACTGCTTTTATCGGTAATACCAATGGGACTATTTACCATCACTGCAAGTGCAGCAACAAGTGGTACAACAGGAGACTGCACATGGTCGCTTGATGGTACTGTGCTTACTATTAGTGGTAATGGAAAAATGGGAAATTATATACGAGCATACAATGATGTTCTTCGTAAAAATACAACAAATGCTCCATGGGGAATAGATATTACAGAAGTAATTATTGAAAATGGAGTAACTGCAATTGGCAGGTATTCATTTGATGCTTGTAGTTCGCTTACAAAGGTAACGTTACCAGAGAGTGTAACAAGCATAGGTGAAGCTGCTTTTGCTAATTGTGAATCACTTGCAAGCATAACCATTCCTAAAAGCGTAACGAGTATAGAAAATAATGTGTTTGCTTATTGCAAATCGTTTACAAGCATAATTATCCCTGATAGCGTGACAAAAATAGAATATTCTGCCTTTGCTTGTTGCGAATCGCTTAAAAGTATAACTATTCCTGATAGTGTGACAAAAATAGGATATTCTGCCTTTGCTGGTTGCAAATCGCTTAAAAGTATAACTATTCCTGATAGTGTGACAAGTATGGAGCATTCGGTGTTTTCTAACTGCACTTCTCTTGAGAGTATTGCATTATCCAAAAATATAACAGATATAGGATATAGTTCTTTTGACAAATGTACTTCGCTTACAAGCGTAGCTATCCCCAATGACGTAACGAGTATTGGGTCACATGCATTTAACGAATGCGCCGAACTGAAGAGTATTACGCTGCCACAGAGCATTGTAAAAATTGGCTCTTATGCGTTTAATAGCTGCAAAAAAATCAGTGATGTTTTTTATTTAGGAACGCCTGAGCAAAAAGAGAATATTGATTTTTCTGTTAGCAATGGACGTTTTAAAAACATTATTACATGGCATTATGTTGACGACGGTGATGTTGCAAAGCATGGTTACGATAATGATTGTGACCCTGATTGCAATGGCTGTGGTGTCACTCGCACAGTAAAGCATACTTACGACCATGGTTGCGATAAAGATTGTAATGTGTGCGGCGAAGTTCGTATTCCTGAACACGAGTTTATGGATGGTTGTGATCCGGACTGTAGTGGTTGCGGTTACGTACGCGAGGTAAGTGGTCACAAGTTTAAAATTGTTAGATGTGAAAAGATATGTGAGATATGTGGACAAAACTATCCACCCCAACACACCTATGATAATAGTTGTGATTCGGTTTGCAATGGTTGTGGGTTAGTTAGAGGAGTTGAGCATAAATACTCAAACAACTGCGATGCAAATTGTAACTTATGTAAGGCTACAAGAACTGCACCGCACAGCTATAAGTCAAGTGTTAGTAAAGCAACACTTACTAAGAATGGTAAAATAACCAAGACCTGTAGCGGTTGTAAAAAGAAAGTAACAACAGCAACTATTTATTACCCCAAGACATTTTCATTATCCAAAACAAGCTATACCTACAACGGTAAAGTGCAAACACCTACCGTTACGGTAAAAGACTCAAAGGGTAAGGTAATTGATTCAAAATACTATACTATTAGTTATTCATCGGGTAGAAAGAATGCAGGTACATATAAAGTAACTGTAAAATTCAAGGGTAATTATAGCGGCACTAAAACCTTAAGTTATAAAATCAATAAGATTGATATTTCAAAGTGTAAGGTTAGTATTTCCGGCACTTCTTATACATATAACGGCAAGGTCATTAAGCCGAGTGTGAAGATAATTAACCCATACGGTAGTACACTTAAAAATGGTACAAACTACACTGTGACCTATTCATCAGGTTGTAAAAACCCAGGTACTTATAAAGTAACTGTTAAGATGAAGGGTAACTATACGGGCAGCAAGACATTTACCTATAAAATCAACAAGATTGATATTTCAAAGTGTAAGGTTACTTTATCGGGTACATCATACACTTATAACGGCAAGGTTATTAAGCCGAGTGTGAAGATAATTAACCCCTACGGTAGTACACTTAAAAATGGTACTAACTACACCGTGACCTATTCATCAGGTTGTAAAAACCCAGGTACTTATAAAGTAACAATAAAGATGAAGGGGAATTATACGGGTAGCAAGACCTACACTTATAAAATCAACAAGATAGATATTTCAAAGTGTAAGGTCAGCATTTCAGGTACTACCTATACATACGACGGCAAGGTTAAAACACCGACAATAACCGTAAAAACTGCGAGTGGTACAACACTAAAAAAGGATACACATTACACCGTAAGTTATGCGGCAGGCAGAAAAGACGTAGGTGCTTACACAGTTAAGGTGACTATGAAAGGCAATTACACAGGTAGCAAAACCTTTACTGTTACCATAAATCCGCAAAAAACCGAAATTACAAATCTTACTGCTAATAGCGACAGTATTGATGTAACAATTGCTAAAAAAGATACACATATAACGGGTTATGAAATTGAGCATTCTACAAATGCCGATTTTAGTAACTCACAAACCAAGATAATCACAGGTTGCGAAACTACAAAAGTAACAATTAGCGGTCTTTCACAAAACACAGCCTACTACGTAAGGGTTAGAACATACACTTTAGTAGGGGATGTAAAGTTCTATAGCGGTTGGTCGGATGTAAAATCCGCAACAACCGAGGGCTTTGGTATTGACAATAATGACGGTTGGATACTTGGTTGGCATTAAAAACAAAAAAGCGCAGGTAAAACACCTACGCTTTTGGCACGCCCGATTGGAATCGAACCAACGGCCTTTCGCTTAGGAGATACCGAGGGAAATACAAGTGGTATCCCTTACAATACCTAAAAATCCCCTGCTGTCAGGGGGGGTTAAGGTTAAAGTGTTATCTTGTGTTATGCCGTTATTGCTAATTTTAAGTTATTTTGTTCTAACTGATTAGCAGACAATTAGCAAGCACTCAAAATTAGGAAAATGGTTTTATTCCCATAAGATGTCTTTATTTAATCGCTTGTACCTCGGTCTGTTGTTTAGTATTATTTTGATTGCATTTTTCAAGGAATTCACTAATCAACTCACAAGGAACCATTGCGCCATACTTAAATCGATTCATAAAATCCCTACCGCCCCCTATGTTTATGCCAACTATCTCCATTTTCTTATTCAACACTACACTTCCGCTACTTCCATAGCTTTCGTAAGCATTATGTTTAAAGGTGCTTACAGGCAGTAGTTTATCATTGCTCTCAAAGATATAATAATCCTTTGAACAAATATTGCCATATGAATGAACAAATCTTTCTCCTTCCGGATTGCTAATAACCATAATTGCCTCATTATATTTTGGATTCTCTTCGCATATTGGGAGTACTTTTAACTTTTTCTCTGATTTGAACGAAATCACTGCCAAATCATATGCTTCATCCGCAAATACCAATTGTGCTTTTTCAAATTGTTCATAGTACATTTGGTTTGAAATATGAGTTTTGCTATTTTTACTATATTCTGAATATGTAGGAACACCATATGGTATGATAATATAATCTGCGTTTTCAAAATCTTTCACAACGTGATATGCTGTTAATGCGTAATATGTATTATCTTCTGAATCGAAAACGACTCCGCTTGCACCAACATCCCAAGAAAAACTTGTAATGTTTTCTGCTACCCTTTTCTCTTGTTTCACAATCACAATATTGCTTTCTAAAATTTCATTTTTAAACTTATTTTCAAAATCCTCAAAATAACGATTTTTACATTGATATTCATATAAGCTTGGATATGCAAAAATACACACGCATATTAATATTAAGGTAACAACAAAGATTGTTATTTTTTTCTTTTTATGATTCATACTTTCCTCGCTATAAAATTATTATTTGCCAAACAAAGTATAACACAGAAGTTTCAAAAAGTCTATGGATGGAACATACGCCTGTGCACATTAGCAGACGATTAGCAAAACACCGATTTTCTGCTAATCGCAATTAGCAAGAAAAAAGCCCTCCTTGTGTAAAGGAGGGTGGCTGAGCGGAGCGAAGTCGGGAGGATTGTTAACGTATAAAATTACAAAACAATCCCTCAGTCTTTTGCTTCGCAAAATCCAGCTCCCTTTACACAAGGGAGCCTTATAAACGCTGTATTTATGCGGGTTTTGATAAGAAAAAACCGCCTCTTTCGAGACGGCTTTTGGCGCGCTTGCCCGGATTCGAACCGGGGGCGTTCCGCTTAGGAGGCGGACCCTCTATCCTGCTGAGGTACAAGCGCATATACGATACAATTCGAACAGATTACCATTCGCCTTTTTGCAAAGGCGAGCATTAAAACACCCACTTAGGAGGGGCTTGTTATATCCATTTAACTAAAGCGGCATATATAATTTGCCTTATTATATTACAACAACAGTGGCTAAATGTCAAACCATTTTACACATAACCTTTGCGGTCGGGGTTTGATTTTTTAATAGATTAAAAAAACTATGAGCAAAAATTGCTCATAGTTTTTTATTGCCTTATAAATTTTGCGACTGTTTCTATATGCGAAGTGGCGGGGAACATATCAACGGGGGTATACTCTTTAAGTATATACCCTAAATCTCTTAATATCGCACAGTCGCGTGCAAGCGTTGCGCTATCGCACGAAACGTAAACAAGTCTTTCGGGCGCAAAGTCATTTGCTATGGTGTTAAGCAGGTCACTAGTGCAACCCTTTCTTGGTGGGTCTACTATTACTACATCGGGCTTTAATTTACGGATTGCTAATTCTTTTGCTGCCGCTGCAGCATCCATACAAATGAATTCCGCATTTTTAATTCCGTTATTTTCTGCATTTATTTTAGCGTCTTCTACTGCATCGGGGATAATCTCAACCCCGATGATTTTTTTTGCCTTTTTTGCAAGACTTAGCCCAATAGTACCGGCGCCACAGTATAAATCGAGTACCGTTTTGTCTTCAAACTCAGCGTACTCTGCGGCCTTTTCGTAAAGTTTTTCTGCCATATCACGATTAACTTGATAGAAAGAAAGGGGAGAAATGCGAATTTCAACATCGCATAGGATATCGGTAATATAGTCTTGTCCGTAAATCGTTTTGCAAATGTCTCCCAAAATTACGTTGGTATCCTTTTTATTTATATTGATTTGCAGACTTTTTAAATTATTACCCGCAACGTTTAACAGTAAACCGGTTAATTCTTTTGAATAGTCAAGCGAGTCGCCGTTTATAATAATAACGACCATAATTTGCTGAGTTTTTTCGGCAATTCTAAGGTATACGTGGCGTATAAGACCCTTGCCTGTGCTTTCGTTATAAACCGAAATATTGTATTTTTTTATCCATTCTGTAATGGCGGCACAGAGTCGTGTGAAAATTTCGGGCTGTAAAAGACAATCGTCACTTTCAATTATGCGGTGCGAGTGGGTAGCGTAAAAACCCGTGTTGCCGTTAAGGGAGACGGGAAACTGTGCTTTATTGCGGTAACGGCAAATTCTGTCTGCCTTAATAATTTGCTGTGGCTTTAGGTCATATCCACCAATTCGGCGTATATTATTTTCAACCTTTGCAGATTTGATTTCACACTCTTTTTCGTAATTTATATGGCGGTACACACAACCGCCGCACTGTGAAAAAACGTCGCAGTCGGGCTCTTTACGGCTTTGTGACGGTGTTAACAATTCAATCATCTTGCCATAGGCGTAGGATTTTTTAACCTTTAAAATTTTAACACGGGCTACGTCACCCTCGGTTGTAAGCGGAACAAAAACCGCGATACCGTCATATCGACCGACGCCGTATCCGTCGGACGAGGTGCCGTCAATATTTAAAATTATTTCATCGTTTTTATTCATATAAACTCCAAATTTTTTTAAAGTTTTCAATTTCTTTTTTAAGACGAGCAACAGGTAGGCCAACTATATTGAAATAATCACCGTGAATTTCTTTTACAAGTGTTGAGCCGTAACCCTGAATGCCGTATGCACCTGCTTTGTCAAAGCATTCTTTAGTGGCAATATATTGGCGAATTTCCTGCTCGCTAAGGTCGTAAAACTCAACTACCGACGTGGCGCTGAAACTCATACTTTTACCGCCATAGCAAATGGCACAACCTGTTATAACTTTATGTTTTCTGCCCGATAATAAACTAAGCATCTTAAAGGCATCTTCTTCGTTTTTGGGCTTGCCAAGCATCATATCTTCAATAAAAACACTGGTATCAGAACCGATGACGATAGCATCAGCATATTGTTTTGAAACGTGTAAAGCTTTTTGCACCGCCAAATATTCGGGAGCCGAAAAGGTATCAACGTGCCCCGGTACATGCTCCGCTATGTCGGCAGGTAAACATTCAAAGTCATCAATTATAAATTTAAACAACTCATTGCGCCTTGGTGAAGCGGAAGCCAATATATATTTCATATACGTCACCTCTTGCATTATTTTATCATATTTTATGTAATTTTACAATCTATACAATATAAATTTTAAGTACGTTAAGGAGTTAAAACAATATGAATATTGCTCTTATTATTGCGGGTGGCGTAGGACAAAGAATGAATATGAGTACACCTAAACAGTTTATAGAGGTTAACTCAAAACCCATTATAATTTATACTCTTGAGGCATTTCAAAACAATAAAAACATCGACGAAATTGCCGTTGTTTGCCTTGAAAGTTGGGTAGATGAGCTTAAACAATGGGCTAAGCAGTATGAAATAACTAAATTAACAAGCATTGTTACGGGCGGTAGTACGGGCATGGAGTCACTAAGAAACGGTATGCTCACACTTAAAAGCAAGTATAAAGATGATGATATTATTGTTATTCACGATGCGGTACGACCGCTTATAAGCCAAAAAATAATTAATGATAATATTGCCGGCGTTAAGAAAAATGGTACCGCCATTACCTGTATACCGTCGAATTCTGCGCTACTTTATAGTGAGGATAAACAAACGTCACATAAGGTTGTTGACCGAGACTTAATAGCCAATACCCAAACGCCGCAATCACTTTATTTAAAGAAGTTTGTTGAAATTCATAACGAGGCGTTAAGGCGTGGTATTAAGGATACAGTTGCTACCTGTACGTTGCTTATTGAACTTGGTAACGAGGTGCATTTAGTAGATGGTGATGAGATGAATTTTAAAATTACAACGGCAGAGCATATTGATTTATTAAAGGCATATCTTAATATGATTAGGGGTTAAAAGATGTTAAACGCGGTAAAAAAAGAAGTTGAACGCATAGTAAGTTCTGATGTTTCGTGGGATAAGTTAAGGGATAAAACGGTGCTTGTAACGGGCGCTACGGGATTTATCGGCTCGTATATTGTGCGCAGTTTACTTGAAAAGAGTGAAAGAAGCAATCTTAATATTAAGGTTGTGGCGCTTGTTTTAAACTATAACGAAGGCAAAACATTATTTCAAAAATACCTTGATAACGGCACAATTACTTTTTTGGTAGGGGATATTTGTAATCCTCTATCTACCGACCAAACGGCGGATTATATAATACACTGCGCTTCAAATGCAGCACCTAATGAATATGCGCTTTATCCTGTTCAGACAATGAAAATAAATTTTTACGGAACACTTAATATGCTTGAATATGCTAAAAAGGTGTCTGCTACGGGCTTCCTTTATATATCAACCATTGAGGTATACGGCAGACTGACGGGTGACACAAAAACCGATGAAAACACCTACGGTGTAATCGATTCCATGCGTTCGCGCTCTTGCTATCCTTTAAGTAAAAAGGCGTGTGAAACGCTGTGTGTTTCTTTTGCCGAACAATATGGTGTGGCGGTGAAAATAGGCAGATTAAGTTATATTTTCGGTCCGGGCATGAGGTGTGATGATTCGAAAATAGTATCGGTATTTCCGCAATGTGTAGCGCAAAACAAAAATATTGTTATGAAAAGCAAGGGCGAACAAAAACGCACCTATACCTATATAAGTGATGCAATTACAGGACTTTTAACAGTGCTGCTTGATGGAGAAAACAAGCATGCATATAATATCGGTTCGTGTTCTTGTAAAACAAGTGTAGTAGGTATAGCCAACACTCTTGTTTCACTCTATCCACAAAAGAAATTAAAGGTTGTGTTTGACCTGCCGAGCGAACAGGAACAAAAGGCATTTTCACTGATAGATAACGCTATTATGGATACCTCAAAAATAGAGGCACTTGGTTGGTCACCAAAAATTGACCTAATAACGGGTCTTAAAAACGTTGTAGAAGAAAGAATAGAAATTTTAGAGAAAGAAAAGGGAAAATAATGCTTGAAGACCTAAAAAGAGAGGTGCTTGCGGCCAACAAAATGTTGCCCGAGCATAAACTTGTTACATTTACTTGGGGTAATGTTAGCGGTATAGATAGGCAAAAAGGTTTGGTTATAATTAAGCCGAGTGGTGTGCCGTATGAAACCATGATGAGCGATGATATGGTGGTTTTAGACCTCGATGGCAATATTATAGAGGGTCGGCTCAACCCCTCGTCTGATGCGCCGACACATTTAGAAATTTATAAGGCTTTCGGTAACGTCGGTGGGGTGGTGCATACCCACTCAAATTGGGCGACTTGTTGGGCGCAGTCATGCCGTGATATACCCGCTTATGGTACCACACACGCCGATTTTTTTTATGGAAGTGTGCCTTGCACACGACCACTTACCAAGTTAGAAGTTGAAACGGCTTATGAAAAAGAGACCGGCAGGGTGATTGTTGAAACCTTTAATAATCGTGACATCGACCCTGAGGCGGTAACAGGCGTTATAGTTAACAAGCACGGTCCGTTTTCTTGGGGCAAAAATGCGGCAGAGGCGGTGCATAATGCAGTTGTGCTTGAGGCAATTTCAAATATGGCGTACCATACCGAACTTATAAATCATGGTTGCACACCGATAGAGAATTATTTGCTAAAAAAACATTATATGCGAAAAAACGGACCTGATGCGTATTACGGGCAAGAAAGGGGCTAGGATATAGGATTTAGTAGGGCGAACGTTGTTCGCCCGTTTTTTATTATGTCGGTGAATGTCGCAAAATGCCTTGCTATAATTCATGGCGTCAGGGGGGCTGAACATGGCAAAAGGTAAAGACCTAAAGAAAATAATGGAGTCGCTTTTAAAACAGAAGGCAAGCGAAAATGAACGTGCATTTTTAACGGAATTAGGCTTTACCGTAAAAAATCCCACACGGCAAACCGTGATAATGGCGGCTTTATACAAAAAAGCCGCCGCGGGAGATTTAAGCGCAATTAAGGAACTGCGCTCAATTACGGGCGACAGTTCGCTTGATGTGTACAGAGGGGCGGTGACAATTGTTGACGACATTAAAAATTAAGATTTCTGACGTAGTTGGTTCAGGATACGAAAAATTCTGAAGAGATAAAAGGCGTTATCGTGTGCTTAAAGGTGGTAAGGCGAGTAAAAAATCGTCAACAACGGCACTTAATCTTATTTATAGGCTTATGAAATACAAGGATAGTAATCTGCTTGTGGTGCGCGCCGTAATGAACACACACCGTGATTCAACTTTTGCTCAACTTAAATGGGCGCAGGAGCGCTTAGGAGTTGCCGACCTGTGGCAAAATACGGTGTCACCAATGGAGATGGTGTATAAACCTACGGGACAGAAAATTCTTTTTAGGGGTTTTGACGACGTACTTAAATTGGCGTCAACCACTGTAAATAAGGGGTATTTATGCTTTGTATGGATAGAGGAAGCCTTTGAAATTAAAACCCTTGAAGATTTTGAAAAACTTGATTTATCGGTGCCGCGAGGTAACGTGCCATCACCGCTTTTTAAACAGACAACTATTACCTTTAACCCATGGAGTGAACGGCATTGGCTTAAAAAACGCTTTTTTGATAAACAGGATAAGAACGTAAACGTTTATACCACAAACTATAAATGTAACGAGTTTCTTGATAAAACCGATATTGAGGTTTTTGAGCAGATGAAAAAATCAAGTGCGCGCAAATATGCCGTTGCAGGACTTGGTGAATGGGGAATAGCGGAGGGACTTATTTATGAAAATTTTGCAGCCGAAACACCCGAAATTGCCGACAAAGACAGATGGAAGTGGCAACATTTTTTCGGGCTTGATTACGGCTATTCAAACGACCCAACCGCCTTTATCGCCTTTATGGCCAACCCCCTTGACAAGATTATCTACGTATATGATGAGTTTTATGAAAAACGTATGCTAAATTCTGATATAGCAAAGGCGATTATTGCTAAAGGGTATGGTAAAGAGCGTATACGTGCAGACTGTGCCGAGCCGAAATCTAACGATGATTTAAGGAGACTTGGTATTACGAGAATAATGCCGAGCGTTAAGGGTAAAGATTCGGTGATAAACGGCATTATGAATATTGTTGAATATTTTATATACGTAAATCCGCGTTGCGTTAACACCCTAAAGGAACTTTCAAGTTACGTGTGGGAGAAGGGTGTGTCTGGCAATCTTAATATGCCGCGAGATGAAAACAATCACCTTATGGATGCACTGAGATATGCCTTTGTTGACGTTAAAAATTTTAGACCGGGAAGACTTGAAGGCGGGTCGAACGGTATTGGACTTGGCATTACAAATAAAGATTTGAAAGGGGAATGGTCAAATTGACCGGTTTCGCAATAATTATGACGGGACTTTGCGGTTTTTTAACGGGTGTATTATTGAGTGGTTTTAAATTTAAAAATAAAAAAGAACCACCTAAACACTCTGTAAAAAACACAAAGTCTATTTCGGTTGAGTATTTATCACCAGAATATAAAAATTTTTTAGACTACGACGGTAGTGAACAGGCGTAAGCCTTAATATATAAAGGAGAATTTTAATGGAAGAAAAGTTAGAAAAAATGGGCGAAGAGTATACCAATGAAACGCCCGAAACAATCGGTACTGAAAAGGTGGATACCACACCACCTCAGTCACAGGAAAATTCTTTAGGGACGGTTACTGTAAAATTCAACAAAGAAATCAAGCAACTGTCTACCGATGAGGCCGCTATTTTGGCACAAAAAGGCATGAAATACGACCTTGTGAGCGGGGATTTGGTCAGACTCAAAACCTTGGCGAAAAATGCAGGCAAGAATATAAGCGATTACCTAACCGATATTGAAAACGAGTCGGCTGCAGCACGAAAAAGGATACTACTTGAAGAGGTCGGCGGTAATGAAGAATTGGCAGAGCGCATAATTAAACTTGAAAAATCGTGTGGCGAAAGACTAAACGGTTTTGAGGAACTTCAAAAGGAGTTTCCTGAAATTAAAACACAAGACGACCTGCCAGACGAGGTGCTTTTAAGCGTTAGTGAGCGTGGTAGTAATTATTTTGATGAATATCTACGCTATCTTTATGGCCAACAAAAGAAAATTATTGCAGCAAAGGCACAAGAGCAAGAGTCGTCACAGACCAGCGTCGGTTCACAAAACAGATACGTCGGTAACGGCGTATCAAACACAAGCCTTGAATTTATAAAAGGGCTTTGGAGTTAATTTAAAATAAAAGGAGAAAAAACATGGCTATTAATTCAGTAGAAACAGCAATCAGATATTCAGAAGAACTTGACAAACTTTTTTCACAAAAGAGTGCAACAGGCTTTTTCGCAGATAATCTGCTTGCTAAAAAATTTGTAGGTGCTAAGACCGTAATCATCCCTGACATCAACTTCCAGGGTCTTGCCGATTACGACCGTGACACCGGTTTTACACGCGGTGCAATCACCGTTTCAAATACATCATACACAATGCAGATGGATCGCGCGCGTTCCTTGCAGATTGACCGCGAAGATATGGACGAAACAGGCGTTGCAAATCTTGCAGGCAAAATTCTTGGCGAGTACGTACGTACAAAGGTTATTCCCGAGTGCGATGCTTACGTAATTTCAAAACTTGCAGGTCTTGCCGCTACACGTAGTAACGTAATTGACGGCGACATCAAAAAGCCGTTCGAGGCACTTTGCACACTTATTCGTCACGTACAAGAAAAGGTTGGTTATGACGAAGAACTTGTTGCTTTTGTTGATGGCAGCATCTATGCACTTTTGCAGAACTCACCTGAGATTTCACGTCAAATTACCGTTAGTGATTTTAAACAGGGTGACGTTAATCTTCGCGTTAACTCTATTAACGGTGTGGCTTTAATTCCTGTAATCGGTGACAGAATGAAGACGGCTTATAACTTCAAAAATGGTGGTTTTTCACCTGCCGGAAATGCTAAAGAAGTTTATATGATGGTTTGCCCCAAAAAGGGTGCGCACTTGGTTCGCAAGACCGAAAATATGCGTGTGTTTACACCTGAACAGAATATTGATGCCGATGCATATAAGTTCGATTACAGAATTTATTATGACGTATTCGTGAAGAAGAGCGGCCTTGATGCTATATGGGCATGGTTGTCACCCGAAATCACAATTTCGGCACAGCCCGAAGACGTAGTTGCTACATATGGCAATATTACCGAGTCTTTAAGTGTTGATGCTGACGTAGAGGGCGGTTCAACCCTTTCTTATCAGTGGTATAAGGCTGCCGACATTGACGGCAATGATTCGGTTAAGGTAGGTTCGGCAAACGCGGCTACCTTCGCTTTACCCGAAGACCTTGAGGAAGGTACTCACTACTTCTTCGTTAAGATTATCGTTGATGGTGCGTCTTTCGTAAATTCTGACGTAGCAACCGTTACGGTAGAATAATCATAAGGCTGACGGGAAATTTCTCGTCAGCTTTTTATTTAAAGGAGGTTTATATTCATGAATTACAATCCCCAGCAGATTTTTGAAGAATATAGAAAGGGAGTAGTTTTCAAATCATCAATTGGTACCAAGGGATTATATGAGCAAAGTAGAGTTAACGAGCGCTTTTTTGTGGGGGACCAATGGTACGGCTCTAAGTGTGGTAATGACCGACCGCTTGTACGGCACAATATTATAAAAAGAATAGGTGACTATAAGATGTCGGCTATTTTATCTAACAGAATTGACATCAACTATTCGGCAGAGGGTGTGCCCAATACACTTAACGTAATTAAAAATGTAAAATCGGCGCGTAAAAGTTTATCTCAAAATCCAATTAGTTTTGTGGGTGAGCGTGACGACAATGAAGTATCACTTATGATGTCGGCACTAAACGATTATCAAAAGGTTACGGCCGAGCGCGTTAATTTTGATTCAATTGCCGAGCAGGCGCTTAGAGAAGCGTACATAAGCGGTACGGCAGTTGTATACACTTATTGGAATCCTAATATTTCAACAGGGCTTTATGCCGACGATGGCCGCACAACCGCAATTAAGGGTGATATTGAGTGCGAAACTTTAAGCATTGAAAACGTATATTTCGGTGACCCTTATATTACCGATATACAGCAGCAACCCTTTATTATAATTGCGACAAGGAGTGATATTGATTCGGTCAAACGTGAGGCGGTTTTATATGGCCAAAATCATGAAGTAGAGCATATAAAACCCGATAACTTTTCGGACGAAAACAAAAAGGTAACGGTGCTTACTCGTCTATGGAAAGAGTGGGACGAGTTTGGTAATTACCGTATCTTTGCCAAGAAGGTAACTGATGGAGCCGTTATAAGGGAGAAATGGGATATAGGCGTACGTCTTTATCCGCTTGCGCAGTTCTGTTGGGAAAGAAGAAAAAACTCTGCTTATGGTGACAGTGAAATAACCTATCTTATACCCAATCAAATTGCAATTAATCGTATGATAACGTCGGGCGTATGGTCAACTATGTCTACAGGTATGCCCGCAATGGTGGTTAATGGCGACGTTGTTGCCGGTGAAATCACCAATGACCCCGGTCAGATAATCAAGGTTTTTGGTAGCGGTGAAGATGTGGCAAACGCTATAAAATATGTAACTCCACCCGATAATTCGGCAAACTTTTACGGTGTAATAGAGCCGTTTATAAACAATACGTTAGCACAAAACGGCGCAGGAGCGGCGGCGCTTGGTGACGTTGACCCTAATAATACTTCTGCAATTATAGAACTTAAAAATGCCGCACGTATGCCACTACAATTATTTGAGAGAAGATATTTTACCTTCCTTGAAGAAATTTCAAGAATTTGGGCAGAATTCTGGATAACCCAGTATGGTAACCGCAAAATAAAAATAACCGACGAAAACGGCACTTGGTATCTTGATTTCAATGGAGATAGATATAAAGATATTATTATTTCGGTTAAGGCTCAAATTAGTGCAAAAAATAAGGTCAGTGATGAGCGCACCTACGAAATACTTGAAAAACTGTTGGATAAGGGTGTAATTACCCCAAAACAATATCTTAAATGGTTACCGGATGGTAGTGTTTCGGAGGTATCAAGGCTTATAAGTGAATTGGAGGATATTAATTATGACAGGGCGTGACGTTTATTTTATAGTATCGGGTATGTTGGGTTATGACCCTACACCAACATTAAACGGTGCTAACGAAATTATGGCTAAAAACACTGTTACGGCAATTAACCGCGTTTTAGATGATCTCACAGATAAGCAAACGCACATTAAAAAACTTAATGATGAAATAACAGAAGATAAGGGTTTAAAGGACGCACTCATATACGGTGTTGCAATGTTCTTAGCGTTAATAGATGGTGATGCCGTAAAGCAGAGTGCCTATTGTGCAATTTATAATGCGAAACGAAAACGATACAAAAGTACAGTGACGTCGGTTAAGGACGTTATGCCAAGGTAGGTGCAACATATGAAATATCCTAAAATCAGTAGTTCGAAACCTAAAGCATATCTTTACGAAGATTTTTCCTTAGGATTAGGCGCACCAAAATCTGTGCTTGAGAATTGCAATAATTTTTACTATTTCAACGGTAAGTTTACAACCCGTAAAACATTATCAACTTCAGAAAATGATATTATACACACAACAATTAACTCCCAATCAGCAAATTTTGAACTCACCGATTCAACTATATTTTTAAATGGCGAATATCATCGTGTAGGTATTATCATAACAACTGATGAAATGTCTTATACAGATTATAATTTTGTATTTATAAGTCATAATTCAGAACATATAAATGCAGGTAATATCCGATTTTCACGAGTTTCATCAAGCGAATTTAACCGTCCACGTTCAATAATGGTGTTTTCGGGTGAGCCAACTAACGGAAAGGGTATATACGCTTTTATTGATGTTAATACACCAAATGGAGATAACGTTTTGCAGATTTATGAACTTAATTATAATATGTCACATTGGTACAGAATTGAGCAAGAAGACACTTATATACCCGATTACTATATAAACGGTAGGGGAACTATGTACGGTGAATCTGAAGAAACGTATCCTACACCACAATTTAAAGAACCGATAAATATGCTTAACCCCAAATACAATTGTTATTTTACAAGCGACGGTGTATCATCGGCATTTGTATTACCTACAAAGCAAATGAGTTTAAGCGATACTGACGGGTTAGATATTTTTTTAAGTCTGCCTAACGGTCAAAAATATGTTTGGAATATTAACGGAAAAAGTTTAATCTCAGATGAAAAAGTAGTTGGAGAATATTCAGTTTGGGTATCATTTAATGCTTTAAGTGGCGGCCTTACCTTTATGAGTTCGCCTAGTGGATTTGTGCCGCCGCGTTCTGAGGGACTTACCAATAATTTAAAAGTTACCGTAAAAAATTTTAATAAATCATATCACGATAGAATAGCGGGTATGAAAAAAGCATTATGGTACGGTACGGGTAATTCAGGTTCAAGGCTTTGTATTACGGGTAACGATTCCTTTCCGTCACTTGTACTTATAAGTCAAAAAGACCAATCGCTTTATTTTCCGGATACCAATCAATTTTTTGTGGGTGACCCTGCACAAAGGGTGACCGCACTTGCAAGGCAGAATAAATCAATAATTATGTTTAAAGAAAAGGAGATTTATTCTGCATACTATACGTCGGGTAACTTCGCCATTACAAATATTCATTCATCAGTAGGTTGCGATTTACCACACACGGTGTCGCTTTGTGATAACCGTCTTGTGTGGACAAATTTAAACGGTGAAGTATATATGCTGTCAAGTCTCAGTCAGTATAGTGCCACAGCAGTTTACAAATTATCGAACAATATTTCATCAATTCTTAAAGGCGAAAACAGGGACGATATGACTATGGCTTGCGCCTGCACCGATAACGATAAATATATGCTTTTTATTAAAAATAGGGCATACGTTATGGATTACCATGCGGCTATTAAAAAAAGTACAAGCAGTTTTATCAGTTCGGTGGCGTGGTACAGATGGACTTTCCCTTTGCCAATAAATATAACGGCGTGTTTTGCGTTTGATAAGGGTGTTACGCTTGTTTGCAGCACCGCTTCTCAAAAACATTACTGCCACTATCTGTCACGTCTGGATAGTGATGATAGGTGCGATAAGATTTTCTACGCTTTATCTGAAGAAGATTTTGTTATAAAGAGCGAGCCGGTCTTAAGCACAATTGAAACGGTGCTTTTAGACGGTGATTCACCCGAGCAAAACAAACTATACACAGATTTATATCTTAGATTATTTGCTGAAGAAGATGTGCATATAGATTACCGTTCGTGCGATGGTGATATATTAAAGTCGGCGGTAATAAATATAGAATATAACAGGGTAAAACTGCCTAAAGCATATAGGCTATTGCCGTTAATACGTTCGCCACAACTTAAACTTTGTGTTTCTTTTAGGGGTGCCGCAGAGTTTGAGGGTCTGGTTTTTTATATAAATAAATTATCTAAAATGCATTAGGGGTATTTTATGAAAAGAGTGTCGGTAATTATTATTTGTATCTGTTTAATGCTTTGCGGTTGTGCATCAGAAAAGCAACATATAAAACAGCAAGAGAGTGAAAAAACACTCAAAGGCATTTGGATAACGTACAACGAGTTATCTGCTTTTTCGAGTTCGCCACTTGGGTTTGTTGACGCATTTCAGCAGGCGGTAGAGCGGGCGAAAAGCAGCGGCACAAATGCATTTTTTGTACATACACGCGCATTTTGTGATGCTATTTACAGTAGCGAGTTTTTTCCGTTTGCCAAATATATTCTGCCAAGTGAAACCGATATTCTTAAAACTATGATAGATATTTGCCACCAAAACGGCATAGAGTTTCACGCTTGGATAAACCCATATCGCATATCTACGGCAAGCAGTGAAGTTAACACTCTGCCTGAAAATAGCCCCGCAAAACAGTGGCTTACCGATGATGATTCTAATAATGATAAAAATATCTGCTTTACCGAAAACGGCATATACCTAAACCCCGCCGAGAGTGAGTGCAAAAAACTTGTTCTTGACGGGGTAAGGGAAATACTTAAAAATTACGACGTTGACGGCATACATATTGATGATTATTTTTATCCAACTACCGACGAACAATTTGATAAGGTTAGTTATGAAAACTACGTAAATACTCACGAAATGCCGTTAACACTTGACGAGTGGCGGCGCAAAAACGTAAGCAGTCTTATAAATTCTATATACTGCACAGTAAAGACGCATAGTCGCGATATTGTGTTTGGTGTAAGCCCTGCTGCTGATATCAACCGAAACTATAATCAACTTTATGCCGATGTTGAGGGTTGGATAGGCGGCGGATATATCGACTATATTATGCCGCAGTTGTATTTTGGGTTTGAGTACCCTGACGAGCAATTTTGCTTTGATAATCTGCTTACTAAATGGATTGATATAACGGCAGGTAAGGACGTTAAACTTTATTGCGGACTTAGCAGTTATAAAATCGGTACAACGTCAGAGCCTGATAAAGAGGAATGGAAAAATCGCGACGATATTTTAGCAAGACAGATAAAACTGCTTAAAGAAAATCACGTGTCGGGATATGTTTTTTTCTCATACTCATCACTTTTTTCTAACGAAGAACTTAATAAAAAACAACTCGATAACATAAAAAGGGAGTAAAAAATGAGTGAAGGAATAATTTCTGCCTTATTAGCACTAATGGGCACGATGATGGGTACCTTCGGCGGAATTATTACTTCAAGCAAGCTTACAAATTATAGACTTGAACAGCTTGAAAAGAAGGTTGATAAACATAATAATTTTGCTCTGCGAATACCCGTCATTGAAGAAAAAATTAAAACGGTACAGCAAAGGGTACTGAATATTGAAGAAAAGGGGAATATATATGAAAATTTCAAAATGGACGATTGTCCGCACAATTATGACCGCTTTGGTGATTGTTAATTTAATCTTAAAATCGTTTGGTATTTCGGTTATAAACGTTAGTGAAAATTCAGTTGTAGCATTTGTTGAGGTAGCGGTAGAAATTGCCGCAATCGCTTGTTCGTGGTGGTACAATAACTCGTTTACCGAAAAGGCAAAAAAGGCCGATGAATTTTTTAAATCTTTAAAAGAAAATGGTGAACAAGATGTTTAAAATTGCGTTAAATGCAGGCCACTATTTAAAGACCTCGGGTAAACGCTGTCTTAAAAAACTTGACAAAAACGAAACGCGCGAGTGGGTGCTTAATAATCGTATTTGCGATATGGTTGAGAAAAATCTCAAGGCGTATACAGGTTACAGTCTGCTTCGTATTGATGATACAAGCGGCAAAACTGATATATCGGTTGAAAAGCGTGCAAAAAAGGCAAACGATTTTGGTGCTGATATTTACCTGTCACTTCACCACAACGCAGGTATAAAGGGTGGTAAAGGTGGTGGTATTATGGTTTACACCTACCTAAACGTAGATGAAACAACCAAAAAACTTCAAAAGACGGTATACGATAAACTTATCAAGCATACAGGTCTTAAGGGTAACCGCTCGGAACCGCTTGCCAAGGCAGATTTTGCCGAGTGTCGACTCACAAAAATGCCCGCCATACTTATTGAAAACGGGTTTATGGACTCGGCAACCGACGTTCCCGTTATTTTAAGTGAGGAGTTTGCATTTAATTCTGCCAACGCCATAACCGAGGCAATAGTTTCATTTGGTGGTCTTAAAAAGGTGCCGCAAGATTCCACTTTGTATTGTGTTCAGGTGGGCGCCTTTGCAAATAAATCCAACGCCGAAGCTTTAGTAAAAAAACTTAAAGTTGCGGGTTTTAGCGCAACAATAAAAAGTGAAAAGAAATAGTTTTATTGGTTGTCCGAGTTATAAACTTTGGCAACCAATAAAAGAAAGGAATTAAAATATGTTAGAAAAAATCATAACAGGCTCAGATTTTCAAATCTACAATTATCGTTCAGGATGCATATTGCCATTAAATGATCACATTGTCGGAAAAATTGCAAGCGATGACGTTTATGATACATACCGAACCTATATGTCATTTAATACGCCTAGTATTTTAGCAGGTAAGCGAATTAAAAAAGCGACCCTCACTTTAACGCAAATTTCAGGCGAGGTTGGCGGAAATGAAAATTGCCGAATTGGTCTATTTGAGTGTGAAAGTTACTTTGAAGTAGGACCGCTTATTGATTATGGCGAACCGACGTTTTTGGATACCGCAGTTTTACAATCGGGTGAAAATTTAAAATATACTTTTGACATCACAAAGTTGTTAAGATGTTTTTCAAGAACAGAAATGATTACCGCTTTTGGAATAAAACTTCTTGATGAATCTATCGAATCTACGGTAAATGTTTTGTTTGACGGTATAGACGGTCAGAACTCGCCAATTATTACAGTAGAATACGAAAACAATTTTGCCGTTGGAACTTCGTATCAAACACACACCCACCAATTGTGCAGAATGGGTAGCGGTAGTGTAGATATTGCCGAATGTAATTTGATGTTTGAACTTGAAGATTATTCTTGGGGTGGCAATCGTATGCCTATTTCTATTAGGCATTTATACAATACTACTTTGTATAATCAACAGTATAGTAACAATCCGTCAATAGACCTTAACGTTGCCTCATTTTCGGCAATGAAGTTAGGTCTTGGCTGGCGACTTAATATTATGCAGAGTATGGTAGCGCACACTTTCAGATATGACGGCAAGGAATATACAGGATATATTCATACAGGCGAAAGCGGCGAGGAAACATTATTTAAGCCTAAGCAAGCGACTGAAAACGCGGACGTAACACAAACAAACCTTAATATTTTTGAAGATGTAAATGATGAGGAAACAGTATATGATGCCGATAACCGCACACTTAACATAGGTGGCGAAAATCATATCTTTGATGAGTGCGGTAGACTTATAAAAATTATTGATGAGTATAAAAATGAGATGGTTATTACCTATCAGGACGGTAAAATTGTTAGCGCTAAGGATGGCGCGGGAAGAGAGTTTATCTTTAGATATAATAGTGACGATTTTTTAAGCACAATTGTTGCGCCTGATACTTCACATATTATTTATACTTATAGTTCGGACAGGCTGTGCGATATATTCTATTCGGGCGGTGAATCGCTTAGATTCAACCATACAACCGACGGCAGGATAAATGACGTAACCGTTTACGAAGCAAATGGTACTGCGGCTAAACAATACGTCTATGATTATAGGGCAAAAGGCATTTATGGTGTTAATGAATACGGTGTGAAAAATGGTTTATTTACTAGAGGTAGTTATGCACAATATATGATGTTTTATTATGATAATAAAACATCTATGGGATTTACCGCATACGAGGATGACGGTACAACGCTGAGTCAGTCATACAATACGTTATATTTGTTTGATGACGATGGCAACCTTATAAGCCAGACTGTAACTAACAACGGCGTTACTATGGGTGCCGAGGGATTCGATCCGACTTCGAGCAATAGTACGGGTATTATGGCAAATAAAGGAAATTTGCTAACAAATCATAACTTTGATTCGGCAGATAATTGGCATTATACTGTGCCTGACGGTATTACGTGTGAAGTGCTTAATGATGAAAAAACAGCGCTTTACGGCAACACCGTACTTAAGGTAAAAAGTGAAAATGGACATATCTACGATAGAGGTATTTATCAAATGTCGGGCGCTTTGCCGATAGGTAAATATACCTTCTCGGCTTATGTAAAAATACCGCAGAATTTTGAAGGCGGTGGTGATGCCGGTGCTTATTTGTGCGTGAACGACGATAGTGATAACGTAATTGCAGTAAGCGAACATTTTGGCAAAAAGAGTGACGGATTTATTCGTCTTGCTTGCACGTTTAATATAGATACCGAGTCGGAGGTTGCTCTCAAAATTTTGCTTGACGGCAAGGGTGAAATACATCTTGATGCAGCACAACTTGAGAATAACGAATTTGCAAATGAGTATGATTTGTTAACAAACGGCAATTTTGAGTGCGGCAGTTTGGCTTGGTCGCTTAGCGAAAATGCTGAGATAACTAATGAAAACCGTTTTAATATGCAAAAATCACTAAAATTAGTGGGTGATTTTAAAAATATATGTACCGCAGAGCAGACAGTAAACGTCAAAAGAGATGCAACAACACGAGAAAGTTTTACCCTTTCGGGTTGGGCAAAGGGCGTCGGTGTGTCGGACGGAATAGCACAACATTGTCTTAAGGCGGTTGTGAAATATACCAATGCAACTATTGAGGATGACGTATTTACTGCGTTCTTTGCGCCCAACATTGATGAGTGGCAGTACGTATCCTTACAGTTTGCCAAAAAGAAGTTTGCTACGGTTGAACAATTAAAAATTATTTGCGATTACAGTTATAATAACGGCACTGCATATTTTGATGCCGTATCACTAAACCGTGACGGTATCGAAAAGAACCTCACCGCAGAAGATTTTAAAGACGAGGAGGAAGAAACTACCGAGAGCGAGGAAAACTCGGTCAATTCATCGGGCGAACAGGAGGAAAAAGATGAATTTGAGGAGGCAATAGATGCATTTGGTAATGCACTTACCGAAACCACCTTTAATGACGAGGACTTTGGTACTATCTACCGTAGTTTTGCATACGGTGAAAACGGCAACGATTTAATTGCCGAAACAGATGCCTTGGGTAATATTACCGAGTATGACGTCGATGTTAATACTTCGAGAAATAAGGTAATTACCGACCGACTCGGCAATAAAACGGCGTATGAATATGACGTAAACGGCAGAACTACACGTGTTACAAGCAAAACCGCCGGTAATGCCGAGATTGCCAACGTGGCGTACAGTTACGATGCAACCGATAATTTAAGCGAAATAATGCGTGGTGACGGACTTAAATACGTTCTTAAATACAACGCGTTTAAAAATCTTGAGTCAATCGGTATTGCGGGTAAAGACGAAAAGTTGGTTAACTACACCTACAAAACATCAGGCGGCAGACTTAAAGAAATTACTTATGCAAACGGTCATAAAATGCGCGCAAGTTATAACCGTACAGGTAATATGATCGCTGAACGCTGGTATAATTCCGACGACCTTTTAACCGCATACTATCGTTATAGTTATGATGCTCAGGGAAATATCGTGCGCTCGGTTGACATTTTTGCGAGAAAAGAGTATAATTATTATTACGAAGACGGCGTGCTTGCTCGCTCGGTTGAGAGTGATATCTTAATCGACGAATGTGATTTTATCATCTCAAAAACAGCCGTTGTTACGGTAGTTTACGTTTATAGTGATGATGGTGAACTTATCAAAAAGCGTGTGATTTTTGCCGGCGGTACCGAGCAGGAGTTTGGCTACCAAACAGAACAGGCAGAGGATGCTGCGGAAGATACGCAAAGCACGACTACCATTGAAACCGAGACCGAGACCTCAACCGAGATTAAAAACGAGTCGGGCGAGAATGGAACTCACGACGAAGTTATAGATGGCGAGATATCAGAGGAAAACTCTTGGAATTCTCCCTCAAACGCAACAAGCACCGTTCAGACTGAAGAAGAGGCTGAGGAATATAAAGAAAAAGTCACCTTTAAAATGGGGGAGACCGAGTTTGTCTCACGCAGTGACTATGACGGCTTTGGCCGTAAGAGCTTTGACGAATTAAAGCTTAAAAAAGGCTTTATATCCCGTCAATTCAGCTACCATGCAGGTAAGGTTACCGAGGTACATAAGCAAAAAGACAAACTACAGTCTGCACCCGTTACACAACTTGTTAGCCAGATAATACTGTCTGACGGCAGAACACTAAATTATGAGTACGATAAAGAAGAGCGTGTAACCAAGGTTACCGACTCGTTTGAGGGTACAACGGAGTATACCTACGATGCTTTAGGTCAGTTGTTAACTGAAACCAAAAACGGCGAAGTTGTAAACGTAATGACCTATGATAACTACGGTAATATTCTTAGTAAAAACGACGTTGTGTATGGATATGCAGACCCCGTTTGGAAAGACAAGCTAACCAAATTTGACGGTTTAGATATTACTTACGACTCACAGGGTAACCCGCTAAACTACCTTGGACATAACTTAACTTGGGAAAAGGGTAGGCAATTAAAGTCCTACGACGATAATACCTACACATATAATGCAAATGGAATAAGAACTTCCAAAACAGTCGGCGGTGTTCGACATACTTTCACGCTTGACGGTGCTAAAATATTAAAGGAAACGTGGGAAAACAATACCCTAATACCTTTATATGACAATGCCGATGAGGTTTGCGGTATTGTTTATAATGGCACACCGTATTACTTCCTCAAAAACCTACAGGGTGACGTTATTGCAATAACCGACGACAACGGCGAAACTGTTGCAAAATATTCCTATGATGCATGGGGTGTCTGCACAGTTGAGAGTGATACCAATGGCATAGCAAATATTAACCCATACCGTTACAGAAGTTATTATTATGATAGCGAAATTGGTATGTATTACCTACAATCCCGTTACTACAATCCTACTGTTGGTAGGTTTGTGAATGGGGATTTGCCTGAGATAGTAGCTGTTGAATTAAATTCTTTGATACAGAATTTGTTTGCGTATTGTGGTAATAATGCAGTAATGTATAGTGATTGCAGTGGTTATATATGTGAAGAAATTGGTGTTCTTGATTCATCTAAAGTGTTAGATGGTTTTGTTAGGAAGATAGATGATTATGTTAACAAAGAAAGCAATACATGGTGGAAAAAAATCTTAATGGGTACAGGAAATGCTTTGTTAGGATGTGTGAAGAAATATAAAATAGGAGTTCTTTTTACAGTTGTAAGTATTATTTGGAATTCAATACCTAAGATTAACGATGAATTGGGTGCTATACGATATATAACAGATAAAATTAGGTATAAGTTTTTTAATAAAAAATATTCTTTTATTGTTTCAATACTTTTTGGTAGCCATAATTTGCAGTACAAATTAGATGTAAAAGAAAATAGAAGAATTATTAATACCACAATAATTGAGTATCGATTTAATGGTGTATATACTATTTTAAGAAATCTACTTATAAAACAGAAAGTTAAATTAACAAAAAGAAAAATTCCGGCAAAATATTTCTATAAATAGGAGTATATAATATGTTTTTAATACTGGGCGTAGTAGCGATTATATATGGAGTATTTATCGTTATCAACAAGAAGAATCTTGCAATTCCGTCAATAATTTTTATTTTAGTAGGTATTGTTATGACGCTTGTATGTATAACAAATATAGCAACAGAACAAAGAAAAATTAAAATACCGGAAGAAGTGTTAGAAAAAATATCAAAAACAGATTGGTCTGACGAACAACTGCTATTACAACATGGCTTTGAATATTATAATGAGGCTTATAATTATTCGTTCTCCTCGGACAAGGCGGAAAGCGACCTATGTAATATATCTGTATCAAAAAAGGCAAATATGGATGCTCATATGTCTGAACACAAAGATGTTTATTATAAGGCAAAAGAAAAAGGGATAGGTTTGTTAGATTTGCGCCGCCTTATTTATAAGGATATTACGGTAGTTCGAAGATACATAATATACAATGATGGTATGCAAATAGTTGTTACTGAGGACAATTTAGAAAAAGGTATATATTTATTTGAGAATTTTATATTAAATACATATTAAGAATACGGGGAGAAAACAAGGGGACAAGGGGACGGTTCTCTTGTCTCCCGAGCAACACACAGGAGAGAACACAACATAGAGACAAGGGGACGGTTCTATTGTCCCCCGTAAAAATTGAATTAATAGACATTATTTTAAGGGTAGTCAAGGAAACTTTGAGGAGAGACAAGGGGACGGTTCTGTTGTCCCCCCGAGCAACACACAGGAGAGAACACAACAGAACCGTCCCCTTGTGTTACTATAATAAATAAAAAGGCTAAATTTAAAGTTTGGGGGTTAGTGGCTGCTATTGTTTGTGGAATTGCAGATGGGTTGCTTTCTTGTGCTAAAATAGGTAAGTTGTTAGGGTTTACTATTAGTTTCATGTTGGAGTTTATCTCTTCCATTGCTGGTGGTGATAAGGTCTATGAAGCGTTAATTTGTGCATTTATTGTGGCAATTATCAGTATGTGTCTTTCAAACGGTTTATCCGCATCTAAAATTACTAAATATAACAAACAACTTCTGTCTCATTTGCGAAAGAAGAAATGGGCTATAATAAAAAAAGCTATTCGAACATTCTTCAAACATATAAAAACGCATTTGGTAAGGTATTTTCCAAGTAGCTTTTTTATTTCAATGTTTGGTGTAACAGCACATTCAGTTTCAAAAGGTGTAATAAAACAAGCAGCAGCAAAGTATTGATGAAAAAAAGAACAATCGTTAAACAAACGAACAACACTCAAAACAAGTCGTTTGTAATCTTTCTTAGATTTATATTAAGCCTTATTATTAGTGCAGTATATTATGTGGGAATACAACTTTTGTGTCGCTTATTGAACCCAGGGAATTATTATGTTATAAATACGGTATCGGGCATATTGTCTTTGTTTACATGCTGTATATTTGTTGTATGTTCCGTTCTTGGCAAAGAGGAAAAGCTTTTAAGGCACAATCAAAATCTAAAAAAATTTGGTTGTATTTCAGTGGCTGTTTGTATTGTATTGCCATTTTGTTTTATAAATTGTTGTACGATAGCTGATCAAGAATCAATAAAAAAGAAAAATATTTTTGGCAGTGTTACTAAAGAATATGTCTATGAAGACATAGTCAGTGTAGATATTTCTGTTGGTGGCGGAATACAATATGAAATAGTTTTTAGTTCTGGAAAAACTATAGATATATTAAGTTTTAATACCGGAATTAACACTTTTTTGTCCGATGATAATTTAATTATGTTTGACAAGTCAATTAGTAAACATTGTTCTAAAACCGTCACGCAAGAAAAGGTTTGGTTACAAGAATGGAATACACGGCGTTTCTTTTTTACGGAAAAAGGTTTTAAATATTTTGATGATATTTTTAATAGTTGAGACAAGGGGACGGTTCTCTGTGTTGACAAAACTGAATTAATTGCTATTATTTAAATAGGCGGTCGGGGAAACCCGACCGCTTTTAAATAAATTGACAAAAATTAAAGCAAAAGTTATAATATTTATAAAGTGGACGGCATAAACA
>JAFSDK010000015.1 GCA_017436255.1 Clostridia bacterium
ATTATGGTTTATCTTAACAGAGGTGCAGGTGCTGGTGATGAAGAAATGCTTACTTCAACATCAGATCACCCATATACTAATCAAGCAGTTACGGCCGGCTATCCTTGTTTAACCGGTTTTTATCAGCCTGCCCGTTTCGCTAACTTCTACGTATACCTTAACTCAACTGATATGCCCGCAACTATGACAGGTGATGAGACAGACGAACCTGAAACACCCACACCTCCTGTAGAGGAAGTTGAAGACTATGAGGTTTCATATGCATCTCCTGCAATCCCAATGAACGAGGGTACTGCGATTGATCTTAACCATATCAACGTTCAGATGGATGCAAATGGTACCGTTGCTAAAGGTACTGAAATTGTTTGGAACGTTTCGCAACAAGACGGACTATTCTTTAATAAAAGCACAAATAAAGTGGCCGTTCACATGGCCGGCAGATATAAGCTTACTGCGACAGCAGGCGGCGTAACCAAGAACGTTTGGATTATAGCTAAAAAAGCAACGGATAAGAAATTTTATCTTGTAAATATTCCCGAACTTAACAAAAATACATTTGTTTATGATGATTGGCGCGTATTTGGTAATTTGAACTCTACAAATTTTGTTGTAAAAGACGTTGTAGGCTTGCCGGGAGATAGCACAGCCAAGATTATAGTAACTAATGATTTGGTTCAAATAGTGCCCTATTTTGGTGAAACCAAAAGCACTAGCGGCGGTACGCTGGTTTACATGGATGAGATTTTTAAAGATTTTGCCGATTATACGGTTGAAACATATGCTGCTGCCAAGGGCAATTCTACAGATGCGAATATAGGTTGCGGCGCTAGTGGACACTTCACATTAAACGCAAACGAAACAGGATACATAACGGGAAACCTTACGTATATAAGAGATAGTATTCAGGTTTCTTATAACAGATCGTATACCGACTTTGGTGGTATTGGCACAGCAAAAGATACTGCCGCACCATATGATTTTTACGGTTCTCTCGAAAATTGGCATACCTTTAAAAACGTATATGAGGGAGGAAAGGTTACGTTCTATTATGACAACAATACCGAACCTCTGATAGATTCATCAGTAAAGTCAGATTTCCCTGCGGCAACTACCGGTTACCCCGGTATTACAGGTTATGGCGCTGCCGCACAATTTAAGAGTTTTAGCGTTTATCTTAACTCTGATGAGTTGGCACCTACAATTACAAACGTTTATTACGATGCTTACAATATGAAGGTTGCTGTAAACACTGTATTCGACCTTGCTAACATAGGTCTTAAATTTGGCAATGAAATAATACCCGGTAACAAGGCAAATATTGATAACGTAAGAGATATAAACGGTGAGGTTTCAAACGGACAGTTTGTGGCTTTCAGTGTTGGTGAAGTTACTGTTACTGCTAATTATCAGGGCAAAACAACCACATTCACCATTAACGTTGTTGATGACGGCAGTCAGAATGTTGATGCTACTGAAATTGCCGATAAGACAGTTGTTATTGAGCCAGTTATAAGCAGTGCAACCGATTCAGCTTACAACGTAACCGTTAACCCCGAGCAGGGTAAATCACTTGCGGCGCTAGGTCTTGGCATTTATGAAAAAGACCAAAAGATAACTTCATATCAATGTGTGGATAGCACAGGTAAAAAATACCGTTTTGAAACCTTAGGTATCGAAAAGGTTACAATAAAAACAGAATATACAGATGAGGACGCAGTAAGTGTAGCACCGCTTGGTGCAACTATCAGATTGCCCGACACAGCAAAAGGCGTTAAGACGGGTATTAAGTTTGGTAACCGCATAAATATTGTTAAAAATGATGGTACTACTGTTAAACTTAAGGATACCGCAAATATTGAGATTGGTGATACTTTAATTGAAAACGTAACAATTAAAGAGATAGGTACACTTGTTATTCCAACTGCGCTTGTTGGGGATGAGTTGCTTTATACAACTCCAAATGCAATAAAGAAGAAGGCTACATCGGTATCTGCTACTACTGCATCGCATTCCGATATTACGGCAGTTTTAGTAGATATTCCTGAGGATCAGTACAATCTTTCTATTTCGGCACGTGCTTACGTAGCGTACACCTTAGAGGGTGATGACGACGTTTATTACTACTATGGTGACGTAATTGAGCGCACATATAATGATGTATATACCGCAGCTGCGCCTGCACGTCATTATTATAACGAAGAAACCGGCGTGTACGGTGAACTTATTGTTGACGATGGCACAATTCAAGATAACACTGAAAAAACCATTAAGGTTGAACAGTTGCTTGATGGTGGTACAGACCATTATCTTGATAGTATTACTCAGACCGATGATATTTCTTACGTAACAGGCGAAACTATAACCTACGCTTTCAGAATTAAGGGCAACTACAAACTTAGATATACCGTAAAGAAGGATAACGCAGCAGACAACCTTTACGGCAATGAGACTCGCCAAGACACAACGGTTAAGAGTGGTACATATGGCGGAGACGTATTTAAGTTCTCAACACAGATGAAAAAAGCAGGTGCTGTCTACGTACAACTTGAAGTGCTAGATACAGCTGATAAGCTTGTTGCGACCTTTAAGCATACAATTATAGCAGACCTTGAAAAGGTTGAACCGGCTGTAGAATCACCGACCTATTATTATGACGAAAACGGCAACAAGGTGAATTCAACAGTAGCTGAGTTCTATGAAGCTTGCAAGGATGAATGGGCACCGATGCTTGAAAAGATTCGTGCCGAGGTTAATAGCACTGCGTTTCAGAGTTATTGGTCGAAAAAGGAAGCAAACGCCGTTTATGATGGAACATATATTTATGCAACCCGCAAATCTGACGTTAACGGATACTACCTATATGATATACAGATAGCAACCGAAGAACCAAGTAAGGTTGTTGCAGGCGCTACAAAGGTTAAGCAAACTTTCGCAACTACGGCCAATAATAAATTCCTTTATAACGACTACAATGTTCGCCCGTCATCATTTAACTTAACGTTGCGTCATAACGCGACCGATGGTAGTCTAGGCGTTACAGCCGCCTTACATGGCTATGATCAAGCAAAGAGTGCTGATAAAACTACATCTGACTCTCTTCTTTACGTGAATATGAACTCGCACGGTATCTTAAACAACCAAAATGCTACGTATTATACCGAGATTCACAAGGTAAATTCTGCAGAGGGCGGTACAAAGAGTTTCGGCTTCAACTATAACTCCAACGGTGGCACAGGCGTAGAAAAATCACCGACCGAGCTTTATTTCTACGGCATTATTAAGAGAGATTACTTCGGATTGCAGTTTGCGAAGATGCTTCCGGAATACAATACAGAGTCTGTAAACACCATAACAGGTGGTTCGATGGGTGCCTTCCGTTCAGTATTGGCGGCAGCGTTTGACTCATCATTTAAGACTGTTAATGCTTCTTACTCTTGGATGGGTGGCTTAGGTGGCCGCGAAAACGGTAAGGTATATGGTGCGTTTATGCCTGCCAACACCATAGGCATTCAGTACTTCTCAACCGTACACGCAGCCGCTACACTTGGTACTGACGTTACACTTAACTTGCGAGGCAATGGTCTTGGCGACTATACGTCACCACCTTCAGGCATTGTTGCGCTATACAACGCAGCAATCTGTAAGAAGTCTCTTGAGTTCCGTCAATACAGAGAGCACGGCAATACCATGAGAACAATCAATCACTATGATATGACACGTTCGGCCGATGCCATATCCATGCCTACCGGACTTGATGGTACGGTTATGAGTGAGAGCGAAATGCTAAATGCATATCGCGGATATACCGATTGGCGCATAGATTCTATTCTTGAGAATAAAAATGAAATCTTACCTGAAACAGGCGGTACTGCTTACTATATTTCTAACAATGGCAAAAGCACAAACGATGGATTAACCGAGTCAACTCCGCTTGCTACCTTAGATGATCTTACTAACATTGAGAGCAAACTAAAAGCGGGCGACGTAGTGTATTTTGAACGCGGCAGTGTGTTCCGTGGATCGTATACCGTTAACATAGACGGCGTTAAGTATGCCGCTTATGGCAATGGACCTAAACCCGAAATATACGCTTCCCTTGGTGACGCCGCCAAGGTGGGCACATGGGTTCAAACCGCTGAGAACAAGAATGTTTATGTCTATACAGACGGACAAAAGTATGAGAGCGATATTGGTAATATTGTTTTCAACGGTGGCGAGCAACACGGTATTAAGTGTATTATCCGCGAAGAAGATGACGGAAACTATAATAACACAACAGGTAAAAAGTTTGATTCCTATGCCGATTTGGATGAAAATCTGCATTTTTACCATGACGACAGTACAAAGAAATTATATTTGTATTGTGATTACGGCAATCCCGGTGACGTTTTTGATAGCATTGAAATTTGTGTTGGAAAATTTATATTTAGCATCAAAGCAAACAACGTTCAAATTGATAATTTGTGCTTTAAATATACTGGCGCGCATGCTATAAGCGCAACTGGTCAGCGAACGAATCTTACAGTTACAAATTGCGCGTTTGAGTGGATTGGCGGTTCTATCCAGTCGGGTCTTGACAATAACACTACCAGATTCGGTAATGGCGTTGAAATATGGGGCGCCTGCAATGGATTTAATGTAAACAATTGTTACTTTGGTCAGATTTATGATGCGGCGGTTACGTTCCAATATATCAGCACAACAAAAACCGACTATATAATGCAAAATATCGACATCAGTGATAATGTAATAGAATATAGTAACTATTCTTTTGAGTACTTCTTAGAGCTCCCTGACGTTGGAACCGGAAGTTACATAAAGGATGTAAATGTTGATAACAATCTTATGTGGTATGCAGGTTATGGATTTTGTGAACAACGCCCGGATAAAGAGGGAGCTGCACACGTGAAGTCGTGGGAACACAGCAATTACTTAAAAGGCACGTTTACTATAGCTAACAACTTGTTTGCCCTTTCAAAAGCAGACCTTGTTCAGTCAAATGCAGATGATGCGTCACATTCACCTACCTACAGTGAGAATATCTATATTCAGTATACAGACGGATATCTCGGTACAAGTCGTGACGTATTGAGTAAAGTGTTGTTTGATAACTCGGTAAGAGCTGAAATTAATAGTTTGCTTGGCGATAGCAAACCTACAATAATTTACGTTACTAAATAATGTTAAAACCCCGACTTCTTTTGAAGTCGGGGTTAATTTTTTACTCGGTCTCTATTGCTGAAATTACACATTTCAATACGCGAAAAACAAGTTTAAAAAATATTTCGTAATTATTGAGATAAAAACCTTGACAAAAAAATAACAATAGCATATAATATAGATGTGTTCCAAATGGAACAGTTTTAAAAAGGAGAAGCCTATGTTCTTAATTGAAAAAACCTTTTTGTTCTGTGGCTTGTCAAAGGAGGAAAAAGGGTCGATTTTAGCGTTGCTGCCTGAGGCGCAGGCATTTGAAAAAGGCGAAGTGATATATTCAGCGGATTGCTACCAAAAAGCGCTAGGTATATTGCTTGAGGGCAAAATGTCGGCAAAGGGCGAAAACATACTTAAAAGAGCCTTTTCTGAGGGCGACGTTTTCGGCGTGGCGGCAATGTTTGGCACGGATGACGGATATATAAGCGTCATCACCGCACAAAGTCGATGTTTAGTACAGTTTATTGATGAGCAGATTTTAGAGAAAATCTTTAAAAAATATCCGCAAACGTCACTAAACTATATCAAATTTTTGTCTGACCGTGTGCGATTTTTAAACCAAAAGATAGCGCAGTTGTCTTCACGTGACAGCGATGGTAAACTGCTGTGCTATTTAAGGGCAAACTCGGACGAGTTTGGTATAATAGAGGTAAAGAATATGTCTAATCTATGCCGAATGATAGGCATAGGCAGAACAAGTCTTTACCGCAGTATTGAGGAACTTGAAAAAAAGGGCCTCATAACAAGAGAAAATAATATTATAAGGGTGAATGAAGTATGAAAAAGATTATAAGTTTATTATTGGCGGCTTTATTGGTTTTAGGCCTTACCGCATGTGGAGGAGAGCCCGAGCAACCGCAACCGGTTGAATATGCCGCAACAAATTTCTACGTATTATCGGGTCCAACGGGTATTGGTGCCGCTAATTTAAAGGACAGAGCCGAAAAAGGACAGACCGAAATCAACTACAATATAAACATTGTAAAAGAACCAACCGAAATAGTTGCAAAAATTTCTAAAAAAGAGGCAGATATTGCCGCTATTGCGACCAACCTTGCGGCTAAAATCTACAACACAACAAATGGTGCCGTTACAGTTCTTGCGGTAAACACCTTGGGCGTATTAAACGTTGTAACACCTGCCGGCGTTGAGGTAAAATCCCTTGCCGACCTTAAGGGTAAAAAGGTTTACACAACAGGCGCAGGTTCTAACCCTGAATACATTATAAATTATCTTTTAGAGAAAAATAACATTGATAAGAAAAAGGATATAGAACTTGAGTTCAAGGCAGAGGGTACCGAACTGTTAACCGTTTGGGCAACCGACCCTGATGCTATAATTATCGCGCCTCAACCTGTTGCAACTTCACTGACCGTTCAAAATCAGGGCGCCAAAATTGCTATTGACCTTACAAAAGAATGGGAAAAGGTTGGCGGCGATTCGGCACTTATGCAGGGATGTGTTGTAGTTCGTAACGAGTTTTTACAAAAAAATCCCGAAACCGTTAAAAAGTTCTTAGATGAATATAAAGCATCGGTTGATGCCGCCAATAATGATCTAGATACAACTGCCGCACTTTGCGAAAGTTACGGAATAGTAGCCAAAGCCGCTATCGCTAAGAAGGCAATACCAAACTGCAATTTGTGCTTTATTAAGGGTAGCGAAATGAAAACCAAACTATCGGGTTACTTGGCGGTTATGTTTGCTGCCGATAAAACCTCGGTAGGCGGCAAGTTGCCCGCAGATGATTTCTACTATGCAGGCTAAGTTTAAAAAAGCGCTTTTTACGGCAGGGTCCATTGCATTTTGGATCCTGCTTTGGCATATGGGGGCTACACTTGCCAACAAAGAGTTGCTTTTCAAAATTCCGTTACCGCTTGATACTCTGCGCGAGTTTTTTACCTGCGTTAAAACGCTTGAATTTTGGGATAGCGTAGGCACTTCGCTTTGGCACATAGTAAGCGGATTTGTTTTCGCAGTAATTTTAGGTCTTTTTTGCGGTTTGCTATCGGGAAGCAGTACGTTTTTTGCCACCCTTACGGCACCACTCACACGCCTAATACGTGCGGTGCCTGTAGCGGCATTTATAATACTTGCGTGGTTATGGATACCGTCCGAAATAATACCTGCGTTTATCGCCTTTTTAATGGTGTTCCCAATTGTGTGGAGTCACGTTGAAACAGGTCTTTTATCGGTAGATAAACGCCTCGTCGAGATGGCGCGTGTTATGGGTATGGATAAAAAGGGTATAATTAAAAACATTACAATACCGTCGGTTATGCCGCAGTTCCGTGTTTCTTGTATTACGGGGCTTGGTTATGCCTGGAAATCGGGCGTAGCGGCAGAGGTGCTTTGCAATCCCACCGGCAGTATCGGTGCTATGATGTCTCAAGCAAAAAGCAACCTTGACTATTCCCGTGTTTTTGCCATAGTTTTAATGGTTGTGCTTTTAAGCTTCATTCTTGAAAACATTATTAAGTTTTTCTGGAAGGAGAGAACTGCATGATAAGGTTTGACAAAGTAAATTTTTCATACGGCAAAAAAGAAATTCTTAAAGATTTTTCGCTAAATATCAACGATGGCGATAAGGTTTGCTTTTTTGCGCCGTCGGGTTTTGGCAAAACAACCCTTTTACGACTTATAATGGGGCTTGAAAAGGTGCGCTCAGGTGAGTTGTCGGGCATTGATGATAAAAAGATTTCGGTGGTGTTTCAAGAAGATCGCTTGTTGCCAAACAAAACTGTTCTGCAAAACATAGAACTGTTTGCCGATACGGAAGATATACCTTCTGTAATTGAGCGATTAGGTCTTAGCGATGCCCAAGATATGTACCCACACGCCCTTAGCGGTGGTATGGCACGCAGAACGGCTATTGCAAGAGCGCTTTGCCGTCAGGCCGATATTTATATTTTTGACGAACCGTTTAATGGCATCGACCAAAAGAACGTGGAAAAAACGGCGGAAATTATCCGCGAAGTAACACGTGACAAGACGGTTTTGCTAGTTACGCACGACCGCGACCAAGCCGAGATTTTGGGAGCGACAATTGTTGACATTTCAGAATCTATGTGATAGTATAATTTTGCTGAATAAAAAGCCATACAGTTTCGGGTGTAATGCTCGGATTAAAAAGGAATGCAGTGTAAATCTGCAACGAACTCGTCGCCGTGATGGACGAGCGGTGCCTTAAAATGCCACTGAATTTGTTTTGGGAAGGCGAGGCAGACGCGTCTGAGTCCTCAGTCGGAAGACTTGCTGTAGGGTGTCAACTCAAGGTGCCACGAGTAATTGGCGGCTTTACGGTTTATGCGTTTTTAGGGTATGAAAAAGGTATAATAAGGTAACAGTCCCCCTTGTTTTGATGTGTTCGGTAATACCAAAACAAAGGGGATTTTTTATGAAAATCACAAAAAGAATTTTGGCTCTCGTTATGGCACTACTTGTAGTAGTTGCTTGTTTTGCGGGTTGCCAGGCAAAAAAGACAAACAACAAAGACGATGCATCATCGTCACAGAGCGCCACTGTATCAATCACGGTTGATATCGTTAAGGATGGCAAAACCAAAACCAAAAACATCACTACCGATGAAAAGTACCTTGCAAACGCTTTGGCTGATGAAGGAATTGTTGAGTACACAAAGGACGGACTTTACACCACTATCGACGGCATTACCGCCGATTTTAACAAGGACGGCGCTTGGTGGTGCGTTACCAAGTCGGGCGAAATGCTGATGGTGGGAATGAACGATGTAGAACTCACCGACGGCGACAAATATGAGATAACATATACAAAATAATGGATATTAAAAACAGGACATTAAGGAATCTTGCGGTAATAATAGCGCTTATAATGCTCGGTGTGGTGTTAAACGTTTTTGATTGGATTTTAATGCTGTTACCCAATATTGAGCTTGTTACGCCGCTACTCATAATATATACGTATAAGTTTGGCGCTAAAGCGCTTATCTCTGCGTACGTTTATGCCTTTATAGAGATAGCTACACACGGATTTAATGTTTGGAACGTAATGTATTTGTACGTGTGGGCGATACTTGTGCTAATTGTATGGCCGCTCACCAAGATAAAATCCAAAAGAATTGCTACCCCCATAGTTGCCTTTACGGCAGGTGTCTATGGTCTCGCTTTCGGCATACTTTGCAGTATACCATTTTGGTTCTTGAACGGCCAAGCCTTTGCGCTTGCTTGGATCGCAAAAGGATTATCGTTCGATATTATCCATGCCGTTTCTAATTTTGCCACAACCCTTGTGCTTTACATACCCTTGTGCAGGGTGATGGATAAAATTAAGATTTAACTAAAAGCAAAGAATAATTGTTAAAGAAAATAACAATATATAGTTGAGGGGCTGGAATGAATAACTATAAATAGTACTTTACTTTTTTTGATCGTTGTGATATAATATCAAAGCTACCGTTTACTCAGCATTCGGTGACTGCCGACCAAGTCGGAACACTCACGACCTAATGCTTGGTTTACGGCCGACAAATATTAAAAAAGGAGTGAAAATAATGCTTAAAGAACAGAAACAGCAGGTTATTGAAACCTACGCTACTCATGAGGGTGACACAGGTTCTCCCGAAGTTCAGATTGCTCTTCTCACAACCAGAATCAATGAGCTCAACGCTCACTTAAAGGTTCATGCGAAGGATCACCACTCACGTCGTGGTCTTATGAAGATGGTTGGTCACAGACGTAACCTTCTCGCATATTTGCAGAAGAACGATATCGAAAGATACCGTGCAATCGTTAAGAAGCTCGGTCTTCGTAAGTAATTTAAAAATAAAGCAGACCATGAAAGTGGTCTGCTTTGTTGCAATTAAAAAACAAAAAGAGGTTTTTCGTTGTTTAGCGGTAAATTGATGGTCGAAAGTTTCGGCTATGAATTTATTGCTAAACGGAAACACCTCACAAAAATTAAACGGAGGTAAAAATTATGTTTGAAAACTACAAGGTTTATGAAACCACATTTGCCGGCAGACCCTTAAAAATCGAAACCGGCAAAATGGCACAACTTGCCAACGGCGCCGTACTCGCAACCTATGGTGAAACACAGGTTTTATGTACCGTAACCGCTTCGGCAAAACCCAGAGAAGGCGTTGATTTCTTCCCGCTTTCTGTTGACTATGAAGAAAAGATGTACTCGGTAGGCCGCATCCCCGGTTCCTTCACTCGCCGTGAGGGTAAGGCAAGCGATAAGGCAGTTCTTGCTTCTCGCTGTATCGACCGTCCGATCCGCCCGCTTTTCCCGAAGGATATGAGAAATGACTGTACCGTTGTTGCTACCGTTATGTCGGTAGACCCCGACTGCAGCCCTGAAATCGCTGCTGCTATCGGTGTATCAACCGCTATCGCTATTTCTGACGTTCCGTGGAATGGTCCTATCTCAAGCGTTGACGTAGGTCTTGTTGACGGCGAAATAGTTATCAACCCGACACTTGAGCAGCGCGCAGTATCTACACTTGACTTAACCGTTTCTTCAACTGCCGACCTCGTTGCTATGATTGAGGCAGGCGGTGAGGAAATCCCTGATGACCTTATGTTTGATGCTATTATGGCAGGTCACGAGGCAAATAAAGAGGTTGTTGCTTTCATCAACTCTATCGTTGCCGAAATCGGTAAGCCGAAGTTTGAGTTTGAATCAAACGATCCCGACCCCGCTATTATGGAAGAAATCGAAAACTTCTGTATCGAAGATGTTAAAAAGGCTCTCGATACCGATGATAAACTCGTTCGCGATGCCGCTTTACTTCCTATCTACAATGCCGTTCACGAAAAGTTTGACGAGCGTTTTGAAGGAAAAGAAGCAAAACTTGACGAAATTATGTACCTCGTTCAGAAACACGTTGTTCGTGCTTGGTTAAAGGACGAAAAGAAACGTGTTGACGGTCGTGGCATCGATGATATCCGTCCTTTGAATGCACAGGTTGATTTACTTGCTCGTGTTCACGGTTCAGGTATGTTTACTCGTGGTCAGACCCAGGTTCTCTCGGTTGCAACCCTTGCATCTGTAAGCGAAGCACAGAAACTTGACGGTCTTGACGAAGAAAAAGAAAAGAGATATATCCACCACTACAATTTCCCGTCATACTCGGTTGGTGAAACCAAGCCTTCGCGCGGCCCAGGCAGACGTGAAATCGGTCACGGTGCTCTCGCTGAGCGTGCTCTTGTTCCGGTTATTCCGTCGGTTGATGAGTTCCCCTATGCTATCCGCGTAGTGTCTGAAGTTCTTTCATCAAACGGTTCTACCTCACAGGCTTCAATCTGTGGTTCTACCTTGGCTCTTATGGCTGCAGGTGTTCCGATTAAGGCTCCCGTAGCAGGTATCTCTTGTGGTCTTATCACAGGTGACGACGGCGTTTACGGCGACTTTATGACAATGGTTGACATTCAGGGTCTTGAAGACTTCTACGGCGATATGGACTTTAAGGTTGCAGGTACCAAGAAGGGTATTACCGCAATTCAGATGGACTTAAAGGTTCACGGTCTTACACCCGCTATCATTAAAGAAGCTTTTGCCAAGACAAACAAGGCACGTAATTACATCCTTGATGAAATTATGCTCCCCGTTATTTCAGAGCCCAGAGCAGAACTTTCAAAATATGCTCCCAAAATGCTCTCAACCCAGATTAACCCCGAGAAAATCGGTGACGTTATCGGTAAGCAGGGTAAGGTTATCCAGTCTATACAGGAACAGTGCGAATGTACTATTAATATCGAAGAAGACGGTAGAGTATTTATCGCTGCTATCGATATCGATAAGGCTAAGCAGGCACTTATGATTGTTGAGACCATCGCTAACGATCCCGAAATCGGTGCTATCTACAGCGGTAAAGTAACAAGAATTATGAACTTCGGTGCATTTGTTGAAATCGCACCCGGTAAAGAAGGTCTTGTTCACATCAGCAAGCTTGATGTAAAGAGGGTTGAAAAGGTAGAGGACGTTGTTGCAGTTGGCGATCAGGTTATTGTTAAGGTAACCGAGATTGATGATCAGGGCAGACTCAACCTTTCACGCCGCGATGCGCTCGTTGAAGTAAACGGTGCTGTTGTTGAAGAGGGTGCCGACGAGGTTCCTGAGAGAAAACAGGGCGACCGCAATCGCAAGAATTTTAGAAACAAAAAGCGCGACTAATATACATTATATATAATATAGCGCAACTGCTCCGCTTCGGCGGGGCAGTTTTTATTCGTTTTTATATGTCATATTGCACATAAAAGCACAAGATATTGTGGTTAAAAATAGCAGTTAAAACTATTCGAAAAAAATATCAAAAAAAGTTAAAAAAAGGCTTGACAAAAGGGTTTTCTTTTGGTATTATAATTGGGCGACTTGAAAAGTGGGCGCAAAACGGACCTTGAAAATTAAACAACGACGAACTAATAAGGACCCGACGATTCTTAAGAGAAATCAAAAGAAATCAAGGACAAAGAAATGCGTCAGCATTTAGAAAAAATGAGCTAAAGAGCTTATCTAGAAGATTTTAACACTTAGGTGTTGAGATATAATATTTTAGAGAGTTTGATCCTGGCTCAGGACGAAC
>JAFSDK010000016.1 GCA_017436255.1 Clostridia bacterium
ATTACTACAACAACGAAAGAATTTCCTTAAAACTAAAAGGAATGAGCCCGGTACAATACCGAACTCATTCACAATTAATTTAATATTTAATTTTGTCTAAACTTTGGGGTTCACTTCATATGCGCCGGGTTCTAAAGGACAGTTTTTACTAATGAAATACTAACTGAACAAACGACTACTGCCAGAGGCTCCCTTGTGTAAAGGGAGCTGACGCCGAAGGCGGCTGAGGGATTGTTTTACAAAGGATTTTAGTTTTTTACAATCCCTCCGTCACGGCGAGACGTGCCACCTCCCTTTACACAAGGGAGGCTTTTTCTTGCCCGTAAGTGCGCACTTACCCACCACCGAATGTGGCAGTGCAATTACATAAAGTATAAGCCTCCGGCAAGGATTTTCCATGTCGGAGGCTAAAATTTTGTTGCACAGGTTAATTAGTTGATATTTCTCTGCAAACAACGCATTTATCCAATCTCTCAAAAAGCACATCAAAGCGTTTGTCTGCCCTCATAGTGTCAAACCAAGCATGCTTAAAGGCTTTTTGATAATCAAGAGGAATGATCCAATTCCACCAATCATTATACTGTAGACTGATTTCCTTGTATTCCTTGCCGTCTTTCTCAAGCCAATTGATTTTGGATTCCAAAGCAAAGCCTTCAAGTGCTGGAGATGAACAGCCTATCTTGAACTCGTCATCTGTGATTGACATGATCTGTTCAATCACGCGTATTGTGTCTTCAAAGGCATCATAAGCTTCATCCATTTTTCCAAGCTTGGCAAAAGAAGCCGAATAGCGTATTCCAAGCTGTATTCTTTCCTCACACCACAAATCCGGACCTGTTCCACCGCTGATCAAATACTTCTTATCGGGAGACAAATTGTTTACTGCGTTGAGATAGCCAAGCTGTGTTTCGCAAAACCAAATAAAATGATTAGGATCCTTGCAAAGATATACTTGCCAATCATTCGCCGCAGTTAGAATATGCGAAAGCTCATACCACAGAATGCCATGCCTTACAGGTTCAATTTTATCAAGCTCCTCACGCATTTTGTATCTTCTAAACAGCAAGCTTGATCGTGCCATATCCTCTCGGCTGGCATATGCATCCAAGAAAGCGGAAATGTGCTCATCATCCTCCATATACGACATGCATTCAATAACTTGATAATGCTGTTCTTTAGGACACACACTGAATATTTCTTCTGCTAAAAGACGCATTTCTTCGAGAACCTTCTCGTCTCGAAACAAACGGACTTTCCAAATCTCGGTATACAATCCCCAAAACCAATAGTGCTGATATTCTTTGAGATTGCGTCGTATTTCTCGCATGATATCGATAGTTTTCTGAACATCCTTTGCACGGACAGCGGTTTCAAAAGATTGTTGAAGCTCAATGCAAAACTTTTCTTTTTCTTCCTCGGTAACTCCAAGCAACGCATCTACCGACATTTCAAAAAACGATGCGATCATTGGCAGCATTTCGATATCAGGGTAGGTCGCACCTATTTCCCACCGAGAAATAGCCTGTGGAGATGTCCCGAATTTTTCCGCTAATTGTTCTTGAGTAAGGTTCATGCGTCTGCGGTTTATACGTATTTGGTTTCCTAAGTTCAATTTCATACTATATCTCCATTCTGTCAGCATCTGCGCAGGGCTTATGTTTTACCGGTGATAATAGTATACCATATTATGTAGCCATAATCAAGCGCACAGTTTGTGAGATTTTTTCTCAATTTATGAGAAAAACAAATTCAGCCTCGGAAGGGAGGATTCCCAGCCGAGGCTTTTAACTATTCAAAACTGTCCTTAAGAACACGCGCCATATAGTTCGGGTTTTTTGTTATTCTTCGTTTTTAGTTATCGCGATTGATAGGTCGGTAAGCTGAACCTCGTCAACGTTGCCGGGTGCACCCGACATAAGCTCACTCGAATTTGAAACCTTCGGGAAGGCGATTACGTCACGCAGATTATCGGCACCGCACATAAGCATAACAAGGCGGTCAAGACCGATACCCATACCACCGTGAGGCGGTGCGCCAAAGCGGAAGGCGTCGGTTAAGAAGCCGAATTTTTGGTGTGCTTCCTCGTCACTCAGCCCCAAAGCTGTAAACATCTGCTTTTGTAGCTCGGGGTCGGTTATACGAATAGAGCCCGAGGACAATTCAATGCCGTTAAGCACCAAGTCGTATGCCTTGGCAAAGACCTTTTCGGGTGCGCTTTCAAGATACTGTACGCACTCGTCAAGCGGTGAGGTGAAGGGGTGATGCATAGCATCCCAGTTGCCCGTTTCCTCGTTATATTCAAAGAAGGGGAATTCGGTTATCCACAAGAAGTTAAAGGTGTCGGGGATAATGTCGAGACGCTTAGCAACGGTTAAACGTAGTGCGCCAAGCACCGAGAGTACCGTCTTTTTACGGTCGGCACAGAAGAGCACAACGTCACCCTTTTCGGCGCCTGTTTTCTCAATTATGGCCGCCATTTCATCCTCAGTCATAAATTTCGAGAAGGAGCAGGTGGGTACATCCTCAACCCAACGAATAAAGGCAAGACCCTTAGCGCCAATACCCTTTGCTTCTTCGGTGAGTTTATCAATTTCTTTTCGGGTATATACGTCGGCAGCGTTTTTAGCGGTAATTGCACGAACGGTACCACCGTTTTTAACTGTATCGGCAAATACGCCAAATCCGCAATTTTCAACAATATCCGAAACATCGGTTATATTCATATCAAAACGGGTATCGGGTTTATCCGAACCGTAGTTTTCCATAGCTTCGGTATAGGTAAGGCGGGGTAGGGGTGTAGTGATGTCAACGTCTAATACTTCTTTGAAGAGGCGCTTAACAAAACCTTCACCGATAGAAAGAACGTCTTCCATCTCAACAAATGACATCTCAAGGTCAATCTGTGTAAATTCAGGTTGACGGTCGGCACGTAGGTCTTCGTCACGGTAGCAACGAGCCAACTGCATATAGCGGTCAAAACCTGAGAGCATAAGCAACTGCTTGTAAAGCTGAGGTGACTGCGGAAGAGCAAAGAAAGAGCCCTTGTGTATACGCGAAGGCACTAAATAGTCGCGTGCGCCCTCGGGTGTAGATTTAATAAGGGTAGGTGTTTCTATTTCAATAAAGCCGTTTTCGTCAAAATAGTCACGTGTTACCTTGGTGATTTTATGGCGCATCATAATATTCTTCTGAAGTGGTGCACGGCGGAGGTCAAGGTAGCGGTATTTAAGACGTAAATCTTCTTTAACGTCGGTTTCGCTTAAAATTTCAAAGGGAGGGGTTTCCGATTGACCAAGAACCCTTAAATCGGTAACCTCAATTTCGATATGACCTGTGGGTATGTCGTTATTAACCGATGAGCGTGCTCTTACAAGACCGCTTGCCATAACAACGTATTCACTACGGACAGCAAATGCCTTATCGAAAATTTCCTTTTCGGTGGTATCGTCAAATGCAAGTTGAACTATACCCGTGCGGTCGCGAAGATCTATAAATATGAGCGCTCCTAAGTCGCGTTGGCGTTGTACCCAACCGCAAACAGTAACGGTTTTACCAATATCACCATCACGCAGAACACCGCAGTAGTGGGTGCGCTTTAAAGAATTCATTCTATCAAGTTTCATTTAAACATCTCCTAAAACATCGACTCGGTGAGATTATCCAAAGCGAGTGTATTAATAAGCTTGTAAAAATCTTCTACTATATTTTCGGCATTAACTTCTGTTTCCTCACCATTTTGCATATTTTTAATACGCAAAATACCGCATTTGACTTCGTCCTCACCTAAAACACAGGTAAATTTTGCACCAATTTTATTAGCATATTTAAGTTGAGCGCGAAGTCCGCGTCCGTTTATATCGCTAAGTGCTTCAAAACCCTCGGCACGTAAAATAGCGCAAAGTTTAGTTGCAAAAACCTGTTCGTTTTCACCCATCGGTGCAAAATAGATATCACAGGTTGCTTTTTCGGGGAATTCGGCATTTTGTGCCCCTAATACCATCATAAGTCTTTCAAGACCCATAGCAAAACCTACCGACTGAACTGCAGGACCGCCAAGTTGAGCGATAAGTCCGTCGTAACGGCCGCCGCCACAAACGGTTGACTGTGCACCAATATCGCCTGATACAAACTCAAAAACGGTTTTGGTGTAGTAGTCAAGTCCACGTACAATTTGCGGATTAACGGTATATTTAAGACCTGCGGCATCAAGGTGAGCCTGTAATTGAGCGTGATGTTCCTTACACTCGTCACACAAAAAGTCAAGTACAACAGGCGCGCCTTCGGCAATACCTTTACAAACGGGTGATTTACAGTCAAGTATACGCATGGGGTTGCGCTCAAGTCTGTCTTTACAGGTGCCGCAGAGTTCTTCGCTGTTGTCGGCAAAATATGCCTTTAATGCCTTGTGATATTCTGCACGGCAGGTAGGACATCCAATAGAGTTAATCTCAAGTGAAAGATTTTTTATGCCTATATCGGATAACACCTGATTAGCAAGCAATATAACCTCGGCATCGGCGGCAGGGGTGTTGGCACCGATACACTCAATACCGAATTGGTGAAACTCACGAAGTCTGCCTGCCTGAGGCTTTTCGTAGCGGTAGCAACCGCCGATATAACAAGCCTTAACCGGCAAAGTGCCGTTAACAAGACCGTTTTCAATAGAACTTCTTACAACGCCTGCGGTAAATTCAGGACGAAGAGTTATTGAGCGACCGCCCTTGTCATCAAAGGTGTACATTTCTTTTTGTACAACGTCGGTTGTATCACCCACACCGCGCGAGAAAACCTCGGTATGCTCAAAAACGGGTATGCGAATTTCGCGATAGCCGTAGAGCAAAGCGGTGTTAAGCATTGTCTGCTCAACGTATTGCCATTTATAACTGTCATCAGGCATTACGTCACAGGTACCCTTAATAGCTTTTATGATTTCAGCCATAAAAAATCTCCTATCAAATTACATCACAAATCCAGCCCTTACGGACTGGATTATATTTTCTTATTTATTGTGTACAATCTCGCGCCAGTCAAGGTCACCGCGTTCAAGACCGTGAATAAGCATTTCGGCGGTTGCGATATTTGTGGCAACGGGGATGTTGTGTACGTCGCAAAGTCGAAGTAAAACATTTTCGTCGGGCTCATTAGGTTTTGGATTGAGCGGATCACGGAACAGTAGCAGTAGGTCAATTTCATCACAACCTATGCGAGAAGCAATCTGTTGCGAACCACCTTGCGAGCCGGCTAAAAATTTAATTATTTGTAAACCGGTTGATTCTGATACAAGTTTACCGGTTGTACCCGTCGCAAGAAGAGTGTGTTTACTTAAAACGCCGCAATAAGCAATACAAAACTGTACCATAAGTTCTTTTTTGGCGTCGTGCGCAATTAAAGCGATGTTCATTTATATCAACTCTCCTTATATTTAGTAAAATTATAATATCATAAAAAAGGGATGTTTGTCAATTATTCAAGGACAACATATGGTAAAATTTCGTCGCCATCATTTTTTGCAGCAAAGAAGTATTGGTCAAATACTGCCTTGGCTACCGACGTAACACCAAAGGTAGAACTGCCGTGTTCTAATACAACGGCAACAACTATTTCGGGATTTTCATACGGTGCAAAGGAAACGAAAACGCTGTGGTCGGCGCCGTTGTCGGTTTGCGACGTACCCGTTTTACCACCGATTTTTATAGGATATGATGCAAATACTGCACGTCCTGTACCGTCTTCTGTAACCGAAAGCATGCCTTCTTTAACGGCGGTTAGGGTTGATTCTTTAATACTAACTTTACCAGCGACCTCTGCCTTACCTGAAAAATAGGTTTCGCTTTGGTCTTGCGAAAGGATTTTATCGATAAGTGTCGCCTTATAGCGTGTACCGCCATTGGCAACGGTAGACGTATATACTGCCAACTGTAGCGGTGTAAATGCATTTAGCTGACCGATTGCTACCTGAATGGTATTTCCCGAGTCGCTATCATATTCGGTAAGCAGACCTGCCGAGTCGTTAACCTCAACGCCGGTTGCAACCCCAAGACCAAAGTCTTTAAAATATCGGTTTAATTTTTTTATACCAAGACGTCTGCCAACCTCAAAGAAGTAGTAGTTGCAAGAACGAGAAATAGCTGTTTTTAGCGCAATTCTACCATGGAAGTGCATACATTCAGGTTGGAAGTCGCCAAAATAGGTGTAGGTTCTTTTACAGTAGATTGATTCACTTTTTGTAACCTTGTTATTTTCAAGCGCCGCAATGGCAACGGCAGGTTTTATGGTTGAACCTATGGGGTAGATGCCCTTGAATGCTCTGTCAAGAAGAGGCGTATTTTTATCGTTTACAAGTTTATTGTAGTTTTTTGAAAGTGTCGCAAGGTCATAAGACGGATAGTTTGCGGAGGTTAAAACGCCACCGTTTTTAATATCCATAACAACAACGGCACCACCTGTAACCGAGCCACCCTCACCTTGCAGTTTTTTTATGTTTTGCTCAAGAATTTTTTGTGTTTGTTTTTGTAGATTTTTGTTGATGGTTAACATAATGGTTTTACCCGGAATGGGTTCTTTGGTTACTTCACTTTTAATTATGTTGCCATCTTTATCAAGGATGTGTGTTATTTCGCCGTCAATACCATGAAGTTGTTCTTCGGCGTAAAGTTCAATACCGCTTTTTCCAACCTTGTCATTATATGAATAACCCTTTTTGTTGTATTCTTCCCACTCTTCTTCATAAATGGGACCAATTGTACCGATAAGGTGGGGTGCTAAATCAGTGACAGGATAGTAACGATATGGTGTAACCTCAACCGTTACACCGGGCATACTGTGGCCGAGTTCTGAAATAGTGAGCATAAGGTTATCATTTATATCTTCGGCAAAGGTGTAAGGTATCGATACCGAAAAGGATGCCTTATCCATAGAGTATCTTACGCCCATTATTTTTCTTTGCATATCCTTTGAGTAACCGTTAAGGTCATATTTTTCAACAAAGCGATCAAAACAGTTCTCAGCGGTTGCATAGTTTGCAAGGTTTAAAAATGAAATAATCTTTTCATCGGCAACGTCATCGGTAAATCCGTAAGGTGATGTTTTGTTAAGCGGTAGAGCATCTACGTATTCGCACTTTTCTTTTTCGCACAACTCAATAAGACGGACGATTAGTGCATTGATGTTTTTTAAATTCATATTCTGTCGGTTAAAAACAATGTCGTAACCGTCACGGTTTATGGCAATTTGTCTGCCGTCGCAATCAAGTATTTCACCACGCGGTGCTTTAAGTACGCTGGTTATCTGTGTAGCGCCTGATATTTGATTACTGTATTTTTCTCGGCTAAGAACCTGAAGTGAAAAAATGCGTACAGCATAAAAGGCTATAACAATGGCTAAAATAATCGACAAAACGGTTATAAACGGGCGTTTGTCCTTGTTGAACGGCATTTTTTCACATCCTTTCTTTAATTACAATTTAGTTTATTGCGGATACTTAATTTTACTTACAAGTATGCCAAAGAAGTAAAACGGAATAATAAAGAGCGCCGAATAAACGGCAGAGGGCACTGCATAGAAAAGCAGATAATCGGCGGCATCATTACTACCAAGGAAAAGATACTCAACAAGCCATTTAGCCCCAAAATATAGAATATTGGCAGATAACGATAAAACACCTGCCGCGTAAATGTTTTTATTAAGTATATAGGTCATAAGCAGACCCGCAATAAGACCTATAAGCATTAGTAAAATAGTGTTAAACCCTGTAAGTTGTGATGAAACGGCATCGGCGAAAATTCCGGCAATGAGACCGCTCCAAAATCCAAGCCATTCACCATAGTAAAATGCCACCGTTACAACTGCGGCAACAAGCGGCATAGGTGACGCGTTGGCAATGCGAAGAGGCAAAATCTCGGTATAGTTTATTAAAAAAAGCAATGCAAAGAAAATTACGTATAACACGATGTGCAGATAATGGTTTTTTTGGTTAGTCATTATTTGCCACCGCCTGTTTTTCCCGAGAAATCTGTTATTACCATAACCTGACGAATTTCTCTTACGTTTACAAAAGGCTCAATCTCTGCATAAAGTGAGGTTTTAAACTCTTCTTGCGAAATGTTGCTGATTTTACCAATGAGCAGTCCCTTAGGGAAAACACCGCTACCCGATGTTACAACATAGTCACCGATAGCAACAGATGAGGTGCGGCGTATGTTGTACATACGTGTTTTGCCGCTTGAAGTAAGGGTTAAATTACCGCCTATTATGCCGGCATCACTTGTTCGGCTATCAATAGCACCGACCGAAATGTTTGGATCTAAAATAGTGGTGACTTTTGAGGTGGTAAGACCAACACTTGAAACGTAACCCACAAGACCTGCATCGGTAATTACGGGGTCGTGCACCTGTATACCGTCTACCGAGCCCGCATCAATTGTAAATGCGCCGTATTCATCATTTGAGTCGCGTGAAATAATAACGGCACTCTCAAACTGAAAATCGGGATGTGCATCTTTGATTTCAAGATAGTTTTTGTAAAATTCGTTTTCTGCCTTGATTTTTTCGTAATCGGCAATCTGTTCGTTAAGGTGGTTGATTTCATCCTGAAGTTCGCTTTTTTCGACAATCAAGGTTTCGTTATCCCTGAACTTTTGGGTGAAATCTCTAAAACCGTTGGAAATAGAGGTTGCTATTCTTTGGAAAGGTGAGGAAATTACACCGGAAAGGCTTGATTGAGGCGCAAAGATACCACCCGCTATCCATGCAATTAAGGTTAGCGAGAGTATAACCGCCGTTACGGCGCTAATTATTTTAAATTTTCGGCTACGAAAGAAAAAGCGCACGTTAATCGTCCTTTCTTAAAAATTATCTGTATCTTTTACCGCGACGGAAGGTGTAGTTTCCAAAGCCTTCGTCATCGTCAAGTCTTTTAAGTGTGCCAAGTACAACGCAATCAAGTGGATTTTTAGCAACCGTTACAGGTATGCCGATTTCATCAGCAATAAGTTGTGAAAAACCTCTAAGCAATGCGCCGCCGCCTGTAAGGGTAATGCCTCGGTCAATAATGTCTGCAGCCAACTCAGGCGGAGTTTTTTCAAGGGTAAGACGTATTGCATCAACAATCTGCATTAGTGGGTCCATAATTGCTTCGCGTACTTCTTCAGATGATATAATAACGTTTTTAGGTAGACCGTCAACAAGGTTTCTGCCCTTGATTTCAACACTGGATTCATTTTCATAAGGTAGAGCAGAGCCTAAATCTATTTTAATTTGTTCAGCGGTGCGTTCACCTATAAGCAAATTATGCTTTTTGCGTATGTAGGCAATAATAGCCTCGTCAAAATCGTCACCCGCCGTTCTAACCGATTGCGCGGTTACAATGTCCCCAAGAGAAATTACGGCAACTTCACTTGTGCCACCGCCGATATCAACAACCATATTACCTGTTGCATCCGAAACGGGAAGTCCCGCACCAACTGCCGCTGCCATAGGTTCTTCAATTAAGTCAACCTCGGTAGCGCCTGCAAGTTTTACGGCATCGTAAACGGCACGGCTTTCAACCTCGGTAACACCTGCAGGTATACAAATAACAACACGTACGCGTGAAATAAGTGAGCCTTTAAGTGCTTGCTTTATAAATCTTTTAAGCATTGCTGCAGTAACGTCAAAGTCGGCAATAACACCGTCTTTAAGGGGACGAACGGCAACTATCGAGCCGGGCGTACGACCAATCATTTCTTTAGCCTCGGTACCAACGGCGCGAACAGCATCGTTTCTAACGTCGTAGGCAACAACCGATGGCTCGCGCATAATTATACCTCTGCCTTTTACACTGACTAAGGTATTTGCGGTGCCAAGGTCTATGCCAACATCTCTTGTGAACAACATAAACATTTATCCTCATTTCCGAAAAATACAAAGTATAATATATTATTATACAAAATATTATTTACTTTAACAACTGTAAATTTTTATTTTCTATAATTTATGGGTAAAGTTGCGGTGGCGTTGAGTGAAGCATCGGCAATATTGCCGCTTTGGTACTCATAAATACCTTGGGCACCAACCATTGCGGCATTATCGCCACAAAGACTCAAAGGTGGGTAGTAGAGGGAGAAACCATTTTCATCACACGCTGCTTTAAGGCGGCTTCTCAGTTCGCTGTTAGCTGAAACACCGCCGGCTAAAACAATTTTTTCTATCTGTAATTCTTTGGCGGCAGATATTGTGTGGTCAATAAGTATATCGCATACCTTTTTGCGAACGGTGGCACAAAGCGCGCCAACGTCAATTTCCTCGCCCTTTTGTGACGCGTTGTGAACTAAATTAACGACCGCCGTTTTAAGTCCCGAAAAACTAAAATCATATTTGTTTTGGGTGTGTGGTGTGGGTAACGGATACTTTTTCTCGTCGGCTACCGTAGCGGTTTTATCAAGGTTAACGCCGCCCGGATAGGCAAGTCCCATAATTCGGGCCGCTTTATCAAGACATTCGCCTGCAGCATCGTCGTTTGTTTGACCAATAATTTCAAAATCGGTATAATCACGCACGTAGGTAATTACGGTATTGCCACCCGAAACGGTAAGGCATAAAAAGGGTGGTTTTAGGTCTGTATGTTCTAAATAATTAGCGGCTATATGTGAGCGTAGGTGATGTACCGGTATAAGAGGCACACCGAGTGAAAGGCTAAGTCCCTTTGCATAGTTTACACCCACAAGCAATGCACCTATAAGACCTGGTGCATGGGTTACGGCTATAGCATCAATATCGCCGTATGTAATACCCGCATCGGTAATGGCCTTTTCTACCACTGCACTTATATTTTCACTGTGGCGGCGTGATGCGATTTCAGGCACAACTCCACCATATTTTTTGTGTTCCTCAACCTGTGTGTTTATCACACTTGATAGAATTTTTCTACCCTCAACAACTGCGGCGGCGGTTTCATCACAGGATGATTCAATGGCTAGTATTTTCATCTTTAAACCTCTTTGTCATAATTAAAGCGTTTTCTAGTGGGTTAGTGTAAAAGTTTTTACGCTCACCTTCAGGTGTATAACCTAACTTTTCATAAAGTTTAATTGCAGGGGCGTTACTTAGGCGCACTTCAAGTGAAACAAACGAAAGGTTTTTACCTTTTGCCAATGTATCAATCTCTTTTAAAAGCGACGACGCAACACCTTTTTTTCGGTGCTTGGGTTTTACGGCAATATTGGTAATATAACCTTCGTCTAAGACGGTGTTAATACCGCAGTATCCCGCAAAATCGTCACCTATTTTTGCTACAAAAAAGGCAGTTCCGTTGTTAAAAGATTCGTGTATAGCATCTTCGCTCCAAGGTGAAGAAAAACAAACTTTTTCAAGTTCGGCTATGTTTTTAGCATCAAGGTTTGTCATATCACTTTTAGTTACTTTAATTTCGTTAAAAAGTGTATCAATGGCGCTGAAAATTTCATCACGGCATTTTCTATATGTTTCAATATCACCACCGTACGGGTCGGCAATGCCGCCGCCTAAAACCGATAACTTTTCTTCGGCTACACCGTAACCTAAAAGTATTTCTTTATGTGACGGTGAAATACAGATAATTTTATCAACTTCGTTGCAAAGTGCTTCGGTTACGGGGCAAGAAATATGGTCGGACATATCAATGCCTTTCTCGGCCAAAACGGCATAACTATTTTGACTTATAGGCTCACCAAAAGCGCAAATACCTGCGCTTACCGCAACAACACCATCAAGTTTTTTTGAGTTAAGATAACCCTCTGCCATAGGGCTACGGCAGGTGTTACCTGTGCAAACAAAAAGTATATTCATGTTTAATCCTTTGCTTCATACCAGGTTTTGCCGGAGTGCGCATCAACACTAAGCGTCACCTTCATTTTAGCGGCAGAGCGCATTTCTTCTTCCAAAATTGCGCAAACCTTATCACAAATATTGTCTTTGCATTCAACTATAAGTTCGTCGTGTACCTGTAAAATAAGGCGTGCATCCAGTTTTTCCTTTGTAAGACGTTCGCTTACTCTAATCATCGCAATTTTAATTATATCGGCGGCGGTGCCCTGAATCGGTGCATTTCTTGCCACACGTTCGCCAAAACCTTGCAACATTTTGTTTGAAGAAGCAAGTTCGGGCAGGTATCTGCGACGGCCAAAAAGGGTAGACACGTAACCGTCGGCTTTAGCCTGTTCAATAACGGCCTTCATATAGTTGTTAACACCGGGGTATGCCGCAAGGTAGCCCTTAATATATCGGTCGGCTTCGGCACGTGTAACGCCAATGTCCTTAGCAAGTGAAAATGCACCTATGCCGTAAACAATACCAAAGTTTACCGCTTTTGCGCGTGAGCGCATAACGGGTGTTACCATATCAATAGGCATGTCAAATGCCGTAGCGGCGGTAAGGGTGTGAATGTCGGTACCACCTTCAAAAGCGGCAATCATATTTTGGTCGTTGGCAATGTGTGCAAGCACTCGCAGTTCAATTTGCGAGTAGTCGGCATCGCAAAGGCTATAACCGTCTTTTGCTATAAAGAATTTGCGTAAAATTTTACCTTCATCACGGCGAACGGGTATGTTTTGAAGATTTGGTTCAAGCGAAGAAATACGTCCCGTTCTCGTTTCGGTTTGGTTAAAGGTTGAATGTATTCTGCCGTCAGACGCTACTGCGGCACAAAGGCCGTCGCAGTAGGTAGATTTGAGTTTTGCAAGCGTACGATATTCAAGTAAGAGTGTCACGGCGGGATGTTCATTTTTAAGTTCTTCAAGCACGTCGGCCGAGGTACTGTAACCGCTTTTGGTCTTCTTTTTGGCGGGTAGTCCTAATTTTTCAAATAGGGCCACGCCCAACTGTTTGGGTGAGTTAAGGTTAAATTCATAACCTACAAGCGTATGAATTTCGTTTTGAATATCGGCTATTCTTTTCCCTAATTCTTCACCATATTGTGCAACGCCGTCGGCATCAATTAAAAATCCGTTAAGTTCCATTTCACCGAGAACTGCCGCCAAGGGTAGTTCAATATCGGTTAAAAGGTCAAGTTGACCATTGATTTTTAGTTCTTCGGTTAATTTATCACAAACCGAAGTGTGAATAGCGGCGGCGTTTAAAAACTCATACGAGTCGCCGTCGATTTTGGGCATTTCAGCGTGGTATTCCTGAGCGAGTCGGCTTACGTCGTAACTTGAAGCCGAGGGGCTTGCAAGATAACCTGCAAGCATACTGTCAAATACAATATTTACGGGGGTAATGTCGTTTTGCTTTGCCCATTTGTAAAGGGTTTTATAATCATAAACACGTTTACTAATAGCGGCATTTTCAAGTAATTCTTTTATCTTCGCAATATTTTCACTAATGCCAATATCGGCAATATTGTCCCCCGATACAATGCCCATTCTGTCTGACTCAAAGTCGGCATAAAGGTCGGCGGTTTTGGTCACCGTAAAATCCGAATTGCCAACAAAACGTAGGGTTTTAAGGTTGCTTGCGGGTTCAATCGTTTCAATCATATCAGCACTAAGACCCATAGTTTCAATTAATTTGAACAGTTCAAGCCTTGCCATAAAAGATACAAGCTCGGCAGTTTTTTGTTCGCGCGGCATATAGTGGGTAATGTCGGTATCAATCGGCACTTCGCGATTTATGGTGCCAAGCCAACGGCTTAAAAAGGCGTTTTCTTTACCCGCAATTAACTTATTTTTAACGGCATCTTTAATATCGAGCGAATCGATATTTTCGTAAATATAGTCAATGTTTTTGTACTGCTGAATAAGTGCCGATGCCGTCTTTTCACCAACGCCTGCAACACCGGGGATATTATCCGAACTGTCGCCCATAAGTGCCTTAAGTTCAATCATTCCATCGGGTGTCACGCCATACTTTTCGTAAAGTGCGGCAATATCGTAGCTAAAAAGTTCGGGGTGGCCTGCTTTTGTTGCGGTAAGGAGTACACGTGTATTGCTTGAAACGAGTTGAAGTGCATCGCGGTCACCCGTAGAGATAACACACTCGTGAGAGCCTTTGTCGGCGGCGGCAGCAAGGGTGCCCAAAATATCGTCGGCCTCATAACCCTCAAGTTCAATACAATGGTAACCCATTAAATTAAGCCACTCTTTAAGTAGCGGCATCTGACTTCTAAGTTCGTCGGGCATACCCTTTCGTCCTGCTTTGTAAAGGCTATACTGCTTGTGACGAAAAGTTGGTGCGTGTAGGTCGAACGCAACCGCAACACCGTCGGGATTTTCAAGTGCGATAAGTTTATTTAAAATATTTATAAAACCATAAATACCGTTGGTATACTGTCCGTCTTTGGTAGTTAGCAGACGTATTCCGTAAAAAGCGCGGTTTATTATGCTGTTTCCGTCAATGGCGAGTAGTTTCATTTTTGTCCCTCAAATATTAAATATATTTATACATAATAATTATACCAAGAATATGCCGTTTTGTCACTATATTCTTGCAAAAAAATTGACAATAAATCAAGATAAGTATATAATTATTAACGTTATGAAAATTGGTAATTTAGAAATAGGCGGTTATGCCGCATTGGCTCCTATGGCAGGTGTTGCCGATAGGGCCATGCGAGAAATATGTAGGTCGTTCGGTGCCGCATATACGGTGGGCGAATTGACAAGTAGTAAAGGTGTGAGTCTGGGGGACAGAAAGTCAGGCTCGTATTTGGCATGCTTTGATGACGAACGTCCGTTTTGCTCGCAACTTTTTGGCTCAGAACCCGAAATTATGGCCGATGCTGCACGTCACGCTGCAAAATTTAATCCCGATTTTATTGATATAAATATGGGCTGTCCTGCGCCCAAGGTTGCAGGCAATGGTGGGGGTAGCGCATTACTTAGAAATCCCGTTTTAGCAGGAGAAATAGCGAGGGCGGTTGTTAATGCGGTAACTCTTCCCGTTACGGTTAAAATCCGCACGGGTTGGGATAGCGACAGCGTAAATGCCGTAGAAATTGCCAAGCGGGTAGAAAATGCGGGTGCGGCGGCAATAACGGTGCATGGCAGAACAAGAAAACAGATGTATGCGCCGGGTATTGATTATAAAACAATAGCCGAAGTAAAACGCGCGGTTAGTATACCTGTAATCGCCAATGGTGACGTATGTGACGGAGAGAGTGCCAAGTATATGTACGATGTAACGGGTGCCGATTTTGTTATGGTAGGACGCGCCGCTATGGGTAATCCCTTTGTTTTCGAGCAGATAAACGCCTATATGAAGGACGGAACTGTTTTACCGCCACCGTCAATGGAAATGCGCCTTCAAACAATGCTTAAACAAATAGAACTTATGCTAAAATATAAAGAACCACACAACGCACTTATGGAATCGCGCAAGCATACCGCGTGGTATCTAAAGGGTATGCGTGGTGCGGCGGGGCTTCGACGTATGTGCGGCGAAATATCAAGTTTAGACGATATAAAAGTGATATGTGAAAAAGCACTTGAAGGTAATAGAGATTTGTGATAAAATAATTAGGTTAATATGATTTAAAGGGGTATATTTATGTCCGGACATTCAAAATGGAACAATATTAAGCGTAAAAAGGAAAAAACCGATGCCGCAAAGGCTAAAATCTTTACCAAAATGGGTAGAGAAATTGCGGTTATCGTAAAACAGGGTGGTCCTAACCCGGCAGAAAACAGCAAACTTAAGGATGCTATTGCCAAGGCAAAGGCAGCCAACGTGCCTAACGAAAATATTGAAAGAATTATCAAAAAGGCGGCAGGCGAGGGCGATGCTACCAACTATGAAGAACTTGTATACGAGGGTTACGGCCCTAATGGTGTTGCCGTTATCGTTGAAACCCTGACCGATAACCGCAACCGTACCGCAGGTGAGATGCGCCATTACTTTGATAAGTGCGGCGGTAATCTCGGTCAGTCGGGCTCGGTAATGTTCATGTTTGACCGCCGTGGTCAGATAGCCATTGAGGCCGAGGGTCTCCAAGAAGATACCGTTATGGAAGATGCGCTTGAGGCAGGTGCCGAAGATTTTAATTTTGACGGCGACGTATTTGTTATTGATACCGACCCCAACGAAATGGGCAATGTACGTGATGCTTTGGAAGAAAAGGGTTACACCTTTGTTTCGGCAGAGGTTGCCTACGTACCGCAGACTACCACCGTTATTGATGATGAAGATGCGGTAGCAAAAATGGAAAAACTTATAGATTTACTTGAAGAAAACGATGACGTTCAGGAAATCTGGCACAACTGGGAAATGCCCGAAGAATAAAAAAAGATAGCAAAAAGGCACCATTTCAAACGGTGCCTTTTTAAATTTATCTTTTTGGATATTTTAAATTTTCGGGTAAGCCAAGAATGTAATCGGCAGAGACACCATAAAATTTACAAAGTGCGGCTAAGTGTTCTATGGGTAATTTACGGTTGCCATTTTCATACTCGCTATAGTATTGCTGTGTAGTACACAATAAATCGGCAATATCTTGCTGGGTGGTTTTGGGTTCGCGGTCCTCTCGGAGCATTCGCAATTTTTCATTATAGTCCATATGTTAAATATCCTTTTTTATATATTCTTTAATTTATTATCGTACATCATAATTCATGTATTGACTTTTACATCACAACTGGTGTAAAATGTTAAAAACATAAAAGGAGTGTGTATATGAAGAATAAGAAATTTAGTATTGCTGTTGACGATAAGGTTTATTATAAAGCTCGCTCAGCGGCGAAGGCGGAAAATCGCAGCGTAGCGGGGCTTATAAGATATTTGCTTAATCGATACTTAGAGAATTATGAGCGAGAAAAAGGAAGCATTAAATTTTGATATGGAAAAGAGCAAGTTTGAAAGAAGTGTAGAATTTTCTGCACTTCTTTTTTATTTTAATTTTGATAAAAGATAGTGATATTCTTTGCTTTGCAAAGAGTGATATTTTTGATAAATCAAAAGTGATATTAAAACCTGTGGTTTTAGTGATATTTTATTCGCCTTAAACTGCCGAAGGCAATAACACTTGTCATAAGACAAATATCACTGTGAAGCAATATAACTCGCCGTAGGCGAATAAAACTGCCCAAGTGTTCAACACTTGGGCAAGGCTTGTTCTTTTTTTACTGCCTGTCTCATAGGATAGAATGGGGTTGATAAAATGACGGATATAAATTTAGAGCGATTTGATTCCGCACTATATGCCTTGCCTTACGGTGTTGCAAATTTATTGAAAGCCTTACCTTCTAAAATCAAATCGCAAGCACAGGAAATAAGGCTACGCGCCGATAAACCTTTGACGTTAACTATTGGTGCGCGTGTAGCATTTGTGGATAAAAACGGTTGTGTTAGTTTTATTAAAACAAATAATTTATTTTTGGTAACCCCTAACGATATTGTCAATACCGTTAAGAACCTATGCAACAATTCAATGTACTCGCATACAGAAGAAATAAAGCAGGGTTTTATTGCTATGCGGTACGGTCACAGAGCGGGTATTGCGGGTAATTTTTCGGGGGACAGCGTTTACGATTTTTCGTCGGTAAATATACGAATTGCGCGGCAGATTTTCGGCGCGGCAGATTTTTTGTGTGAACGGTATTCGTCGGGGGGAGTGCTTATAGCAGGTCCGCCCGGCTCGGGCAAAACTACTGTTTTGCGAGATTTTATACGGCAGTTGTCCGACGGGAAAAGCGGTAAATACAGGCGCGTAGCGGTGGTGGATACACGCGGTGAAATTTCGGCATGCCATAGCGGTAAAATACAGAATGATTTAGGTGACAATACCGACGTTTTGTATGGGATAGAAAAGGCACGAGGTGTAGAGATAGCTTTGCGTACGCTTGGCCCAGATATTATTGCGTTTGACGAAATTGGTACCGAAGCAGAACTTGGTGCGGTGGCGCAGTGTATGGGCGGTGGCGCCGACGTGGTGCTTACTGCACACATAGGTAAACTTTCAGAACTTGCCACTCGCAGTATAACACGCAAACTGTTAACTCAAAACAACGTTAAACTCGTAGCGATGTTATCGTGTGAAAAGTCACCCGAAATATATTCAAGAAGGGAAATTGAACGATGCCTTTTTTAATAAAAGTTATTGGTTTTTGTTTTATAGTGTCTGCCACAACTCTTTTTGGCATTTCGCTTTCAAAGGACCTAAAAGGGCGTATGCAGTCGCTTAATTGGTTTGTAAATTTAACCGATGAAGTCGCTGAAAAAATACGCTACAGTTCGGCAGAACTACCGCAAATTGTGCGAAGCATCTATAACTATGATACATATTTATCGGTAGACGAGCCTTTTCGGGTATGTCTTAAAAATACGGGTCTTGATAATGATGATAAAAGGATGATTGAAGAGTTTTTTGCGGGTCTTGGACTTGGTGACACAGAGTCGCAAATAAAGAGATGCGGTATATATAAAAGGCAACTGCTTCGCAGATACGAGAATGCTGATAGGCAGTATACAGAAAAATCCAAGTTATACAAAAAACTCGGTTTTTTTGGTGGTCTTACTATAGTAATTATCCTTATATAGAGGTAATAAAATGGATGTAGATTTTATCTTTAAGGTAGCGGCAATAGGTATAATTGTTACGGTGCTTCATCAGGTGCTTGTGCGCTCGGGACGCGAAGAACAGGCAATGCTTACTACGCTTGCAGGACTTGTTGTGGTATTGCTTATGATAGTAAACGTCATAGCCGACCTGTTTGACACCGTAAAAAATATTTTTGGTCTTTAAAAATGAAGATTTTCAGTATGTTGGCATTTTGCCTTATAAGTGCCGTTTTTGCCTTGGTATTAGGGCAATATAAAAAGGAATATTCCGCTATTATATCGATTGGTGCTGCCTCTATAATTTTTGTGTCGGTAATTAGCAGCATAGCGTCGCCGCTCACAGAGGTTGTTAACAAATTGCAGTCGGCAGGGGTTGATGCTGAGTTGTTTTTTGTTGCCTTAAAGGCATTGGGGATTGGCTACATTACACAGTTTGTAGCCGACACCTGCCGTGATTTCGGTCAGACTTCGCTTGCGGCAAAGGCCGAGTTTATCGGACGAGTTTCAATATTTATAATTTCGCTACCTCTCGCGAATACATTGTTTGATGCGGTGGTTAGTTTAGTGGGACAAAAATGAAAAGGATAGTTGTTTTAATTGTACTGATTTTTTCTTTTTCGGTTACGGTGAATGCTGCAGGAGTTGAAGATTTCTACACTTCACAACTTGAGAGTAGCGGCTTTGACAAGGTCGAAGACTCCTTGACAGACGAGGTGCGCACCTTCTTAAGAGATAATGATATTAATGTTTATGATGCGGATTGGGTGGAAAACCTAGGCGGTGCAAATGCATTTAAAATGATATGGTCATTTGTGAAGACGGGCGGTAAACGCCCATTATTAGCACTTGCCGAAATCATGGCAATAATAATTATTTATGCCGCTATAAATACCTTTACCGATGAAAATAGCGGTATGGCGTCGTCGTTAAATTATATTTTTTCGGTTATTATTGCTTTAACACTTATAAAAAATATAATTACCGCAGTGGGCGGTGCTGTTGCTGCTATTAAGGGTACGGGTGTGTTTATGCTATCATTTGTGCCGGTGTATGCGGGTATAATTACGGTTAGCGGTGCACCTGCTACCGCTACGTCGTCAAGCACACTTTTACTCGCTGCGGCAGAATTCACGGTGCAGGCGTGCGCATTTTTGATAGTTCCGCTTATGAGTTCGTATTTAGGATTAGGCATTGCAACGGGTGTTTCACCGCTAGTTAAAGATAGCGGTATAGCAGAGATGATAAAGAGGGTTACGATGTGGGTTTTATCCTTCTGTTTTACAGTTTTTATGGGACTTTTATCTATGCAAACCTCAATAAGTGCATCGGCAGATACATTATCGGTAAAGACTGCAAAATTTATGGTGGGTTCATTTGTTCCTGTCGTAGGTTCGTCGCTTAGCGAAACGCTTACAACAGTTATAAGCTCAGTTTCACTTCTTAAAAATTCGGTTGGTATATATGCTGTAATTGCTATAGTTGTAATGCTATTACCTATTGTTACAGAACTGCTTTTATGGCGCATAATTATTATATTTTGTCAATCGTCATCTGCTATGTTTTCACTTCCTAAAACATCTCAAATATTAAAGGCGGTTGACTCAGTATTGGCGCTACTTATAGGCATAATTCTTTTTGTTGGTGCGCTTTTTATAATTGCGCTTGCCGTAGTTTCAAGGGTAGGTGGATAAAATGACATATATCACCCAAATTGTTATGGGACTTAGTGCAGCCGCAATTTTTATTGGCGCTTTATTTATGTTGTCGCCATCGGGCAATATGAATAAATCGGTGAGATATATTTTTACCCTTGTGTTTTTATGCGCTTGTGTTTCACTATTTTTAAAAACAGGTAAGGTCGACTTTAAAAGTTTTTCATCAGAAAGGAAAATTGATTATACGTCGGCACTTAAACTTACCGAAACGCAAGCAGAACGTATATGTGCGGCAGCACTTAATGATAATAATATTTCTTTTAATAAAATTTCGGTTATTACGGATATTAATGAGTCGAGTGGCATATTTATTAGTAATGTATTTATTAGGTCGGATGCAAACCCTGACCAAATTAAAAAGATAATTAAGCAAACGGTAATTACAAAAGAGGTGACGGTTGAGTGAATGAATGAAAAAATTAAAGGTATAATTTCACGCTTAAAAAATGGCAAATTAATTTTTATTTTAGGCATATGCGGAATTTTGCTTATTTTTGTTTCGTCATTTTTCTCGTCAACAGAAAGGGATAAAAAGGTAACAGATACAGAATTTTGCATTGATACGTATCGTCAAACTCTTGAGAAGAACACGGCGGATATTGTTAAATCTATAAGCGGAACTAAGAAGGTTTCGGTCATGATAACGCTTGATACGGGCATTACGTATAATTATGCCGACGAAACTAAATTTAATAAAAGTGACCGCCAAAGCAGTGATACTACCGACGTATCTACCGATAGTGAGAATAAATACATAATTATAACCGATTCTGATGGTAATGAAAAACCACTTGTTATAAATGAGCAACTGCCTATTGTAAGGGGTGTTGCGGTAATCTATTCGGGTAGTGGCTCTGTGTATGTAAAAGAGCAAATTGAGCAGGCGTTGGTGGCAACACTGGGTGTTACAACAAAACGAATATATATAACTGATACAGGAGGCAATTAAAATGAAAAAAGGTACTATTTTAGGCAAAAGCCAAATTATTTTAGCGGTTATGGTTATAGCCCTTGGCGCTGCCGTATGGTTTAATGTTAAATACTCGTCCGACTCAAAAAATGGTAATAAGTATTTGGGTCAGGCTGAGTATGTTGGCAATACGTCGGGTAATGCCATGCAGGTGGGAACCGAAACCGACTATTTTGTTACCGCTAAAAAGGAACGTGATGCGGCACGCGATGAAACCAAGGCCGACCTGCAACAAACCATTAAAAGTGCAGGTAGCAATACCGATGCTGCAGCAAAGGCGGTAGATAAGGCATCGTCAATAGCGGCGCGAGAAACGGCAGAGCAGAATATAGAATCCCTTCTTAAAGCAAAGGGGTTTAAAAAAGTATTAGCAATAATCGGTGATAATGATATAAATATTGTGGTAAAAGCCGCTTCATTAACAGCGCAACAGACACTGCAAATTCAAGATATCGCATCGTCACAAAGTGGTTATACCGCAGATAAAATTAAAATTCTTACAGTAAAATAGTTGTGTTTGCAAAAAAATGTGTTATAATAGAAAAAAAGAAGTCTAAAGGAGGATTTTCCTATGAATAATAATTTGGGCGATCTTGGAATAAATACCGACGTTATAGAGAAGATTGTAGAGGTTGCAGCGTTAGAGATTGACGGTGTTGCAGGCCTTGCTAACAAGAGTCTTGATATTGCAGGTGTAATAAACACAGGCAAGGTTTTAAAGAGCGTTAGCGTTGTTGGCAAAAACGGCGGTGTTGATATTAACGTATATATTGTTGTTAAAGAGGGCGTTAAGGTAAAACCGATTGCTGAGGCTGTTCAGGCTAACGTTAAAGACCGCGTTCAAGATATGACCGGTAACGCCATAACACGCGTAAATGTTTTTATATCTGATATGATTTTAGAGCAGGCTGACTAATATATATTTACACTCAACGGGTGACGTTCGTCACCCGTTTTTCTTTTTTGACAATAGGTTTACATAAAACCTATAATGCTACACCGCCTTTTGACAAAAAAAGTGAGGCAAGCCATGTATAATGGATGTAATTCACAAAAATAAGTTATGCGGTGGTGTTAAAATGAAGGACGTTACAGAAATAAAAAGATTTAGTGGAAACTTGGCAGTAAGTGATATTGCCATTATACTTACTAAGCATTTAATTTTTGCTCTTTTTGGTTTTTTTACAACCAGAGCACCCGTGCTAAACGGCTTATTGCCGTTTGGTTTAAGTGTTGTGGGGGGCAGCGTTTTAAAATATTGTGCTGCATCGGTATTTGGTGCGCTGATTGGTTATCTGTTGCCAGCTGTAGAAATTTCAACCTTTAGATATGTAGCGGCGGCATTAGGTGTTGCTGCAATAAAGTTTTTAATAAGCGGAACCACTAAAGAAAATGTAAAACCCATTATTTCTGCGGTCATAGTTTTTGCTGTAGTGCTTTCGGTAGGCATAGTTACGGTTAAAAAGGATGTATACGATATGCTAACAGCACTAACTGAAGCGCTTTTGGCGGCTGGCGGGGCATATTTTGTTAAACGTAGCACACTTGCTTTTTCCCGTGAAGATATATCTCTTTCAGTTGAAGAATTAAGCGGATTCCTTATATGCGTATCACTTTTATTGTCCGGTTTTTTTGGTATAACCATAATTGGAATTTCACTTGGCAGAATTTTGGCTATTGCGCTTGTTTTATCGGCGGCACGTTTCGGCTCAACAACTGTAGGTACGGTGTGCGGTGTGGCTTTCGGGTTTGCTTCGCTTCTTTGTACAGGTGATAGCACTGCCATTATTCTGTTTTCATTTGGTGGCTTGCTAAGTGGTGTTTTTTCTTTACTAGGTAAATATGCCGTAATAATTGCATTTTTAGGTTCAACCTTTATAAGCGTCGCGTTAACATACCATGAAACGTCTGTAATATACTTGATTGAGGCACTCATAGGTGCCATAATATTTTTATTTGTACCTAAAACTTTTGGCATTAAAATTGGTAAAATTTTAAGTCCTACCCCTGCTACCGAGGCGCCCGTAGGTCTTAAAAAAGCAGTAACAATGCGGCTTGGATTTGCGGCTAACGCACTTAGTGATGCCTCGCAAACGGTAGAACACGTTGCGGTTGAATTATCAAAAATTAATTCACCGGATTTTGACGGAGTTATAAAGGGCGTAGAGCGTGATGCCTGCAAAGGTTGCACACTACGTATACACTGTTGGGAGGCTAAAAGGCGCGAAACAACAGATGCACTGCTTGATATGACGCGTGCCGTTAAAAATGGTGAATATATGCCACAACTTTACGCTCCTGATGAGTTTAAGGGACGATGTTTAAGGACTGATTCGGTCGGTAATGCGCTTTTTAAAAATTATAGCGATTACGCTTCACGCATTGCGGCAGAAAATCGAGTGGATGAGGTGAGAAGCGTTGTAACCGACCAATTTGAAGGCATAAGTGAAATGCTAAATGATTTATGCCGTGAAATTGAAGAGGGCGAAATGTTTGATAACGCGAGTGCAGAAGCGGTTGCTGCCGCCGTTAAGAATATTGACTTAAGACCACGCGAGTGTTGTTGCAAGATAGATAAGTTTGGCAGAATGACGGTTGAAATTCGTATAACCGATGCAAAGGATACCGTAATAAACCGCATACACGTTATGCGACAGGTATCTGCCGCGTGTGATAGAGATTTTGATGCTCCAACACTTACCAAAATAGGGGGCGAAACACTTATAACAATATGTGAGCGCCCTGTTTTAAAGGTAGACGTTGGTGTTAGTCAAATAGCTTGTTCAAATCATACGATGTGCGGTGATGCCTACAACTATTTTCTTGATGGCAAGGGCAGAATGGTTATGGTTTTATCTGATGGAATGGGTACAGGCGGACGCGCGGCTGTTGATGGTGCGATGGCATCAGGACTTATAGGGCGACTCATAAAAGCGGGATTTGGGTATGATTGTGCGCTTAGAATTTTAAACTCGTCAATGCTTTTTAAATCAACCGATGAGTCATTGGCTACGGTTGATATTTCGGTAATAGACCTGTTTAGCGGTAAAACTGAACTTTTAAAGGCGGGTGCGGCACCTACACTTGTACGTCGTTCGGGTAGAACGGGCAAGGCGCAAAGTAGTTCGCTGCCTGTAGGAATTTTGCGTCAAGTAGGATTTGATAAAGCGGTAATACGTCTTAAAAAAGGCGATATATTGCTTATGATGTCCGATGGTGTAACGGGTGACGGCACCGAGTGGATATGTGCTGAACTTGAATCCTGGGGGGACGGAACTGCAAAAGAATTAAGTGAGCATATAGCGTTGTGTGCTAAACGGCGGCGCGAAGATAACCACGAAGATGATATAACGGTTCTGGCGGCAATTATAGATAAAGCGGTATAAATTAAAAATCCCGAACTTATTGTTCGGGATTTTTAATTTTGTTTTCTTACAATACCATATTCATCATCAAGTCTAAAATAGGGGCAACCCTTAAAATTTGAAGAAAGTAAACGTACATATTCGTCCTCATCTAAATTTGCGGTACAAACGTATTCCTCGGTGTCCTCATCGTATATGTAATTTACACAGTTTTCACAATTCATAACATCACCAAAAATATTTTATTATAGACAATAAGTGTTTCATCGAATTTAATATAGCATTTTTTGTTGTGGTTTTCAAGTAATATAAGAATAGAGTTATCTCAAAAATACAAGATAACTCTATTCTAAATTAGTACAATGTAAGTTATAAGTTTAATAGTTTTATATCAAACCTACCGTTTTGCTTAAAATATCCCAAATTAAATATTTCACCGTTATGTTTTTTATTCCACAATTCTGCAACGGTTTTTAACTCGTTTGCTGTGATGAGCAGTATTTGAGTGTCATTGTTTAAGGAATAGTCTACGCATTCTTGTATGCTCTGTGATGTAAAATCTGGAGCAATAACCATAAATACAACAACATCTTTATCAGAGGTTTTAATGTACTTATCAAATTGTTGTATGTGGTCTTTAAGATTTACAGATGTTTCTTTTAATTTATTATCCCACATTATGTATTTATCTTTGAAAGATAATTTTCCATCGGGATGCTCTGTTCCAGTTAAAGTTAAAGGTTTGTTGAGCAACATTTTTTCAAATATGTAATTAGTAGCATCTTCAAAATAATGTTCGCACTGTAAATCTTTTTCTATGATATTGTTAGATCTCAAAAACTTTAGATCTCTTTTTGCGAGTTCGTCATATACAGCAACAAGTTTTTCTCGGGTGTCTTCTGTTTTTAATTCGATTCTTCGCATGGAATCATAGTATTCTAAGATTCTTTCAATCAATACTTTTTTAGTACCAGAGCCGCTTAATCCTAAATTGCTACACCAATCATAAAGATCGTCCACATTCATTCCGTCGTAGGCTGAGAAACCGCCGATTAAATTTGATGGCTGAATTGATTTTAAAATAATAGCCTTTAATTCATTAACGGTGGGATTGTTGGGGATTTCAACATTTGCTTTTTCATAGTGTTTACTTGCTTTTGTTACTATATCAATTAAATACTGTTTTTTGGTTTTCTTAACAACATAGTCAACCAATTTTTCATATCCGTAAGAACGAATTTCAATGTTATAGTATTTTCTAATTCCTTCGGCAATGTCATCAGGAATCATATCACACATAACACCATCTGCATTTTTTATACATACAAGTAAGCCTTTGGTCTGCAGTAATCTTCTTGCGGCATCAATATCGTCAAAAGTGTGCAAAACATTTTCAAAATTTGGGAATCTACCAGATTTTGCTTCCAAAATTTGCTGCTCCCGAATGGTGATAGACAAGTACCTACGTAACGATTCTAATAAGTTCTTTTCATCTATAGAAATGTCATCGTTAAGTGCCCATGCTGTATCAAGCATGTGTTTAAATAAAGCTAAATCTTTGGAAATTTTATTGATATCAAAATTATTAGATTCATCAATTATTTCTTTTTCATAGTTGAGAATCGCGGAATCTGTTTCTTTGCAAGATGAGATAAAATCATCTTGATTAAGTAAATAATCGCGCAATAAAATAGGGGCGATTATTCTTACAGCTCTATTGCTGTCTAGTTTTAGTTCTTCCAAACGATTATGTATGTTTTCAAAAGAAGTATATTGCTTTGCGGTCTTAATTAAAAATTCTTTAATTTCATCTAACTCTAAGCGTCTATAGTCTGCGACATATGCAGAAGCAATTCTTTTGGCTATGGTTATGTTGGGAATTTGTTGAACAAATTTGATAAAATCCATAATTTTCCACCTCAAAATTATATTAACATAAAATATGCTTTTTGTCAAAATAAGATATATCAATAACTATTGCAATTTTAATTGTAAAATTGTTGGTTTTATGTTAAAATAATTTCAAGTATATATTGATAGGAGAAATTTAGGTGTCTTTTCCGCTTGATAAGATAAGAAATTTTTGCATAATTGCACATATTGATCACGGTAAATCTACCCTGGCAGACCGACTTCTTGAAAAAACAAGTTCGGTATCCGAAAGAGAAATGGAAGAACAGATACTTGACAGTATGGATTTAGAGCGTGAGCGCGGTATCACAATTAAGTCGCACGCCGTTACGCTTTATTACACCGCAAATGATGGTGAGGAATATGAACTCAACCTAATCGATACCCCCGGTCACGTCGACTTTAACTATGAGGTTTCGCGTTCGCTGGCAGCCTGTGAGGGTGCAGTGCTTGTGGTCGATGCTTCGCAGGGTATCGAGGCGCAGACCCTTGCTAACACCTATTTGGCGGTTGACCATGGTCTTGAACTTTTACCCGTTATAAATAAAATTGACCTACCATCTGCCGACCCACAGCGTGTAATTAACGAGATTGAGGATATTATAGGTATACCTGCCGAAGATGCACCGCAGGTTTCGGCTAAGACAGGTATAAATATTGAGCAAGTGCTGGAGCGTATCGTTACCGATATACCCGCACCAAAGGGTGACCGTTCCGCTCCGCTTTCGGCACTTATATTCGACTCATATTACGATGCCTATAAGGGCGTAATTGTTTACTTCAGAGTTGTTAGCGGTAGAATTAAAACAGGTGACGTTATTAAAATGATGGCAACCGGTGCTACATTTGATATAGTTGAGCTTGGTCGCAAAAAGGCAACGAGTCTTGAACCGTGTGATTGCCTTGAAGCCGGTGAGGTAGGCTACTTGGCGGCTTCAATAAAAACCGTTAGTGAGGCGCGTGTGGGCGACACCATAACCTTGGCTCAAAATCCTGCACAAGAGCCGCTTGCAGGTTACCGCAAGGTAAACCCCGTTGTGTTCTGCGGTATATATCCTGCCGACGGTGCACACTATGAAGATTTGCGTGAAGCACTTGAAAAGTTGCAACTTAATGACGCATCTTTGCTTTATGAGCCCGAAACTTCAAAGGCGCTAGGCTTTGGTTTCCGTTGCGGTTTCTTAGGACTTCTGCACATGGAAATTATTGAAGAAAGACTTGAGCGAGAATATAATCTTGATATAATCACAACGGCACCCAGTGTTATCTACAAGTTTGATTTATCAGACGGCACAACCGTTGACGTAGATAACCCAACAAACTACCCCGACCCCGCCATAATTACGGCGGCGTATGAGCCGGTGGCAGACGTGCATATTTATAGTCCGAGTGATTACGTTGGTGCTATCATGCAGTTGTGTGAAGAGCGGCGAGGCGTGTATACCGATATGAAGTATATGGGCGACCGCGTTGATATTCACTATATAATGCCGGTTGGTGAAATTATTTACGACTTCTTTGATGCGCTAAAATCACGCACCAAAGGCTATGCATCGTACGATTATGAGATGAAGGGTTATGAAAAATCAAATCTCATAAAACTTGACGTTCTCATTGCAGGCGACGTTGTTGACGCCTTGTCCTTTATTGTTTTCTCGGACAACTCTTATTCAAGGGCACGCCGCATAGCCGAGAAGTTAAAAGACTATATACCACGTCAACTATTTGAAGTGCCTATTCAGGTTGCGGTTGGTGGTAAGGTTATTGCGCGTGAGACCGTTAAGGCGATGCGAAAAGACGTACTTGCCAAGTGTTACGGCGGTGATATCACCCGTAAAAAGAAGTTGCTTGAAAAGCAAAAAGAAGGTAAAAAGAGAATGCGTAAACTCGGTAGCGTAGAGGTGCCGCAGGAAGCATTTATGGCAGTATTAAAATTAGATGAATAGAGGAAGTAAAGAGTGAAAAAGTTAGTTAAATTTTATGTAGATACCCCACTTATTTTAAGAATTTTAATTGGTCTTATAATCGGTGCTTCTTTGGGACTATTTGTACCGCAGGCAGGGTTTATGACAATATTCGGTAACGTGTTTGTAGGCGCACTTAAAGCCATTGCCCCGATACTTGTATTTGTTTTGGTAATTGCTTCGCTGTCTTCAGCAGGTAAAGGCATAGGCGGCCGTTTTAAAACAGTAATTTTATTTTATATGTTAAGCACTTTTTTGGCGGCAACGGTTGCAGTAGTTGCAAGTTATTTATTCCCCGTAACAATCCCGTTGGCAGAGGCGGCTGAAGGTTATACTCCACCCGCTAATCTTGGTACCGTGTTTAGTGAATTGCTTGGTAAAATGGTTTCAAACCCTATTGCGGCAATTATTGAAGGTAATTACGTAGGCATTTTAACATGGGCAATAATATTTGGCTTGGCAATCAGAATGCTAGCAAGTGATAAAACCAAAGAAGTTTTAAACGATATTTCGTCTGCCGTTTCGAAGGCGGTATCTTGGGTGATCCAGTTGGCACCATTCGGTATTATGGGCCTTGTTTACGGCTCGGTTAGTGAGTACGGCATCGAAATATTTACCGATTACGGTAAGTTGTTACTACTGCTTATTGGTTGTATGTTGGCAGTAGCCCTTATTGTTGACCCGCTTATTGTGGGTATTGCCCTTAAGCGCAACCCGTATCCGCTTGTACTTAAATGCTTTAAAGAGTCGGGTGTTACGGCATTCTTTACAAGAAGTTCTGCCGCTAATATCCCCGTTAATATGAGCCTTTGCGAAAGACTTGGTCTTGACAAAGAGTTTTATTCGGTTGCCATACCGCTTGGCGCTACTATCAATATGGATGGTGCGGCAATAACCATTACCGTTATGTCTTTAGCGGCTGCCTTCTCACAGGGCATCAGCGTTAATATCATTATCGCTATATTATTAAGCTTCGTTGCAACCTTGGGTGCTTGCGGTGCTTCGGGTGTTGCCGGCGGTTCACTATTGCTTATACCTATGGCTTGTTCATTACTCGGCGTACCAGGTGACGTTGCAATGCAGGTTGTTGGCGTTGGCTTTATAATCGGTGTTGTTCAAGACTCGCTTGAAACTGCCATAAATTCATCGGGTGACGTTTTATTTGCGGCAACCGCCGAATATCGAGAGTGGAAAAAGCAAGGCAAAGAAATTAAATTTTAAGATGCAAGTAAAAAATAAACCTTCCCAAACGGGAAGGTTTATTTTTATTTTATTCATTTATTATTATACATTTTTGCGGACAAACTTCGGCACATTTACCGCAGTTGCTACACTTAGAAGTATCAATGTGAGCCAAGAAGTTTTCAACCGATATAGCACCGGTCTCACATACTTTAGTGCACTTCATGCAACCGATGCAAGAAGCTGCGCATTTCTTACGAGAAATAGCACCTTTTTCAAGGTTGTGGCAATTAACGGTTACCTTTGTATCATAAGGTATTAGCGAAATAACCGAATTGGGGCAAATTTTTGCACACTTAGCGCAACCTACACATTTGTCGCGATCTACCTTTGCAACACCGTCAACAACCTTAATGGCTTCGTAATTGCAAACGTTTGCACAGTCACCAAATCCAAGACATCCATATTTACATTGTAGCTGACCGCCATATAGCAATTTAGCCGATGAGCAGGACTGTCTGCCCTCGTAAAGATAATCACGGTTGGCTTTTTCGTTGCCGTGGTTACATCCTACAACAGCAACAAATTGTTCGGTTTTAATTTCAACACCCAACAAGTCTGAAAGTGCTTTTGAAGTGGTTGTGCCACCGGGCGTGCATTTGTAGGGCTCTGCTTCACCTGAAGCAATAGCCTCGGCGTATCCGTCGCAACCTGAATATCCGCAAGCACCACAGTTGGCACCGGGCAAGCAGGCTCTAATTTCAGATACCTTTTCGTCAACAGGCACGTGCATAATTACCGAAGCAACCGAAAGAATTATACCAAAAACAAAGCCAACGGCAGTTATGATTAAAATAGCATAAAGTATTTCCATCAACTTAACCTCCTATTCCGGCAAAGCCAAGGAATGAAAGGGAAACAAGAGCCGCTGCAATAAGCGTAATGGGCAATCCCTTTAAAAATTCGGGAATATCACTACGGTCAAGACGTTCTCTAACACCTGCGAAAATTACCATAGCAAGCATAAAGCCAAGACCTGCCGCAAGGGCGTTTACAAGTGATTCAAAATAGTTGTAACCCTTTGTGAAGTTAAGCATTGTTATACCCAAAACCGCACAGTTTGTTGTGATAAGCGGTAGGTATATACCAAGTGCATTATAAAGACTTTTAATGTACTTTTTAAGCGTGATTTCCAAAAGTTGAACGATTGCGGCAATTACAAGTATAAACAGAAGAGTCTGCAAATACTGAAGATTTAGCGGTGTTAAAACATATGCGTAAAGCGGATAGGTAACTGCCGTGGCAATTATCATAACAAGTGTTACTGCAACACTCATACTAAACGCCGTATCGATTTTTTTAGACGTGCCAAGGAAGGGGCATATACCCAAGAATTTAGATAAAATCATATTCTCGGTAAGCAGACCTGCAAGTAAAATCGGAATAACGTTACTGAGCATCTGTTGCCACCTCGCTTTCTATCTTACAGCTGTCCTTCATAGGACAGTTGCCGCAAGAATTACAATCAACAGTCTTTTTACCTTTAGCAGATGCCAATTTGTTTGAAACGGCAACAAGAATACCAAACACGAAGAAACCGCCGGGAGGTAAAAGCATAACTATCATAGGATTTATAAAGTTTACGGTTACAGGTAAACCTAATAGTGTGCCTGCACCAATAAGTTCTCTAATAGCACCCATAAGTGTGAGTGTTGCGGTAAAACCGATTCCCATGCCCAAGCCATCTAAAACACTTGGTAAAACAGGATTTTTTGATGCAAACATTTCGGCACGACCCAAAATGATGCAGTTAACAACGATAAGCGGTAAATAAATACCGAGCGAAGCATCAATAGCGGGTAAAAATGCCTTAACCAGCATCTGAACTATTGTTACAAAACCTGCAATAATAGTAATATATGCAGGGATTCTTACCTTGTCAGGAATTATGTTTCTAAGTAACGAAATAACAAGGTTAGAGCCGATAAGAACCAACGTAGCGGCAACACCCATACCAATACCGTTTATAGCGGCAGTAGTTACTGCCAAGGTAGGGCAGGTACCAAGCATAAGTCGGAGTACTGGGTTTTCTTTTATGATACCGTTGGTGAAAAATGATAAATATTTATTATTCTTCATATTGCACCTCCATATCAAATTCTATTTCAGGGGTTACCGGAGTTATTGAGTTAAGATAAACTTCAAGTTGCCCTAACGCTTCGTTTACGGCGTTTGTAACAGCGCGTGAAGTAATAGTAGCACCTGTAACAGCGTTTATTTCATTATTCTCAGCGCCGTTTTTAACCACCGTAACACCTGAAGTCTTATTTTTAAATTGATTATAAAAATCAGGCTTCGTTGCGTTTTGACCAAGTCCCGGTGTTTCATCTGCGGCACTTAAAATATTTACGCCTATAACCTTTTTATCACTTGAAACTGCCGTCATTACTTTGACGTCACCGCCATATCCTTTGGCGGCGGTAGTTACGATATAACCGACGGTTGTATCGCCCTTGCTTACGGTGTAGATGTCAGCATTTTCAATTTCTTTAATATTTGAAAGATCGGTTTTTGTATATTCACCATTTGGAATTAAGGCTTCCATAGCGGCGGTAGCCGAAGCTCTTTCCATCTCGGCTATCTTGTCTTTAGTTATATTGTTTGTAACCGCCAAAGCGGCTGAAATAACAAGGCATACAACCGTTAATACGATAATGGCCTTGAAAACATCAAAATATTTTTTAAAGAACAAAATACTATTCATTATTAGCCGCCTCCGTTCCGAATGGTTTGCGTGCGGTTAGACGGTTGATATGCGGTACTAAAATATTCATAAGAAGAATCGCATATGAAACGCCTTCGGGCAGGGCTGCAAATTCACGTATAATTACGGTGAGAAGGCCGCAACCAACGCCGAAAATTATCTGACCCCAAGGCATAGCGGGACTTGTAACGTAGTCGGTAGCCATAAAGAATGCGCCGATGAAAAGTCCTCCGCTAAAAATTGCAGATATCGGGTCAGAACCGAGTATTAATGAGAAGACAAATACCGCACCGATAAAGCAACAGGGTATTGCGGGTGAAATAACTTTGCGAAGTATAAGATATATACCGCCTATTAGAAGCAATAATGATGAAGTTTCGCCAATTGAACCTGCATGCATACCAAGCAAAAGGTCCTTAACGTTATATGCGCCGGTTTCAGCAGCAAGAGGTGTTGCTGAACTTACAATTTCACCAAACGGCTCATAAAATTTAGTCATTGCCGCGGGGAAAGAAACAAGCAATACAATACGTGCGGCTATAGCAGGGTTTACAAAGTTTTGTCCCAAACCGCCGAACATCTGCTTGACGATTATTATGGCAACAGCACTGCCTACCGCAGCCATCCATAACGGCAGACTTGAGGGTAAATTCAGGGCTAAGAGTAAACCCGTAACAACAGCGCTTAAATCATACAAAGAATTTTCTTTTTTGGTGAGTTTGTTCCAAACAAATTCACTTAAGAGTGCCGAGACTATACTTACAAGTATGATTAAAGCGGCTCGGTAACCGAATATTATTATGCCGTATATCGTGGCGGGTAACAGTGCAATTATTACATCGAACATAATACCGCCTGTAGAGTCGGGTGTGTGCAAATGTGGTGACGAGGAAACAATAAATTTATTTTGCATTTTGTAACCTCCTCAATTCAAATTTGCCTGTGCGCATTGCGGCAGTAAGCGGACGTCCTGCGGGACAAACGTAACTACAACTACCACATTCAATACAAGACATAACGTTTAGATTTTCAAGATTTGTAAAGTTGTGGTCGATAGAGTGCTCTACCGCACCGGGCGCCAAGAACATAGGGCAGGCGGCGGCACAACGACCGCAACGTATACAAGGTGTTGTGCGAATAGGTTTGATGTTTTTAAAACATAAAACGGCGTTGCTTTGTTTTGCAATTACAGTTTCGGTATCCTTAATGGCCGAACCCATCATAGGACCGCCAAGTATGATTTTTTCGATGTTTTCATCTGCACCACCGCAAAAATCAATAATATCCTGAACAGAAGTGCCAATAGGTACAATTACGTTTTGCGGTTTTGCAATAGCATTGCCGTCAACCGTTACACGTTTTGAAACAAGCGGCATACCCGTTCTTATAAAGCGGTAAAGGGCAGAGATACTGGTTATATTCATAACGGCGCAACCAACGTCGGCAGGAAGTTTGCCGAGAGGTATTTTCTTGCCCGTTGTTGTGTAGACAAGCATCTTTTCGGCACCCTGCGGATAACTTGTGTCAAGGCACATAAGTTTAACGTTGTCGGCCTCGTCTTGTATGTCGGATGCAACCTCATAAAGTTTTTCTATTGCTTTAGGTTTGTTACCTTCAATAGCGATTATTACGTTTTTAAGTTCAAATATATCGCGTAAAAGGTAAACGCCGTTTAAAATATCATCGTAGTTTTCCATACATTCGCGGTAGTCACTTGTTATATACGGTTCACACTCTGCACAGTTAATTATAAGTGTGTCAATTTCAGGCTTTAAAAGCGATTCAAGTTTAATATGTACGGGAAAACCTGCACCGCCAAGACCTACAAGTCCGCACTCGCGACAAGCCTGAACGAGTTGTTTTGCAGTTTTAATCTTGCGCGGTTTAAGCGATGGGTCGGGCGTCATCTCACCGTCAGATTCAATAACAATAGAGTTAACAACACCATTTGGTTGTGAGATTTTTTTAATCTCCTTAACGGTGCCCGATACCGATGAGTGAATAGGTGCCGATAGTGGGGCAGTACTGTCAGCAATAACAGTACCTACAAATACTTTATCGTCCTTTTGTACTGTTGCAACACACTCTGCGCCTATATGTTGCTTAAGCGGTATTGTTACCGTAGCAGGCGCATCCATTACCACCGATTCAGCTTCGGCAGTATTTTTAAAATGAGGAATATGTGCGCCGCCCTTTAGTTTTGCAATTGGTTTAAGAATGGATTCTTTAAGACTCACAAACCTACCTCCAATGTGATAATTGTATAATATGTAAAAATATACATCATATATAATAACATATTAAGCATTGTTTTACAAGATTTTGTTGACAATAGTCATAATTTACTATAAAATATAAAAATGAAATTCATTTTCAAATTGAGGTGTTAAATATGAATTCTGCGGGTTATAAAACACGTCAAAAAGCGGTTATTGAAGATTTGCTTATTAAAAATGCTGATCGGCATTTAACGGCTGATGATATTACCGATATGCTTAAAGAGGGCGGCAATGACGTAGGCAGAACAACGGTTTACAGAACCCTCGAAAGATTAGTAACCGATAATAAGGTGCGGCGTTTTTCAATGCCTCAAGGGGATAGTGCGTGCTATCAATACATATCAGCAGGTGAAACTTGTCATGAGCATTTTCACTTAAAATGTAACTATTGCGGTGCACTTTTACATATTGAGTGTGAGCAGATGTCGCTTTTAAGTGAACACATCGCTAAGCATCACGGTTTTGCGGTTGATAATTTGAAAACAGTTTTATACGGCGTATGCCAGAAATGTGCAGGTGAAAGAAAATGAAAAAAGTTTTAAGTTTAGTTTTAATTTTAATATTGGTTTTAACCGTTTCGGGTTGTGCAGCGCAGCAGGATGACGGCAAAATCAAAATAGTAACAACAATATTTCCCGAGTATGATTTTGCGCGTGCTGTAGTTGGCGCCAACGGGCATGTTTCAATGCTTATTCCGGAAGGAAGTGATATGCATTCTTTTGAACCGACAGCGCAAGATTTAGCCGATATAAGTGAAAGCGATTTATTTATTTATGTTGGTGGTAAGTCGGATAAATGGGTTGAAAAGGTACTTGAAAACATTAATAAAAGAAAGACTAAAGTTTTAAAACTAAGTGACGTAGTATCTTTTGGCGATGAAGGAGAGTATGACGAACATATTTGGACGTCTCCCAGCAACGCTGCAAAAATAATAAACGCAATAAGTGAAAGTATATGCGAAATTGATGCAGAAAACGATATTTTTTATGAGAGAAATGCTGAAAAATATATCGACGAAATAGTTGACGTCGCAGAGCTTACCAAGATTGTTATAGCCGCCGCAAAACACAAAAAAATAGTGGTTGCCGACCGTTTCCCGCTTAAATATTTTACCGAGTATTACGGCCTTGAGTATACTGCAGCATTTGGTGGATGCGAACACGATACCGATGCCGATGTTGAAACCGTAGCGCACCTTATAAACGATATTAAAAAGGATAAGTTATCGGCAGTTTTTCATATAGAATTAAGCAATAAAAATCTTGCCGAAACGGTGGCAAAATCCACGGGTGCACAGGTGATTGAACTTCACTCGGCACACAATATATCGGCTGAAGATTATAAAAAAGGTGTTACCTACGTTGATATAATGAAACGTAACGCCTACGCCTTAGAGAAAGGACTTAACTAATGGCGATTATAGCGGTTGAAAATTTAACCAAAAGATTTTCGGGTAATCTGGTTTTGGACAACCTTAATTTTGCGGTAGAGAAGGGGGATACCCTTTATATCGTGGGCGAGAACGGTAGCGGTAAAACCACCCTTGTAAAACTGTTGCTCGGTCTTATGGACGCTTCATCCGGCAAGATAAAATTTGACGGGATAAATAAAAATCAAATAGGGTATATGCCGCAACAAAACGAGATTCAGGCGGATTTTCCTGCAAGCGTTAATGAGATTATTATGTCGGGCTTTTTAAATCGTGCATCATTTATGCCGTTTTATAAAAAGGAACACAAGAATGAAGCGGTTCAACTGATGGAAAAATTGCATATTTACTCACTTAGAGATAGGTCGTTTCGCAGTCTTTCGGGCGGCCAAAAACAGAGGGTGTTGTTATGTCGTGCTTTATGTGCCGCAAACGGAGTTTTACTTTTAGATGAGCCACTTACGGCGCTTGACCCATTGGCATCGGCAGAATTTTATGACGTTTTATCCGATTTAAAGGCACAAGGCGTTACGGTAATTATAATCTCGCACGACGTTCAGTGTGCTGTAAAATATGGTGATAAAATATTGCATTTAGGCAGAAATGATACCTTTTTCGGCACCTCGCACGAGTATTGCCATTCTGAAATCGGCAAGCGTATGTTAGTGGAGGGTCATAGCCATGATTAAGTATATTTTTTCCTTTTTTCAGTACGATTTTATGCGCTATGCTTTAATTATTGGTTTATTTATTTCGGTTTGCTGTGCGCTTTTGGGCGTAAGTTTGGTGCTCAAAAGATTTTCAATGATAGGTGACGGACTTTCCCACGTAGGTTTTGGTGCATCGGCAATAGCTTTAGCGCTAGGATTCGCACCGCTTTATGTGGCAATACCTATAGTTATCATAGCGGCATTTTTAATGCTGAGAATAAATAAAAACAGTAAAATAAAGGGTGATGCGGCTATAGCCATTGTGTCAAGCAGTGCTTTAGCAATTGGTTATACTGTGGCTAAACTTTCGGGCAACGTAAATATTGATATTGGCAGCTATATGTTTGGCAGCATTTACACCGTAACGCTTGAAGATGTTATTATTACGGCTGTTTTGTCATTTGCGGTTATCGTTTTGTATGCGGTTTTTTATAATAAACTTTTTGCTGTCACATTTGATGAGGAGTTTGCGAGTGCTACCGGAGTAAAAACAGAGGCATACAACACATTGCTTGCATGTCTTACCGCGGTTACAGTTGTTGTGGGTATGCGAATGATGGGCGCGCTTTTAATTTCAAGCCTTATAATCTTTCCTGTGCTTACAGCTTCAAGGGTGTGCAAAAACTATCGTTCAGTTATTACGGCATCGCTTATAATTTCAGTTTTTAATTTTCTGGCGGGCCTTGTTTTTTCGATAGTTTTAAACACTTCACCGGGATCAAGTGTAGTTATAGTAAGTCTTTCGGTTTTTGTAGTGTTTACGGTTGCAAGTAAGATTTTTAAAAAATAAAAAACACTCACCATATGGTGAGTGTTTTTTTGGTTGCGGGAGGCGGATTTGAACCACCGACCTTCGGGTTATGAGCCCGACGAGCTGACCGGACTGCTCCATCCCGCGATATATAAACTCATTAGCGCTTAAGTATTATACACTATCTATTATGATTTTGCAAGTCTTTTTTATGCTAAAATTTTAATTATTTTTTTCTTAAGTAGAAAAATCTCAAATTATATGATATAATCAGTCCTACGAAATTAGAATTTATTGAATTGCTGTATGTTGGCATAAATCAACACCGCCAAGGAGAATATGAAATGATATCCGCAAATTATATAAGCAGTATCTTGTTTGATGATAAATTAGATAAAAACTCATATCTGAATGATTTGCCTATTATAAAGTATTTGTCAAAGGAGAAGGAACTTTGCTTTTCTTCAAGCGTGACTTTTTTTGTCGGAGAAAACGGAACGGGTAAATCCACATTGCTTGAAGCTATTGCGGTAGCATACGGTTTTAATGCTGAGGGCGGCTCTAAAAATTTTACTTTTTCAACAAACTCTACACATTCCGAGCTTTATGAGCATATCGCTATTGGGAAAAAAGGATTCGCAAAAGATGGATTTTTCCTTAGAGCGGAAAGTCTATACAATGTCGCCACTAATATTGACGATATGGATAAGCTCCCATCCTTTGATGCACCTATAATCGAAGGTTACGGCGGAGTTTCTTTACATAATCAATCTCATGGTGAGAGCTTTCTATCAATTGTTCAAAACCGTTTTTTTGGAAACGGACTTTACATATTGGACGAACCTGAAGCTGCTTTATCACCAAATAGACTGCTATCTTTAATGGTTGAAATGAATTCTTTGGTAAAAAAAGATTCTCAATTTATAATAGCGACCCATTCACCGATTCTTATGACCTTTCCAAATGCGCAAATCTTAGAATTTTCGCAAGACGGTATTAAAAGTGTAAAATATCAAGATACGGAGCACTTTAGACTCACAAAAAACTTTTTAGAAAATCCCGAAAAAATGTTGCATTATTTGTTGTTAAACAAAGATATCTAAATCGGTGCTACGTGCCAACAATGCGCACCGATTTAAGCTTCGGCGAAGAAAGCCCAGAAACTAAACGGTTTCTGGGTTTTTTCTTTCTGTTTTTTAAAGTTAAATTTTATAGATATCCTCCGTCCAAAACGTCTTTCGGGGAGGACTTGGACTAAAATATAGCGGTTTAATTATTGAAATATAAGTCGTGATATGGTACAATTAAGTGAATAAAATCCCATTCTTTAAAGGAGTTAATGTATGAATCAAGTTATCCAATCTAACGAGTACGATGCTTTAATTAAAAAAATTCAACACAAAAGAAAAGTAGTGATCGTATTAACGATTATTGCTGTACTGATAACTATTACTGCTTGCTCACCTATTTACATAGGCTTTCTAAATAAAACCATTATTGATTATAAAGGCATCAATCCCATTTTTACGGTATTGCTTGTATTGTTGATTTTCTTTTTTGAAATTATTGCTTATGTACTTGTTTCGACTCCTCTGACTACATCAATGGACTTGGAGTGTAATCCTCAAAAGCATTTAACACTTAACGTAGTTCTTAATAAGCAAAAAAATATTGACCATATTTACGCTACTGATTTTATCTATATGGGAAATTTTGAAGCAGCACTAAATTATGCGAACAAAATGATTGCTAGCAATAAGCCTGCGATGATGATTACAGGTCTTTTTAATAAGGCTCGTTGCGAGTTCTTTTTGGGTGATTTTGATTCCTTGAAAGCAACAGTTAAGCAATACGAAAGTGCTTTGAATAATATGAAAAAACTTAATCAAAAGGCAAAAGATGCGTATAATAAAATTCTCAAAATAATGAATTTGCTAGTTGCTATATCCGAAGAAAATAAAGAAGCAATCTCTAACTTTAGTGGTATTGAAGTGTGGAATAATTCAAAGGCAACCCAAGGATATATTAACTATCTTAAAGGAATTGCTGCATATATGGCAGAGGATAAAAATGAAGCTATCTACCGTTTTATGTCAGTGAAAGAAAATTGCGAAAAAACAGTTTTTGCAGAAAAATCACAACAATATCTTTTAAAAATGAGTGCCGATATCTAAATCGGTGCAACTTGCCAAAAAGACTTTGCTGAAAAGCAAGGTCTTTTCTTTTTAATAAAAATTTACTGCCACCGACCTGAGGGTTCCCGAGGTGACGTCGCGACCGCCCGCAGTGCGAGAAACAGTGAGCGTAAGGAAGCGCCGCGGTCGACAAGTGCGCTTCGCTTCAAGCGAGCGCAATGTCGGGTACCGCAAGAGGAGGAGACTTGGCGAAATTAAGGATTATATTAACAATTGCTAATGGTAAAGACATCGGCAAGAACTTCTCCTTCGGAACTTATGATGAAGCAATCGTGCTTGTCCTTTGCAACATCAATTCCAACAAAGATCATGTTTGTACCTCCGATAGAGTTATTTTGATGCTGTTTATCCACAGGGCACCTTGCTCTTGTAACCTCGTTTCAAATAAACCGTCGGGCGGTATCTAACTGATTAACAATACTGCAAAGGTCTGTGGTTGAAGCCTTTCAAAAACCGTCAAACCGGTAGGATGTGAGAACCAATCCACAGCACCATTTACAGTGTAGCATATTGTCCTTGGAGAGGGACACTAAAAACTACTACTTTATTATACGAGCGGATGTGAAGAATTGTCATTGCATCAAAGCCATGCTAGAGAATTCTTTAATTATGTGATACAATATTAAAAAGTTATAACTTTTTTAAGACCAACGCCTAAAAAAACGTACTTAATTGGTGAAAGCGCTTTTAGGTCAGACAAGGGAGGTGGACAACATGGATGATATGAGAATCATAGAACTCTATTTTGAAAGAGACGAACAGGCAATTAAAGAAACAGATTCAAAGTACGGCAAGTTATGTCATAGCATTGCGTACAACATTCTAAACAATCGTGAAGATTCTAAAGAGTGTGTCAATGATACATATGTTGGAGTGTGGAATGCAATTCCACCAACAAGACCGAATAATTTTATGTGCTTTGTTTGCAAAATTGCAAGAAATCTGTCTTTGAAACGGTTGGAGTTTATTAAGCGAGAAAAGCGGTCGGCTGATATGCTTTTATCTTTTGAAGAACTCGCCGCAGTATTGCCAGATGAACGGTATGCACCAAATATAAGCGATGAAGATATCGGCAAGGTTATCAGTAAGTTTCTTCGCAATCAAAATGAAGATGCTAAAAATGTTTTCATTCGCAAGTATTACTTTTTCGATTCTATCAGCGAAATTGCCAAGCGCTATTCTTTTACCGAGAGTAAGGTTAAGAACATGTTGTTCTACACCCGAAACAAGCTAAAAGACTATCTAATTAAGGAGGGCGTTGAAATATGAAAACACCAAGAATTGTAAATGCTATTGAAAATATTGATGATGAACTTGTTTCCGGTGTTTTCGAGAGCAAGAAAAAGAAGAATTGGGTTAAGTGGGTAGCTTTAGCTGCGTGCTTTGCCGTGTTGGTTATTGCTGGGACTGCTATTTTACCATCATTACTTGAAAATGATATAATCAATCCTGTAGAAACGGATGGAAGGTATAAAGATTTTACCATAAGTACCAAGAATGCTGCTATTGTATGGCCTTGGGAGTATTTAGCAGAATCCGAGAGACCTTACGAGATGGAACTTAATGGTGTGAAATACGAGAAAACAAGTGGTCGTACAGTATCGGAAGAATTGATTGGTGATAAAATAGGAAATTATAATATTGTAGGATACGATGGCATTACAGATAAGCGACCTACAGTAGTTTGTGCTGTTTATCAGTTAAAAAATATCAGTCAAACTCAATTCGTCGCCGTTAAGATAACGGATAGCTATTATATTTTTAAAAACGCTGTTTATAACCCACCTCAAACCTTGGGAGAATTGTTTGAAAGGGTGGATTTATCTCAGTTTTTGAAATTAGAGCGCTTTTCTGAAAACGGTGACGGACCCGATGCAAAGCACTTTGTTTTAAATGATGATAAATATGTGTGGGAAGTTCTATCTACTTGCAAAAATGCCGCTTTTATAGACATGAACGAAGTATACTGGCATCCTTATGATAGAGAGTTTATATCCTTTACCATTTCTTCCGAGGCTTTGGGTATTTATAAGCGCGGCCTCTTAATAACTGCCGACGGGTATTTAATGACAAATGCTTTTGATTGGGGATATCTTTACTATATAGGTGAAGAAGCCACAGGAAAAATCATAAAATACGCAATGGATAATTCCAAAGAAGCAGAGTATGAACCTTACGATAATAGTAATTCTATTTGTGGCAAGATTGTTGAAATTACTGACGATTACATCTTGGTTGATGATTCGATTTTGTGTAAGGATGAGGCAGACGGTATAACTTATAAGATTTTGATTAACGATATCCGAATTTCTCGTTATGTGGATAGAGATATCATCGATGTTGGTGATACCGTGAAGATATCATATAACGGTGAAATTGATGAGCAGAATTCAAATACTATTAGTAATGCCTTCTCAATTTCTGATGTTGATATACTCTACGAAGATGAGATTGAAGAACAAAATTATAATGCAGATAGTAGCAGTACCGTAAGTAAAGAAGTTGCTGCTATTTCCAAATAACTATATGTTCGTTAAAGAGTGAGGCATCTATTTCAGTGCCACTTGCCAACAAGTAGCACCGATTTAAGCTTCGGCGCAGAAAAGTCCGAAACAAATAAAAGTGAAAAATATGACGTAGCGGTTATTGGCGGCGGTTTTACAGGTGTTGCTGAGGCTTTTTGGGATGTTATGCCACTAGAAATTTATCTATAAAATAATCTACCCTAAAAATCGGTAAAATTAGTATATCACAATTTAGCGAAAATACATTTTGTATTTTTGAGAATTTTGCAAATACTACATTGGGTGGTATTATGTTAAAATTTAAAAAATATGCAGTATTCTTTATAATAGGTGGTTTAGGCTACGCCATAATTGAACTTTTGTGGCGTGGCAGGACACATTGGTCAATGATGTTGGCGGGCGGTATATGTTTTATACTTTTTTCGGTTATAGCCGAAAAATTAAGGGGACAACGCCTTCTTTATAAGGCTATACTCTGTGCGCTTGCCGTAACTGCAGTAGAGTTTATATTTGGCATAGTGTTTAATATAATTTTAAGAATGCAGGTGTGGGATTACAGCGGTGTACCATTTAATTTTTTAGGTCAGATATGCCTATTGTATACTGTAATTTGGGGTATACTTGGACTTGTATTTGTGCCATTAGCAGACTTTTTAAACAAAAAAATGCAAAAAATATAGCCATCAAACGATGGCTATATTTTTATTTTATAACATCGATATGCGTAATGCCGTAACTGCTCATAATTTTTATATCGTTTTCGGTTATACGTTCGCCACTTACAACTACGGGCACTGCGGGTGGGCAAGCAACGGTTGCGGCACCGCAAATCCTGCCAACACTATCGGCTAAACTTACAACCTCTTGCGGTGAGAAAACGGCATCGCGAAGCGATAGCACTCGTTTATGATAAGTAGGTTTAATAGTTTCCCTTTTAATAGACGGTTTAGCCTTAATACTTAAAAGAGCGTCTAACAGTTTTTCAAAATCACTGTCTTTATTTTGAGGGGTTGCCATTAAGACAATAAAGTCTTGGTCATAAAATTCAGGGATAACGTTATATTTTTTTAATTGTTCGCATAAATCGGTACCTAAGTATCCCGAAAGGGCCGCATTTATGACAATTTTAAGCGGTTCGCTTTTTTCTATTGCAAAGCCGTTTTCTGCCAAGCGGGTTTTGAGTGCGGTTATATTGTCGACACAGTTGGATAATTCTTGAGAAAATGACGTGGCAAGATATTTATTACACAAATCGAGCGACTGCAATATAAGATATGAGGGACTGGTGCCGCTATGTATTTTAAAGGCTCTGCGACAAACATCAATATAATCATTATCGCAGTTTTTAGATATGTGCAGATAGGCGCCACCTGTCAGCACGGGTAAGGTTTTATGCGCCGAGTCACAACACATATCAGCGCCTAAATCTAATGGATGAAGCGAGTCTGTTAAAAATTTTAAATAAGATCCGTGTGCGTTATCAACAAGCAAAAGTATGCCGTACTTTTTACATACTTTACTTATTGCCGATATATCGGCTATATTTCCAAGATAATCGGGACTCGTAAGATAAACCGCGTCGGGAATACGTTTTGCATTTTTTATTGCAGTTTCAAGGTCGTTTTCATCAATATTGCAACTGCAAAGATGGGTATAGTTTTTAGGGTATATCCAATCAACGTCGACGTTAGCCAAGGCGCAAGCCATTATAAACGATCGGTGAACGTTGCGTGCCGCCAAAACGTACGGGTTTTTAAATTTTAAACTCAGTGCGCTTAGCATTACTTTGATGCATAGTGACGAGCCTTCAACCGAGTAAAAGGTTTTTAGAGAACCAAAAAGTTTTGATGTATTATTTTCACTTTCATTTATAATGCCATCACCCGAATAAAGTACGTCGGCACCATCAATTTCGGTTATATCAAGCGGCTCGCAACCCAAAAAAGGCACACCCTTATGTCCCGGCATATGAAACCGAGACTGATTTTGGTCATTATAGTTTTTGACAAAATCAAAAATAGGTGTTTTCATTATTCCTCCGATAGTGCTACCTGCATCATAACGGCGCATTCAATTCGTTTTTTAAATAATTCACAACCGTATTCGTATATGCCGTTTATATTGCCTGTTGCATGGTAGGCGTTAGCGGCACAACCACCCGAGCAATAGAGTTTTGCCCAACAATCTTTGCACTCGCTACGTGCGTAGGCGTTGCAAGAACGGAATTCGTCCTGAACGGCGGTGTTGGTTACACCGTCCCAAATATTACCGAGTAGGTATTTTTGGTCACCAACAAATTGGTGACAGGGGTAAAGGTCGCCATGCGGAGTTACCGCCATGTATTCGGTACCGCTTCCACAACCTGTAATGCGTTTATAAATACAAGGTCCGTTTTGTAGGTCAAGCATATAGTGGTAGAAAGTAAAGCCATTACCTTTCTTTTTGCGGCGGATCATTTCTTTCGCTAAGATTTCGTACTGTTCTAAAAGTAGCGGTAAATCTTGCTCGGTTAGTGCATAGGGGTCATCAGGCGGACAAACTACCGGTTCCATACTAAGTTCGGTAAAGCCTAAATCTGCCATATGGAAAATATCGTTTGTAAAGTCTACGTTATTGTGGGTAAATGTGCCGCGCATATAGTAGTCTTTGCCGCCGCGCTTTTCTACTAAACGTTTAAATTTAGGAACAATTGTATCATAACTGCCTTTGCCATTATAGTCTCTACGGAAGTGGTCGTTTATTTCTTTTCTTCCGTCGAGTGATAACACGACGTTGCTCATTTCTTTATTAGCGAAATCAATAACGTCATCATCAATTAATATACCATTGGTGGTAAGGGTGAAACGGAAGTTTTTATTGTGCTCTTTCTCAATTTCGCGAGCATATTTTACAAGGCGCTTAACAACGTCCCAATCCATAAGCGGTTCGCCACCGAAAAAGTCAACCTCAAGGTTTTTACGGGAACCCGAATTGGCAATAAGGAAATCGAAAGCCTGCTTACCTGTCTCAAAACTCATAAGTGCGCGCTCACCCTGATATTTACCTTGGGCGGCAAAGCAGTATGAGCAGTTAAGGTTGCAGGTGTGAGCTACGTGCAGACACATAGCCTTTATTACCTTACTGTTGTTTTTATAATCTATTGCAAGGTTTTCGTAAATATCATTTGAAAAAAGTTTGCCGTCTTTTTCCAGTGCCTTTACGTCCTCAATACATTCAAGTATTTCTTGTTCATTTACGTCGGGAAGGTGAGCATATTTTTCTAAAATGCAGTCAACTATCTGCTTTTCACTTTTTTCTTTATATAAAGATATAATATCGTAGGCAACTTCATCTACCGTATGTACCGAGCCCGAGCAGGTGTCAAGCACAATATTATATCCGTTTAGTTTATACTGATGTACCATAAATTTCTCCTAATAAAGATAAAAGGTTGCCTTAAATAAGACAACCTTTTAAGGTAAATTTAAAATTATTTGCTTTCCTTATTCTCGCACTGCTGATTAGCAACACCGCAAGAGGTTTTGCAGGCTGATTGGCAAGAGGTCTGGCACTCGCCACAACCGCCGTTATTTACGGTTTTTGTGATATCTTTAGTAGTAATAGTTTTAATTCTGCTCATCGGTATACCCTCCGTTCAAAATGAAATTTTCATTAAATAAATTTTATCATAGTAAACTTTAAATGTCAATAGGTAAGCACTCAGTTTGTGTTTGATGATTTTTCTTTAATTTTATTTAAAGCGGTTATGCATTCTGCGGTGTAAAGTTCTATATTTTTTTCGTTTTCAATAAGGGTTCCTTCAACAATTCTGCGGCCTATAAAAAGGTTTTCGGGTAACGTCAAATCCTTTTCCTCAAAGAATGTGTAGGTATCGGCCGGTAGGGGCGCCGAGTCAACAAAAAATTCATCAACCGATGTAAACACACTGTTAAGATGATTATAGTTTTTCTCATCAACAATAAATAGTTGAACTGCACCGTCGCCCGTTAATACCGAGTTAAGTTTTGTGGCCATAGTGTTAGTATAGTCGCTATCATATGTGCCGTTGGTTGTGTATGAACAGTCAATTATCTGCACTTTTACTTCGCCGTCGCCGTTAATATCGGTAAAGTACTGTGCCATATATTCGCTTAAAGCATTTGTGTGGCCGTCGTAATAGTAGGCGTTGGTGTACAAAACAATTTTTGCATCATATTCTTCACGGGCCGCACATTGTGTAACGCCTATAACTATTACAATACACAAAAACAGGGCAAGTAGGGTGTGAATTTTATAGTGATACCAAAAGTTTTTAATTTTTTCTGATGGTGTCAAGGGTATAATAGCAACCTCACTTGGCTTTTTTTCGGGCGCTATTTCACCACTCTGCATTTTTTTAAGTTTTAAAAATTCTTCTTGGGCTTTTTTTCGTTGCTCAAGTGTATCACTATATTTTTTGTCAGACATTTTAACTTTCCTTTATAAGTTATTTTTTTTGGAAAAGTGCATCAAGCACGTTTTGGCGCCAACTGCCACCTATTCCTAAAAATCCGCTTTTGTAAACACCAAAATCACCGTTGTAACACCAGTAGGTCCAAGGGATATTATTTTTTTCTGTATATTCAACAATGCGAGTAAGATATTTATTCACGTCTTCATCGCTTATATGTCCGGTGGTGTTAAGACCGAACTCGTTAAGTATAACTTCACAACCCGTGCGGTCGGTAAATTCTTTAATAAGTATTAACTCTGCAGTTAAGGAGATAAGCATTTCAGTAGTAAGAGGAAGCTTTACGTCGGATGTACCCGCCCACGCCATACCCTGATGGGTAAAATCAAGTGGTTCATATATATGAATTGCAACAATTATATTATCGTAATTTGGAACGGTAAAATTCTTTAGTGTCCAAGGTCCGTTCCATTCGGGCGCGGCAATAACAACTGTGCGCTCTGAGTCAATACTTCGTATTTGCTTTAACGCCTTCATTTGTAAAGCCATTAATTTAGTCATATCAAGGTCGCCATTTTCGGTTGTGTGCGGCTCATTTATAAGTTCAAACATAAGTTTATCGTTATTGCCCTTATAATGCTTGGCAAGGTCATTCCAAATAGCAAGGAACAACTTATCATCGCCGTTAGTGACATTTAAATTATACCAACCGTGAAAATCCAGCATCACAACAAGTCCTGTGTCATTTGCCATTTTAATTATCTTGTCAAGACGTTCATAAAAGGATTCTTTAATAACTCCGTTTTTGTCGGAATAGTTGCGAAAATCAACGGGCAGACGTATGTGGTCAAAGCCTTTAGAGGCTATATCGGTATAGGTCGTTTCTTTATCTAAAAATGAGTTTGTTTTTGTTGCGCCCTCAAGCGCTGATAAATTAAGTCCTTTTTTAAGTCCGTATTTTTTAACTACGCTGGTCCTTGTAGGTTTATTGTTAGACGGCTTTTGAGACGACGTATTAGAAGAATTTGTTTCATTGTTTTGTGTTTCATCGTCGGGCAATGAGGAAGATAAATCAGGCGAGGGTGTAGATGGTGAGTCGGTATTATCTGCTACTTTGTCACCCTTGCAACCTGCAAATACTGAGAGTAAAAGAGATAAACACAAGACAATGGAAATAAATTTGTAAAATGTCATGTAAAAACCTCCAAAAATGTATTTACTCTATATTTTAATTATATCAGTTATAGAGCAATATCGCAATATGATTATTGAAAAAATAGGGTGCGATGTGATATAACTAATATGCAAGTAATTTTAATGGAGAAATTTGATGAACACTAAATTGTTTTTTGAAGCGGTTATAAAATTTTTGCTTGGCATTGTTTTGGTGGGTACGCTTATATTTTTACCTGCGGGCACATTTTTATTTTTTAACGGTTGGCTTTTAATGAAAATACTGTTTGTGCCTATGTTTATTGCAGGAATTATAATGATGTTTAAAAACCCCGATTTGTTAAAAAGCCGCCTTAACGCAAAGGAAAAACAAAAAGAGCAAAGCGTTATCGTTGCTTCAAGCGGCGTTATGTTTTTGGCAGGATTTATAGTTGCGGGCCTTAATTTTCGTTTTAAATGGTTTATACTGCCGCGCAGTATTACAATAGTTGCGGCAGTGGTGTTCCTTTTGGCTTATCTAATATATGCCGAGGTATTAAGAGAGAACGCTTATTTGAGTCGAACCATTGAAGTTAAAGAAAATCAAAGGGTTATAGATACAGGTCTTTACGGTATAGTAAGGCACCCAATGTATACTGCCACCATACTTTTATTTTTAACCATGCCGATAGTTTTAGGCTCGCTTTATTCATTTGTAATTTTTCTTGCATAAGCAAACACGAATAATCCGAACCTGCCTAAAACGGCATTCTTTCGGCACTTTTCGGTTTGTCATCACCCGTAGGCGTTAGCCTGACGGATTCTTCCGCACCAAAAATCACTCGAAATTCTGCCCGTTTTAGGTCACA
>JAFSDK010000017.1 GCA_017436255.1 Clostridia bacterium
CCTTACATAAAACACATTGAAATAGATGCCGATGAAGACGAAGAACTCATAGAGTTTTCGGACGTAGATTACGACGAAGATACTACTGAGGATTTTGGTTCGGAAACTAAAACCGATTTGTGTGAGGATAGCAAATGAAATTCTTATGTACTTTCGTGCCCTTAAAAAGACGGCTCAGGACGTGTATATAAGCGACCCAATTGATACCGACAAGGACGGCAACACCCTAACGCTTATTGATATAATTGCCGATGACACCGACATAACCGAAGAAATTGATATTAAACTAAAACTTCAAAAGTTAAGAAAGATAATAAATCACGCGCTTGATGACCGTGAAAAAACCATTATATGCTACCGATACGGCGTTGGCGGTTGTAAGGAACTTACACAACACGAAATTGCAGACAGGTTAGGTATTTCGCGCTCATACGTCTCACGAATAGAAAAAGCCGCCTTAACTAAATTAAGACAGCTTTTTTAGAACTAACGTCCCGTAAATTTAACTAATCGTCTTCAAAGCTTCTGCCACAAGTGCAGGCGCGATATATAAGCGTAACTATAAACATAATGAGCAATGCCACACCAAGCACTATAACAGCGGCAAGTGCGCCAAGAATAGCCTCAGAGAAAACTGCACCCAAAATTACACCAAGCAAAGTCACAAACAAACCTGCTACTACGGCAAGCACGATGTTAAGACAGCAACATCCGCCAAAAAGGTTTCTGCATCTGTTACACATATTTTGTTCACATCCAAATTGTATTTACCGAATAATCGGCTAATACAATTTATGCAAAATGCGGACGGGTTGTTACTTGGCAAATTCGCTCATTGTCTTGTATGCCATAAAAACATCAAACTTAGCGGTAGTTTCAAACGGAGCGTGCATTGAAAGTACCGGCACGCCAAGGTCAACAACGTCAACACCAAGGTTGGCAACGTACTTGGCAACGGTACCGCCGCCACCGAGGTCTACCCTACCGAGTTCGCCCGTCTGCCATACTATGCCTGCATTATCAAGCATTGCGCGGATTTCGCCAACATATTCTGCCGAAGCATCATTAGTTGAACTTTTTCCGTGTGAACCTGTGTATTTTGTTATAACTACACCATAGTTTAAGAATGCGGCGTTTCTGCGTTCCATAACGTCCTGGAATGTCGGGTCGGTAGCGGCATTAACGTCGGCCGAAAGACACTTCGAAGCACGAAGCGCAACGGTGCAATCGACACCCTGCATTGTAGCGAGGTCATAAACTACATATTTAAGGAATGCTGAGTTAAGTCCCGTATTACCGTCTGAACCGATTTCTTCTTTGTCGGCCAAAATGGTAATTAAAGATTTGGTGGGCATTTTTGTATCAACCGCCGCCATTAAAGCAGGATATGCGCAAACGCGGTCATCCTGACCGTAAGCGCCTATCATAGAGCGGTCAAAACCGATATCGCAAGCCTTGACAGCAGGTACACATTCAAGTTCTGCCGATAAGAAGTCTGCCTCGGTAATTCCATACTTTTCGTTGAGTATTTTAAGGACGTTAAGTTTCACCCTTTCGCTAATATCATCATCTTTAAAAGGATGACTGCCAACAAGAATATTTAATTCTTCGCCCTTAATAGCCTCTGCAAGTACACGCTTTGCCTGCTCGGTAGCCAAGTGAGGCAATAAATCGTTAACTACAAAACAGGGGTCGCCCTCGTCCTCACCGATATTTACTTCAACAACACTGCCATCGGTTTTAGCAAATACACCGTGTAGTGCGAGCGGAACGGTTGGCCACTGATACTTACGAATACCGCCGTAGTAATGTGTTTTAAAGAGTGCCAATTCTAACTCCTCATAAAGCGGATTGGGTTTTAGGTCAAGGCGGGGTGAATCAATGTGAGCCGCCGTAATACGTGTGCCCTTATCGGCCGACTCAATACCTACGTTTACAAGTGCTAATGCCTTACCGCGATTGTTGATATAATAGCGGTCGCCTGCCTTATATTCTTTACCCTGAACGTACTCGCTAAAGCCTGCCTTTTCGGCGATTTCAATAGCGGCTTTAACAGCTTCACGCTCGGTTTTAGCGTTATCCAAATAAGCTTTATAGCCTTCGCAGAACTCATCTGCTGCGCTTAAAACAGCATCGTCACTTATGAGTCTGCCGTTTTTACGACTTAAAAATAGTTTATCTTTAAGTAATTGTGCTTGTGTTTTTTCATACATTAAACTTTACCTCCTAAAATATCCTTTATCAAAATTTTAAAATTATTTATAAACTCAACCTCAGTGCCATTATTAGTAAGCACGTAATCGCATTTTTCATTATAAAATGAATCGGGTTTTCCTGCGGCTATGCGGCGCTTTGCCTGTTCATCGGTCAGGTTATCCCTTTTAACAATGCGGTTGTATCTGTTTTCACACTCGGCAATTACGCCAATGGTCTTATCGCAGAGTTTGTTGGCACCGCTTTCAAAAAGCGTTGGCGCATCAAGTAAAATATATTCTTCTTTTGTGTTAGCAATTATATTTTCAATCTCTGACAAAATAAAGGGTAATATTGTTTTGTTTAAAAGTTCGGTTTGTGCCTTTGACGAAAACGCCGCTTTTGCGAGCGCCTTGCGGTCAAGCGTGCCGTCACAAAGAAGTATACCGTTGCCAAAGGCTTTACAAAGCACTTTCTTTACTTCTGCCCTTTGTTGCACCGTGTGGGCCACGCTATCACAATCAATAACGTAAAATCCAAACTCTGTTGCCGTGGTGCAAAGGCTACTTTTACCTGCACCCGTTTGTCCCGTAAGACCTACAACAAATTTCATAACTTTATCACCTTAAATGCGGCGGCACGAATAAGTCGGTTATAAACGGCTAATCCTACACCCGTTTTTGAGGGTGCGTGAACGTACACGTCGCTATAATTTTCTTTATCAATATCCCTTAACACCGAGAAGACGTTGTGTGCAAGGCTGCCCTCGTCACACTCACTTCCGTAAACGATATACGGGATATTTATATTTTTATCCTCTTTAAAGCATATTGCGGCACTATTTTTCTTACTGTTTACAAAGTCAGCAAATCTATCGCTATCACCCTCGACAAGATAGACCGTAGTTTTGGGTGAATAGTGTTTGTACTTCATACCGGGTGAAGCAACAACGTCGCTCGTCGGCTCTGCCAACACCGCTTCATCAATTTCTATATCAGGTAAAATTTCACGCAGTTGCTCAACAGTTACGGCACCCGGTCTTAAAAGACGTGGGGTATCGCCTGCCAAGGTAATAACGGTTGACTCAACACCAACCTGACACTCGTCATCAATAATTATGGCATCAATTTTACCGTCTAAATCGTTAATAACGTGATATGCATTAGTAGGACTCGGACAACCCGAAAGGTTTGCCGACGGCGCCGCTAAAGGTATACCTGCACTTTCAATTATTGCTCTCGCAGTAACGTGTGACGGCATACGCACCGCAACGGTATCAAGACCACGGCTTACACTGTCGCATACGCTTGTGTTTTTCTTTAATACCATCGTAAAGGGACCGGGCCAAAACTTCTCGGCACATTTATATGCCTTTTCGGGTATGTCGCAGGCAACTTCGCTTAGCATATCAATATTTGAAATGTGAACTATAAGCGGATTATCCTGCGGACGTCCCTTAGCGATAAAAACCTTGGCAACAGCTTCATCAGAATATGCCGATGCCGCCAAGCCGTAAACCGTTTCGGTAGGTATGGCCACAATGCCTTCGTTTTTTAAAATTTCTGCCGCTTTGGCTATTTTTTCACTTTTCTCGCCACAAATTAAATCAAGCTTTAATGTTTCCATTTACTGCTCATCAGCCTTTAACATTTCGGTACGATAATAGGTTATAAGTGATTCAACAATTTCATCTATATCGCCGTTTAAAATCTGTTCAATTCTGTAAAGGGTAAGACCGATTCTATGGTCGGTAACGCGTCCTTGCGGATAGTTATAGGTACGTATTCTTTCACTTCGGTCACCTGTACCAACCTGTGCCTTACGGTCGGATGCTATGGCATCGTTTTGTTGTTGCTGCATCATTTCATAAAGACGTGAACGTAAAACCTTCATAGCCTTATCCTTGTTTTTGTGTTGGCTACGTTCATCCTGACATTCAACAACGAGACCCGTCGGCAAATGGGTAATACGAATAGCCGACTCGGTTTTATTAACGTGCTGACCACCCGCACCACCCGAACGGTAGGTATCAATCTGTAAATCGGCAGGGTTTATATCAACCTCAACCTCTTCGGCTTCAGGTAAAACCGCAACCGTTACGGTCGACGTATGAATTCTACCCTGAGTTTCGGTTTCAGGCACACGTTGAACGCGATGAACACCGCTTTCATATTTAAGACGAGAGTAGGCACCCTCACCCTCAATCATAAAGCTTACCTCTTTAAACCCACCAAGTTCGGTTTCGTTGGCGCTAAGTACCTCAATTTTCCATCGTCTAGATTCGGCATACATTGAATACATACGCATAAGACTGCCCGCGAAAAGTGCCGCCTCTTCACCGCCTGCACCGCCACGAATTTCAACAATAACGTTTTTATCATCATTAGGGTCACGCGGTAAAAGTAAGATTTTAAGCTCTTCACCTGTTGCCTCAATTTTAGCCTTGGCTTCATTGTATTCTTCCTCAACAAGTTCCTTAAAGTCCTTATCAAGACCGCCTGCATCAAGTAGTTCTTTAGCCTCGGCCTCGGCCTCTTTCGCGGCACGATACTCTCTGAACTTTTCAACAATAGGTGTTAATTGCTTATGTTCTTTCATCAACTTTTTGAAGGTTTCGTTATCCGATACAACTTCAGGTTTCATAAGTTCGTTGCCTATTTCTTCAAAACGTTCTTCAACCGCTTTAAGTTTATCAAACATAGATTACTCTCCCTTGATTACTTTCTTAATATTCTTTTCGCATTTTACTCTGGGTAGCATAACTTCGTGTCCGCAACCGTCACACTTGATTTTAAAATCCATACCAATTCTTGTTACCGTAAAGGTATCAAAACCGCAGGGATGTTTTTTCTTCATCAGTATTTTATCACCGATGTTAATTTCCAAAGTTATCACCCTTTCATAAAATATACATATTCGATAATATTATATCCTAAAAGTAGCTTAAAGGCAATAATTTCTTGATTACTTTAAGAATAAATAGTATAATTATATTAACATTTAGTTAAGGGGATTTTATTTTGAGCAATACAGTACGAATTTTACATACTGCCGATTTGCATTTAGGGTGCGAGTTTGCCTTTTTATCGGTGAGCGAGCGCGCAAAAAGGAAGGCAGAACTCATTATATGTTGTGAAAATATTTTTAAAATTTGTCATGCAAACTCGATAGATTTTTTACTGCTCTCAGGCGACGTTTTTGACAGTAACAACGTTGACGAGCAAACGGTTAACGCGTTTATTGCCTGCTTTAAATTGGCGCCCAATACACAGGTTATATACGCCGCAGGCAACCACGACCCGTTGACCGCGAACTCACCTTTTTTAAGGGATAATTTGCCCGAAAATTTAACCATTCTTGACACCTGTGACCAGGTTGTTCCCTTCGAGAACAAGGGTGTTAATATCTACGGCAAGTCTTTTGCAAGTACATATATGCAGGGTTCTGAATCCTTTTCGCGGCCCATAAGCGATGATGGAAGAATTAATATAATGGTACTGCACGGTGACCTTGGCAGTGATATGTCGTCTGGTTATAATGCAATAACCAAAGATTTTATAAAAAACAGTAATATGGATTATATAGCGCTTGGTCATATACACGAATTTTCAGGCATACAGACTGCCGGAAAAACCAGATATGCCTATTCGGGCACACCCGAGCCGCACGGCTTTGATGAAATTGGTACTAAAGGCGTTATATGTGCCAACATTGGTAAAGATACCTTCGAATATCGTTTTGTGCCGACCGCTTTAAGACGCCACGAAGAAGTAGCGGTTGATATTTCGGACTGTGCGGACAACCTTGCCGCCGCACAAAAGGTTGAAGAAGTATTAAAGGAAAATTATGGTGAAAAATACACCGATAACCTATATAAAATCATACTTTGTGGTCAGCTTGATGAAACCTACAAGGTGAATAAAGATGAGATATTGCGCCGTATAAAAGACGGTGTGTATTTTGCCAAAATTAAGGACAACACCGAAATTAAAATTAACCTTGCCCTTGCCGCAAAAGAAAATACCTTTAAGGGTAAGTTTATTAAAAATATGCTCTTAAAAATTGAGCAAGCAAAACCACAGGACAAGCCGACGTTAGAAAAGGCTCTTTATTTAGGCTTAAAGGCATTCGGCGGGGAGGTAAAATTCAATGAAGATTAACAAGATTAATATTACCTCTTTTGGCAAATTTAAAAACTACACACTTGACCTAAAGGACGGATTTAACCTTATCTACGGCGAAAACGAAAACGGCAAAACCACCATTATGGATTTTATATGTATGATGTTTTATGGTAGTAAGAGCGCCAACAAGGCAGGCTACGTTAATCCTAGAAAGAGATACGTGCCGTGGGACGGCTCGGCAATGTCGGGCAGTATTGAATTTAGTCACCGCAATAAAAACTACCGAATTGAGCGCACCTTTAAGGGGCGCAATTCAACCGATAAAATAACCTTAATTGATTTAGATAACGGCACTTTTACCGATATTTCGGGTGAAACCGCACCGGGTGAAACCTTTTTTGGCCTTACCCTATCGGCTTTTGAAAAAAGCGTATTTATTGATAACAAGGTTATTTTCACCGACGATGAAGGCACAGGTGAAATTAACTCACGCCTTGCTAATATCGAAAGTAGCGGTGATGAAGTGGTATCATCTGCGGCGGTTATCAAGAGAGTTACCGACGCTATGTATGAATTGCGCTCTGCCACTAACCGCGGCGGTAGTCTGATTAAAGATGAACAATATCTTCAAATGCTTGAAGATGAGTTGGCAAAGGCGAAAAATATCGACCAACTTCGCATTGCAAAATCAGAGATTATAGCGCAAAAAGAGTTGGACGTGGCCGCCCTTTCCGCAAAAAAATCACAAACATTTAACGATATAAAGAATGCTGAAAAATCGGCAAAGTATATTAAACTTAAAGAGTTTGTAGAACTTGGCGAACAATACGAGCAATGTGAAGCAAAACTTGTTTTAACTAATGGTAAAATTGCCGACAAATCTTTCTGCGATGCCTTAAGGCAGAAAATCACCGATATTAAGATTAAACAAACAGCACTTGACGCTAAAAAAAGTGAATCTAACCGCATTTTAGACGAAATAGCATTACTTGAAAAAAGTGCGTCGGACGATAAAAACGAATTGTTTGCCAATGCACTTAGTACTAAAGAAAAACTCAATAGTGAACTTGCTGCAAAACAGACACTTATAGACAGCGTGTCAAAAGATATTGTTGAAAATGAAAAGCAACTATTATCGCTTAAGGGTCACGCTAACCTACCGCTAATAATAATTGGCTCAATACTGACTGCCATTTTTGCCGTAGTTCCTGTAGTGCTTGATTTACTGTATCTTTTACCTTTTGCGGCTATCGGTATAATTTTTATAGTGCTTGGTATAACGCTAAAAACAAAACCAAATAGCAAAGCGATTGAATTAACCCTTGAAACGCTTAAAACCAAAAAGACTAATCTCTCTGCCGAAATTGATAGGCTAACCGTTTCGATTGGGCAGGCAAACGACCAATATAATCTTTTGCTTATAAGTAAAAATACCGACCAAAATCTTATAACTTCAAAGCGTACCGATGCTACAAGGATAATGACCGACCTTTCAAGTCTGCAGTTAGAAATCAACGATGTAATTAACGATGCGCTTACCTTCTGCGCTTTGCTTAAACGTGCCGCAGATATTACCAATGCCGAGCAGATTTTGTATGAAACTGAAAATCTGCTTGCAACCCTTGAAACATTACGCACCAAGGCAGAATATGCGGCAAAAGGCACGGGTTGTCATAATTTAGCACAGGCTAAAGAGCATTTGGCATTTCTCAAATGGTCGCAGAGTGATAACGTTACCACCGATATTGAGTGGTTAAAGAGTGAACTCGAGCGACTCACAAATGAACATTCGGATATAACCCAAGAACTCGCCGCACTTAAGGCCGAAGCAGCAAAGGAATATGCCAATGTGAAATCCCCTGCGCAGATTGAAAATGAAATAGAACTTCATAAATCCAAAATGCAAGAAAAGGAAGAACACCTGAATCTTCTTAAAATTGCGGCAGAGGCGCTCGACCAAGCCGATGCTGAGCAAAGGCGCAGTTTTAGTCATATACTTGACGGCAAGGCTTTAGCGATATTTAAGGATATTACAAATGACAAGTACGACGGCTTGATGATTTCAAAAGACCTAGAAATCTCGGTTTCAGGCGACCAGAGTTTCGGCACACAAAAACTGTCAAGTCTTAGCCGTGGTGCCAACGACCAAGCGTATTTCGCATTACGACTGGCACTTGCCGAACAAATCGGAGAGCAGGCAGGCGACCTACCGATTTTACTTGACGACGTTTTTTCACAATATGATGACAAACGTCAAAATCAGGCTTTTGCATTTCTTAAAAAGTATTCTGCCGATAATCAAATACTTTTTTTCACCTGCCATAACGTATGTGTAGATTTAGCACAAAAATCAGATGCAAATATAATTAAACTGTAATCTATAAACAAAACCTCGATAACTTACGTTATCGAGGTTTTTGTTATTTATTTAAGTATTACTATACTCACGTCACCGTCATCAAAACGAACAAACATAAGTCTTGTTCCGGTTGCGCTATTTTGATAATACTCTACTGTGCACGGCCAACCACCTTGTGTAGTCGTACCTTTTTCTAAAAACGTAAATCCTTTTAGAGCTAAAAATTCGCGATATTGTGCAAACAACACTTCGTATTCTTCGGCACTTATCGCATTCGAACGGCCGTATAAGAACTCTGTGTCGCTACTTCTGTCATATACACCTTTAAGCGTAAATGCACTGCCTAACGAAGCACAGAAATCGGGAACGTTGTCAAAATCATACCCGGAATATGTGGGAATTTTAACCGTTACTGTGCAAGTAGCACTATATTTTACTCCGCCATTTTCAAAATATGCGGTTATAGTTGCCGTACCCTCGCTATTACCGGTAACAGTGCCTGCTTCATCCACTGAAACAACATTAGTGTCCGAAGAAGTCCATGTCACCTGAGTATCAGGTGTCGTAGTTGCCTTAATAACATCTGACCTCTTAGGTAACAGTGTAACGCTTGTTTTGTCAAGCGAAATACTGATCTTCTTAACCGTAACCTTAATGGTAGCCTTTTGACCACCTGCCGTAGCAGTGATAGTTACTGTGCCTTCCTTTTTACCAGTAACTACACCTGAACTACTTACTGTGGCAATTGTTTTATTACTGGTTGCCCACGTAATCTTGGTTGCGCTTGTATTGAGTTTTAACTTAACACTAGCGCCAAGGCCCACAACTATTGAACTGCTATCAAACGACGGCTTGGTTGAACAAGAAACCTTGACGTAACTTGAATAATATCTTTTGCCGCTAACCGTTCTGTAAGCGCGCATATACACGCTGTATGAAGTACCCGCTTTACGTCCGCTTAATGTATATGAGGTTGTGTTACCGCAATCCTTAATAACCTTTTTAGAACCGTTGTAAACCTCATAACCACTAGCTCGAGACACCTTACCCCAGGTGTATTTTATTGCACTAGCACTACTTGATGCCGATACCTTAGGAGCCGCAGGTAATGTAGACGTCGTGACCTTTACGTAGTCGGAATAGAAGGTCTTGCCTAATGTCTTGCGATATGCACGCACGTAAACGGTATACGTAGTGGCCGAACTACGCTTGGTTAATGAATAAGACGTCGAAGTTTTGCGGTCTGAAATGACCTTTTTAGAACCGTTGTATACGATATATCCCGTAGCACCCGATACTTTACCCCATGAATATTTAATCGATGAAGTTGTAGAAGAGGTGTTTACTACCGGATTAGCTGGCTTGGTTGAATAAGAAACCTTAACGTAACTTGAATAATACCTTTTGCCGCTAACCGTTCTGTAAGCGCGCATATACACGCTGTACGAAGTACCCGCTTTACGTCCGCTTAAGGTATATGAGGTTGTGTTGCCGCAATCCTTAATTACCTTTTTAGAACCGTTGTAGACCTCATAACCGGTAGCGCCCGACACCTTACCCCAAGTGTATTTTATTGCACTGGCACTACTTGATGCCGAAACCTTTGGTGCGGCAGGTAATGTAGACGTAGTAATTTTTACATAATCGGAACAGTATGCTTTGCCACTTATTTTCTTATAAGTGCGCACATAATAGGTGTATGTTGTGCCCGCCTTGCGTTTTGAAATGGTGTAAGAAGTGGCAGAACCTACGTCCTTTATCTTCTTTTTATTAGCGTCATACACAATATAACCACTAGCGCCCGATACCTTGCCCCAAGAAAGTTTAACCGATGAGGTAGACGTACTTGCCTTAGGTGAGGGATTAGAAATTATAATTTTAAAACTACATTTATGAGTGCCGCTATATTTACCCTTAAATTTAACAGTAATAGTATATGTACCGGGTAATTTAAGCCCTGATGAATAAGTGAGTGTATAATTTGATGAACTGATGGTCGCACCTAATTCATCGGTTATAACTACACCTGGCTTAATCGCCTTTCCGGTATAGGTGTATTTATCCTTAGAGGCCTTAATTGAAGCAATGCGAGGGATTTCTTGTTGTGCTATAATAACGGTTTCGCACAGATCACAAACTCTACCTGCGCTTAAACCGCTTTTTTCTGTTGTCGCAGGTGTTGCGGGAATATCGGTGTAGTGCAAATGTTCACAAATAATTTCTTGTGTTAATTGCGGTATAATAACGCTTTCGGCCGTTATTTGATTTACACCATTTTTATCTGAGAACAAACCTTTACAAACCGTGCACTTGTAATGTGATTTATTTCCTGTTGAATAATACGTAGCCGCAACCTCAGGAACGTATGTAATTGTATGCGGCAATTTACCTATTACTGTTGATGCAGTAATTGTCTCACCGCAAACAGAACAATATACCCTATCGGTCGTGCCTGTCATAGTACAGGTAGCAGGTGTGCCCGGTACTATAACCTGCTTATGACCCTCATCACAAGAAACGTACGGGGTATCAGAATAATCAGGTGGCGTTGTATACATGGCATCCGGAATATGGCTTGTTTGTGAACCATCAACTACATCAGGGTCACCACAGAGGAAATATTGATACCTAACCCCATCTCCGTCACCAGGGTCATCCCAGGTCGCATCAAGACCATACCATGCACCATCAAGGTATACTACGTTCCACATATGCGTCGTACTGGTAAGTAAAATACACGGGGCTATATCCATATAATCGCAAACTAATTTAAACGCCTTAGCGTAACTTTCGCACACGCCGAGCCCCTTATTTAAAACACCTAACGAGTTGTGCGCGTAATAAAATACTTCTGTGTTCATATGATCTATTTTTTGCGCTTGGTCACTAAAGTCATATTGAGAGGTTTTAATAATTTCTTCATAAATTGCTTTTAATTTGCTGTATGGCGTTTTTTGACGATTTGCAATTTCGGCTATCTCAGCAATTCTTTCATTGCGTTGTGTTATTTGTTTAGGCTCATACGACGGGTGATTTGCCATTTTGATGGTAATATACATTTTATTTACAATGTTATTTTCTCCGCAAGAAACTCGTGCATCAGCTACTGCCACTTCATTGGAAAAAGAATCACAATTGTACGGATTATCAAGTCGATAGCAAAACATACCCTTCCAGACAGAAGTAAGCAAATTTTCGTATGCTTCTTCGAAAGCCGCTGTTTCAAATTTATATCCATTCAAGTCATCAAAAGACACTTCATATGTAGAATTTGTTGGCGTTATATTGTAACATCCATTATAAATCTTCTTTTCAAAAGATGATGAAAGATAGGTATAATAATATCCCTTAGAATCAAGATTTAAACTATTATAACTCCACGATTTAGATAGGACTAATTTGGGTTCCTCTACTACAAGTTCCCTAAACTCCTCCTCAGTGCATGAGCGTTCGCCATTATCAATAACGTAAATATGTTGCAAGTCTGCACTATTTTCCGCTAGAGCTACTAACGGCATTGCGGTTATGATGATTAGCGCTGTTAAAATTATAGCTAAAACACGTTTCATAAAACCCCTCCTCTAAATATATAGATATTACTATATACTATAATAATACTACAAAATACTATACAAGTCAATTAAATATAATATATAAAAAGCACAGGTGTTTTTACACCTGTGCTTAAAATATAAACGATACAACCAGTATATTACGCTTTGCCAACCGAACCAAAGAGTTCCATCTTTTCTTTTACGGTAGCCTTAATAGCCTCAAAGCCGGGAGCTAGAAGCTTTCTCGGGTCAAAGCCCTTGCCTTGAAGATCCTTGCCTGCCTCAACATACTCACGTGTAGCAGCAGCAAAAGCTAACTGACATTCAGTGTTAACGTTAATTTTTGAAACGCCGAGTGAGATAGCCTTCTGAATCATATCAGCAGGGATGCCTGTACCGCCGTGGAGAACGAGCGGCATAGTGCCGGTAAGCTTCTGAATATCATCAAGTGTATCAAAGCTAAGGCCTGCCCAATTTTCAGGATATTTACCGTGGATATTACCGATACCTGCAGCGAGCATTGTAACGCCGAGGTCGGCAATCATTTTACATTCATTCGGGTCAGCAACTTCGCCTGCACCGATAACGCCGTCTTCTTCACCACCGATAGAACCAACCTCAGCCTCAAGTGAGAGACCGAGTTTGTCACAGGTAGCAACGAGTTCTTTTGTCTTTGCAATGTTTTCTTCAATCGGATAATGTGAACCGTCAAACATTACAGACGAGAAGCCTGCTTCGATACAAGCCTTTGCGCCTTCGTATGAGCCGTGGTCAAGATGAAGTGCAACCGGAACGGTGATGCCGAGTTCTTCGAGCATACCATTAACCATACCTACAACGGTTTTGTAGCCGCACATATATTTACCTGCGCCCTCACTTACACCGAGAATAACCGGTGAGTTTAATTCTTGAGCGGTAAGCAAGATAGCCTTTGTCCATTCAAGGTTGTTGATGTTGAACTGACCTACGGCATATTTTCCTGCCTTTGCCTTGTTAAGCATTTCTTTTGCAGAAACTAACATTTTAAAATTCCTCCTAATATTTTTTACTAATATATTGTATACCAATATGGCGTATAAATCAAGTAAAATTGACTCATTTTTACTGCGTTACGGCATATTTACTCTTTTTCTTTTGTGGTGCTTCAATATTAAGGTTTTCGGGACGAACCTCTAACAAAGATGGGTCCTTCAAATACTTTTTCATGGTTCTAAATGCCATAGAATAATAACTGCCCGAACAGATTCGCTCATCCATAACAACTCCAAGCGGCATACATTTTTCATGTATAATCTCGCCACCCTTTGACTTTGCGACCTCACGCGAATTGCCCATTGTGATAATTATACCAGTTGTACCAAACTCATAAACGTGGTGATAAATATGATTTGTTCTGATTGATGCAAGGTTTGAAATAACCAAACTTGTATGGAATGGGCTTGCATCAATAATAGCTTTGGGCAACAAACCAAATTTATCTAAAAATTTAAATAATCCAACGCCAACCGGCAATATGCCGGGTATGCTCAATAAGAACTTAATTAGTTTTTCAGTGCCATTGTTTTTGGCGTTCACACGATTTTCACCGACGTAATCATTAATAATATTATTTACGTCCATTATTGTGTTTTCATAGTCAAAATACATCTTTGACATGGTTCCGTTATCCATTTTACCATTCTGTAAAACAACCATACCAACTGCAATTTCATTTCTGGCATAAATGCGCTTGTTTACAATAAAACGGTTAAGTGACGGAAACTGTCCCATAGTGCGAATATACGCCGCAAGTATAACCGCCATATGGCTTATATTTATTCCCTCTTTACGTTTGTCATTTATGTATTTTTGAATAGGCTCAAGCGGTATATCCAACTCAATCATATTCATTGAGTCGTATCTTTTATCCATGATAAAAGGCGCGACTGTGTACATCGGATCGGCATTTCTTACTCTTTTACCGTCTGCTCTCATAATAATCCCCTTTTCAAAGAAATCTGTATATATAATACTATAAAACGACAAAAAATGCAATTTATTTCGTAACACGAATAAATTGCATTTTTATTTTATGCTTTATTTTTTCTTTTTACCCATTGAGAAGAAGAACTGTCCGCTAATGTTTTTACCCTCTAAGTAGGTTTCGCCAAACTCATTTGTAACCTCTACAAAATTATCGGCAAATTCGGGTGTTACGTCAACGTTCTTTGCACGTGAAACGCGACCTTCACTTCCCTTTTCGCTAAACAGACGCACCGTAGCGTTTTCAAGCCCGCTAATCAAAATAGAACGGCGACAATAGGCATTTACGGGCGGCTTTTCACGGCAGGTAATTACACCCGACTCCTGCTCAACGTATATGCGACACTCGCGCTGTTCACCTCGCGAGAAGTTATAAACCGCAGCACCGCCAACAAGTTCGGTATCTCGTCCGCAAAGAACGGGTGCGCCGAGTGGGAATTTCAAACGTGTGTCAACGGTGGTGTTATTACTATAAACCGACAAAAGCAATGCATTATCATATCTTGAAATAGACATTGTTGGCGGTTTAATATCCTGCTTAACCTTTGCAAAACTTATGTGGTAGCCAAAGTTTGCAAGCATTTCGCGAAGTGATGTGTTTTTATCTTCCACATCGGCCTTAAATATACCTACAACATTGGGCACGGTTTCTAACTTCTGCTTTGTACCGTAAACTATAACGCCTATTCCCTTAGCCGCAAAGTCTATTAACTTATCGAGAACAGCAGGTGTCTCGGGTACGGGCGAAATCAAAAAGCTCTTTTTGTAAACAGAATCACTATGCTTTACGAAATTATCGGTAGAAACAACACAACAAAGCGGGAAACCGTCGTTTATAGCCGCATTAATAAAGTTGTCGCCCAAATTCATTTCTCTGATAACCGTTTCATCGTGCGTAGTTGTATATTCACGCATCGGGTATACCCAAACGAGCGGTGCAGGGGCATCAGGCGCATTCTTTTCGGCCTTAAGTAAGTGCGGTAACGGTTCATTAACGCACGCGTCGGGCATATCACCGTACGAGTTATCAATAGACAAAATATTAAGTGAGTTTGCGCTCTCTACCTCGCCCTTTTCGTTTATGCGCGAAATAGATGCCGGAAGATAAATATCACTTGGCGCGCCGTCATAACGGTCGTACCAGGGTGAGTTTATCCACCACGGGTCATGCACGTAGTATCTAAACGGGAATCTATCGTTTGGCAATTCACAAACGCGTGTCATGTGACCCATCATTTCAAGACCGAAATCGTCGGTCAAAGCTGCCCAAGGTGAGTTAGGTGGCGCAACTATGTTTAAACCTGCATTATAAATATCATAAAGCGGCACGCCGTCACTTGCATAGTCTATACCTACCGAATTGTTAGTACCTCTTACTTCAAGCGGAAAACTGCAACCCTCTCTGAAAAGTTTCCAGAAATCAAAAACCTTACGCTTTGTTTCGTCAAGTTTATCAATATAGTAGTTTTCACCATCAAAAATCTTACCCGTTTTATCCCACGGGTCAGCACTAAATCCAAGTCCGTTTGAAAGCCAAAGATAATCGAAGCCCATATCGGTCAAAAACTCTTGCGACTGCATACCAAGGAATTTACCAAAGGGTGTGCCTTCAGGTATACCGCAAGGATAAGCGGCATATTTGCGGTTATCGGCATGAAGTTCTGCCGTTGAATCAACAAAACCAAAATGATCAAGTCTTGCCGCCGCAATAATTTCGGTGTGGCGGTTGTACTTAAAGTCAGAAATAGCAAATTCAGGGCCGATATCAAAAGTTTCACCAACGCGGATTTCACTACCCGGGAATGCCTTTTTACCCTCAGATTTTAAATAGTCGATAACCTTTTTTAAATCTTTGTATCTAAATACAGGCGCATCGGGCATATAGTGTTGTTTTCTTTCGTGAAGTGACGTATGCGGTGGTTCATCATCGCTGAGCAGCGGTAAATTGGCGGTACCTAAAAATCTACACCACTCAAAAGTATCATCCATATCACCCGCGTAGTCAAGTATTTCACTACCGTCGCCAACCCAAAGCATAATAGAAATGCTTTCGCGGTTTTTAAGTAGCGCGTGCCACTGTTCAAAAATCTTAGCACAAACACTTCTTATATATTCATCATCGGTCTTTTTAAACGGTTTTAGGCTAAGCTCTAACGTAATGTTTTTAAACATAAGACACCTCTTATTTTTATTTAACCTCAATTAATTCAATACCACTGATTTTTGAGAATTTGCGGAGTGTACCCATATGATGTCCTGTGCCAAGTGCCATATGGTGTGTAGGACCTGCTTCACACCAACGCTCAAGGAATTCACCAATCGGGCAACCGAAGCTTACACGTGTATTGGTATTACCGGTCTGCGGTATATCGCCGGCAATTGAAGTACCTTCAGCAGCAATCATACGGAATTTACCGTTTCTGTCAACATTGATACTAACAACTGTCACGGGGCCTGCCTTGAGTGAGAACTCAACGCCGATGCCGCTGCCTGATTTACCGTGATATTTTTTAAGTTTACGAAGTCTCGGTTTACCCTCGGCAATCAAAATATTGTGAGGTCCGTCATGACCGATAAGTACAACATCGTCGCATACGTCGAAAGGATGGATTTCAGCAAATGAACCGCCGCCGCCAACGCTCTTCATAATATGCATTGCAGCAGCAGTTTTAAGGTCTGCTTCGCCTGCAAGCGGTATGCCTGCCGAAGTAAGTAGTGTGTTACCGATAATTAAGTTTGCGGCCAAGGCCTCATACGGATTATTCGGCTCACTCTTATAATAATAAGCCAATGCAGATAGTTTGTTATTGTCAACAAGTTTCTTTAATGCTACTGCCTGTCTTGCAGAAAACTCAAGGTCTTCTCTCTTAACGTAGTCGGTCAACGGGTCAATTGATGGATCGCAAATTTCAAACATATTTGTGATTTCGTCAATCTGAGCGTCGATTTCCTCATCTGTTACCGAATTGGAAAGATCCCACAATTCGCAAATTTCAATCATTTTTGCGTGTGCGCCAAAAGCGGCAGTAAATGCAGTTGGGTCGGTGTGCATATCATACATGCCTTCGTATGTGTGGCCAAGGTAACCGAACGTTTCATACTTAAAGCCTGCCATAGCGTTGGCTGCCAAAACCCACTCGTTAATTTCTTTCTTTAATCTGTCGGTTTGTGATGAAGCGCCAACAATACAGGTAGGTATAGTCTTGCCTAATCGTTCATATACACCTGCAATTTCAGGCATAGCACAAATGTCGTCGTTAACGAGCTGCATATATGTAGTTGTGTGTGAATAATCAAGGTGCTCAAGCGGCTGAATACCAACAAGCACCTGCGGAATATCAAGATAACGTGCAAAAGGTGCACATACAGCAGACGGTACGTAGGTTGAAAGGATAACAAACAAAAGATCTGCATCCTCTTTCTTTACCTTCTGAACTGATTCAAATGCTTCCTCAACACAATCAATATAACCGGCGTTAAAAACGTCACAATTATCTTTATCGATTAGTTCTATGAATTCATCTGCCTTCTGCATCAGTTCGGCTTTTAAAGTTTCAAACTGATTAAAATAGATATAATGTCCAAGTGTAACTACTGCGATTTTTGCTTTTTTCATTTTACAACACTCCTTATATGTTATATTTTTATTTTAAGCACCTATCAATCACTTAGCAAGGCACAATAATGTAAAAA
>JAFSDK010000001.1 GCA_017436255.1 Clostridia bacterium
AGATTTCTACTGTGCTAAAGCAAGACTTGTTGTTGAACTTGACGGTGGCGGTCATTATACCCCAGAGCAAATAGAAAAAGACAAAGTTAGAACGAAAGAGTTAGAGGGTATGGATTTAACAATTTTAAGGATTTGTAATTTAGATATTGACCGTAATTTCAGTGGTGTATGCGAATATATAGATTTAGCTGTTAAGAATTCTCTCCCTCAGTCTTTTGCTACGCAAAAGCCAGCTCCCTCGTCAGAGGGAGCCAAGGGTTAACTTGTCCCTAATTTAACACAAGCATATAATCAAACAAAGGCGGTGATAAAATGTTGAAAAAATCGCGCACAACCTACGCGGTAGCGTTTGGTGTTTTACTTCTTATAGAAATAATTATTGCCCTGTTTGTTCATGATGCTTTTGTTCGCCCATATATTGGGGATGTGCTTGTAACTGTGCTGCTATGTTGCTTGTGTAGAATTATTATACCCAAAGGCGTATCTGCCTTGCCGATATATGTTTTTGTTTTTGCGGCGCTTGTAGAACTTGCGCAGTACGTGAACGTTGTAAAATTATTAGGACTTGAAAATAACGCCTTTTTTTCTACAATTATCGGAACGACCTTTTCTTTTGTTGATATACTTTGTTATGCAGCAGGTTGTCTTGCTTTTTGGGTAGCAGAAAAGTGGTTGTTTAATTCTTAGAATTATGCTGTAATTTAATAAAGGCGGTCATAAAAATTATTTTTATGACACAAATCTCAAAAACGCAACCATCCGTGAGGGTGGTTTTTATTTTATAAAAAATTCGAATAACCACAATCAATTTATTGAAACGCAATAGGTAATATGTTACAATAACCATATAAAATTTTTAATAGGGGAAAGTTTTATGGTTAAACACATTATTCTTTGGAAATTAAAAAATGAGTATAACACCGACGAGGTAAAACTCGGCATAAAGACGGGTCTTGAGGGCCTTATGGGCGTTATACCGGGTCTTCTTGAAATAAAGGTTGAAACCGAAACACTGGATTCATCAAACGCTGACGTTATGCTTTATTCGGTGTTTGAAAATGAGGCGGCGTTAAAAGGTTACGCAGTACATCCCGAGCACGTTAAGGTTGCCGACACCTTGGTGCGTCCCTTTACCGAAACACGCGCCTGCTTTGATTACGAAATTAAATAAGAAAAAGGGGAAAATCTTATGAAAAACAGCATAAATTATTCTTACGAGTCTTTAAAGAAATTTTGTACCGACGCTTTCTTAAAGTTCGGCTTTAATGAGAGTGAGTGCGATATTATAGTTGACGTATTGCTAACAAGTGACCTTTACGGCATTGAGTCGCACGGTATGCAGAGATTGGTTCGTTATCACAAGGGCATCGAAAAGGGTCTTATTAAGGTTGACGCTAAACCCGAGGTTGTTTTTGAAACACCCGTATCTGCCGTAATTGAGGGCAATGACGGTATGGGTCAGTTGCTAGGACATAAGGCAATGACCATGGCGATAGAGAAGGCCAAAAAGACGGGTATGGCTATTGTATCTGTTCGCAACTCAAACCATTACGGTATTGCGGGCTATTATGCAAAAATGGCCTGTAAAGAGGGTCTTATAGGTATGTCGATGACCAACTCTGAGGCGATAATGGTGCCTACCTTTGCAAGAAAGGCTATGCTTGGCTCTAACCCCATCGCCATCGCAATGCCGGCTGAGCCGTATGACTTTTTCTTCGATGCGTCTACCACCGTTGTAACACGCGGTAAACTTGAAATTTACAATAAACTTGATAAACCCCTACCTGATATGTGGGCGCTTGATAAAGAGGGTAAAAAGAGTTCGGATGCATCAGACGTACTTAAAAATATTGTTGCCAAGGCAGGCGGCGGTATAATGCCGCTCGGTGGCGAAACCGAGCAGAGCGGTAGCCATAAGGGTTACGGTTACGGTATGTTGTGTGAGATTTTCTGTTCAATTCTTTCAATGGGTCTTACCTCAAACCATACACATATAGGCGGTAAGGGTGGCACCTGTCACGGCTTTATTGCAATAGACCCCGCAGTTTTCGGCGATGCCGATGCTATCAAAGAGCATCTTTCAACATTCCTTCAGGAACTTCGCGAAGCACCCAAGGCAGAGGGTCAAGAGCGCATCTACACCCACGGTGAAAAAGAGGTATTTGCATATAAAGACAGAATGGAAAACGGTATTGACGTTAATATTGGCACCGTTGCCGAAATGGTTGATTTGTGCAAATATTTAGGTATGGATATTAAAGAATATCTTGGCGAGCAAGCACTTGAACTCACACTTCAAAAGAGTTCTTACGATATGTAACGGAGGAAAAGATTAATGGATATTAAAGCACAAGCCTTAAAATGTCACGAAGAATGGCAGGGTAAAATAGAGGTAATTTCGAGAACACCCGTTAAAAATAGAGAACAATTATCTTTGGCATACACCCCCGGTGTTGCAGAGCCTTGTTTGGTGATTGAAAAGGATGTTAACAAATCGTTTGAACTGACGCGCCGCCACAACTTAGTTGCCGTTATTACCGACGGTTCGGCAGTTTTGGGTCTTGGTGATATCGGTCCCGAGGCAGGTATGCCGGTTATGGAAGGCAAATGCGCACTATTTAAAGAATTTGCTGACGTTGATGCCTTTCCGCTTTGCATAAAGAGCAAGGACGTTGACGAGCTTGTTAGAACAATTTATTTAATTTCGGGTAGTTTTGGCGGCATTAACCTAGAGGACATTGCCGCACCCCGTTGCTTTGAGGTTGAACGCAGACTTAAAGAAATTTGTGATATACCCGTATTCCACGATGACCAACACGGTACCGCTATTGTTGTTGCCGCCGCATTGCTTAATGCATTAAAGGTGGTTAAAAAAGATATTGATAAAATCCGTGTTGTTATTAACGGAGCAGGCAGTGCGGGTACAGCTATCGGTTTGCACCTACTTAAACTTGGTGTTGAAAATCTCGTTATGGTTGATAGATTTGGTATTATCTGCGAAGGTATGGACGGTCTTAGTGACGCCCATAAGGAACTTGCAAAAATTACCAACAAAGAGCGCTTGACGGGTGACCTTGCGTGCGCTTTAAAGGGTGCCGACGTATTTATCGGTGTGTCTGCGCCTAACATTGTTTCAAGCGAAATGGTATCTACCATGGCGGCAGGTTCAATCGTATTCCCGATGGCAAACCCTGTACCCGAAATTTTACCAGATTTAGCAAAAGAAGGTGGCGCGGCAGTTGTTGGTACAGGTCGTTCGGACTATCCTAACCAGATTAACAACGTGCTCGCATTCCCGGGTATTTTCCGCGGTGCTTTGGACGTACGTGCAAGTGATATAAATGACGAAATGAAGATGGCGGCATCCTATGCTATAGCAGGTCTTGTAACAGAGGATGAACTAAATGCCGAGTATATTTTGCCGATGGCATTTGATGAAAGAATAGGCAAAACCGTTGCCGCGGCAGTAGCCGAAGCGGCAAGAAAAAGCGGCGTTGCAAGACTGTAAAAAGCGGCGTTATAGCGGGGGATAAAAGGTATGTTTTTAACTAAAAAGGCACTTTTTAAAATTTGGTTTATCACAATCACTTATGCCGTTTTCGGTGTGATTTGGTTTCTTATGCCTATAGTACATACGGCTTTGCGCTCTGACAGTGTGCGATATGTTGTTTTTGGAATAATCTTTTTACTTCTCAGTGTGTTTTTTTATAAATGGGGCAGATTTGCCGAAGGAAAAGGCAAATTGCTAAGCAAGGGTAAAAAACTGATTCATTACGAACTTCGTCCCGCCGAGTTTATACGTTTGTATGAAGAATCGCGCGATTGTCCCGACAACGTTATATCAAAACCTGATTTTGATGTGTTATGGGTGGTGTTGTCTGCGTATGACGTGTTGGATGACGTTGAACGCGAATTTGAAGCCCTTGAACAGATGAGCATTGTCGCCCCCGAAAAGAAAAAACCGCTTGTAAAAATTTTGAAGGCGTCGATGTTATTCGACAAGGGAAGAACAGAAGAAGCCGAATCCCTTTATTTCGAAGTGTTAAATGGTAAAAAAGATTTAACGACTATGGCAACGTTAGACGTTCTTGCCAAATGCGATAGGGCGAAGGCAATGGGAGATTATGCGACGGCTGAAGCATATTACCGTCAAAAACTTATTAAATCTTTTCCAAAAAATACACCCTTGGATATCATTTTGGCACGTTTTAGTTTAGCTGAAATTTGTTGTAAGACCGACAGGAAAGAGGAGGCTAAAGAGCATTTTAATTATTGCGTAGAAAACGGTGGCGAAACCTCAATGGCATCAACGGCACGTGAAATGTTGGAAAAGTTATAAAAAACATATAAAAAAGCACTCGTTTATTAACGAGTGTTTTTTTGTTGTATGCGGTACATTGTTTTCAATTATAAAATCAAGCAGTATGTTTATAAGTTCGTTCTGCGAACGAGTTGTTGCTTCTGCCAAGCGGAGTGAAAATTCACTCCGCTTTTTACATTTGCACACGGTGATTTTAAAAATAAATCAAATGTTTTTTAAAGTGGGCAGCTTATTTTATTGCCAAATTCAATAAAACATGTTATAATAAGTGTAAGTTTTTTATGAAAAATGGAGGAAGGCAATGAATATTTTAGTTTGTGTTAAACAGGTTCCCGGTTCAAACAACGTAGAGGTTGATCCTGTTACGGGCGTACTAAAAAGAAATGGTGTTCAAAGCAAGATAAATCCTTACGATTTATACGCCATTGAAACGGCTCTTTGTTTAACTGAAAAATATGGTGGTGTAGTTGAAAGTATTACTATGGGTCCGCCACAAGCAAAAGCGGTAATTGAGGAGACTGTTTGTATGGGTGCTGTGGGCGGTACTGTTCTTAGCGACCGAAAGTTTGCGGGCGCCGACGTTTTAGCTACGGCATACACGCTCAGCCAAGGAATAAGAAAGTGCGGCAAATACGATATAATTTTTTGCGGAAAGCAGACTACCGACGGCGACACCGCACAGGTCGGCGCAGAACTTGCGGAATATCTTAACATTCCTAATATATCAAACGTTTTATCAATAGATGATATTAGCGACGGCAAGGTATATCTTACTGCAAGTCTTGATGAAAAAATCGTTAAACAGAGTGTCACTTTGCCTTGTCTTATCTCGGTTGACGGTGATATAAATACCCCGAGGTTACCGTCTTATAAGGTGAAAAAACAACTCAAAGATGATGCGGTTAAAATATTGACCTTTGCAGATTTTGATGACGTTAATCGTGATAATTACGGACTTATGGGTTCTGCAACGCAGGTTGAAAGAATTTTTCCACCGGCAAAAAATGATGAAAAGCATAATATTGAGGGTGACGAACTTTCGCAAGCCGAGCAGCTTTTTGAACTTCTCAAGGCTAAAAAGATTATATAAGGAGGATATGTTATGGGAAGACTTGTTATAAATAATGATCGTCTAACGCCTGAAAAGGCCGAAAATATAATAAAGGTTTGTCCGTTCGGCGCTATCTCTTATGTAGATAATAAATTAGATATATCCTCTGCTTGTAAAATCTGTAAAATTTGTGTTCGTAGGGGCGAGGGTGTTATTGAATTTATTGAGGACGAAATAACACTTGATAAATCGTTGTGGAAGGGCATATGTGTTTACGCTGATTGCGCGGCAGGAAAAATACATCGTGTTACATATGAGCTTATCGGCAAAGCGCACGAACTTGCGAAGGTAACGGGACATCCGGTATATGCTCTTCTTATAGGTTGTGGCACACAAGAAAATGCACAAACACTATTGAGGTATGGTGTTGACAAGGTGTTCGTGTATGATAATCCTGAGTTTAAAGATTTTAGAATAGAGCCGTATACGGCGGCATTTTGCGATTTTATAGAGAAATACAAGCCATCATCGGTATTGGTGGGAGCAACCAATCTTGGTCGACAGTTAGCGCCACGTGTTGCAGCGCGAAGACGTGCGGGACTTACGGCAGACTGCACGGTGCTTGAAATGAAAGAAAATACCGATTTGGTTCAAATAAGACCGGCTTTTGGCGGAAATATAATGGCGCAAATTATTTCACCAAATACAAGACCACAGTTTTGCACCGCTAGATACAAGGTGTTTAACGAGCCAAAGCCTGTGGATAATCCAACAGGTGAAATTGTTAGAATGGAAACGACACCCGATATGTTGGCATCATCGGTTGAAGTGCTGAGTTCTACGGTTAAGCCTACCGATATTGATATTTCTGAGGCTGATATAATTGTTGCTATAGGCAGAGGCGCAGCGAACGAATCTATGCGTGAGTCAGCAAAGGAACTTGCCGATTTGCTTGGCGGCGTAGTTGCTTGCACAAGACCGCTTGCTGAAGAAAATATATTTGATGCTAAGCATCAAATTGGCCTTTCAGGCAGAACAGTTAAACCAAAGCTTATTATATGTTTGGGTATTTCAGGTGCGGTTCAATTTACTGCGGGCATGAAATCATCCGACTGTATTATAGCAATAAACACCGATGCTAATGCGCCGATATTTGACGTAGCACATTACTGTGTGGTTGGCGACGTTAGCAAAATCGTGCCAAAATGGATTGAAATTATAAAGGAGGCACAATGATGTATAACAAGGTAACGCAAAAAGATGTTAGTGATTTAAAGAAAATCGTCGGTGAATCTGACGTACTTTTCGGCGAGGAAATAAGTACCGATTATGCCCACGATGAACTTGGTGGTATAGAAAAAATGCCTGAGGCGTTGGTACGGGTTGTTTCAACCGAGCAGGTATCTGAAATTATGAAACTTGCATATGAAAGAAACATACCGGTTACTGTACGAGGTAGCGGCACGGGGCTTGTTGGCTCTGCGGTAGCGGTTGAGGGTGGTATACTGCTCGAAACTACAAAGATGAATAAAATACTGGCACTTGATAAGGATAATTCTACAATTACCGTTCAACCCGGTGTTTTACTTATGGAACTTGCCGCTTTTGCCGAAGAAAATGAGTTTCTTTATCCGCCTGATCCGGGTGAAAAATCTGCCACTATAGGTGGTAATATTTCTACCAACGCAGGCGGTATGAGGGCGGTTAAATACGGCGTGACTCGAGATTACGTGCGTTCGCTTACTGTTGTAATGCCCAATGGCGAAATTTTAACGTTGGGTGGTGCGGTTGCCAAAAACAGTTCCGGTTACAGTCTTAAGGACTTAGTAATAGGTTCTGAGGGTACGCTTTGTATTATTTGTGAAGCGGTGTTAAAGTTAGTGCCGTTGCCTAAAGTTTCAATAAGTTTGCTTGTGCCCTTTAAAGATAGGCGCAGTGCTATTGAGGCGGTGCCAAAGATTATACGTTCAAAGGTAATTCCTACGGCGGTTGAATATATGTCGCGCGACACAATCGTTTTCTCTGAAAATTATCTCGGCAAGAAGTTCCCCGACATTAAAAATGATGCCTACATACTTTTGACGTTTGACGGCAATAGTGATGAACAGGTTGAAAATGATATGCGTATTGTAGCAGATCTTTGTTTGGAGATAGGTGCAATAGACGTTTATATCGTTGACACCGATGAGCGCAAAAAATCGGTATGGTCGGCGCGCGGAGCCTTTTTGGAGGCCATCAAGGCATCGACTACAGAGATGGATGAGTGCGACGTGGTTGTGCCCGTAAATAAAATAGATGAATTTATAAAATATACCCACGCTCTAGCCGAGGAACATGGCATTAGAATACCGAGCTTTGGTCATGCGGGCGATGGAAATCTACACATATATATCTGCCGCGATGACCTTTCGGAAGAAGATTGGCAAAAGACATTGCAGGTTTGCTTTGACAGTATGTACGAAATGGCCGAAAAAATGGGCGGTCTTGTGTCGGGCGAGCACGGCATAGGATATGCCAAAAAAGAATATATGAAGAAGCAATATGGTGACACTCCCATAGCACTTATGCAGGGAATTAAAAAGGTTTTTGACGAGAAAAACATATTAAACCCCGGTAAAATATGCTTCTAAAGAAATGATAAAAAATTAAAAAGGCACTCGATTTTTATCGAGTGCTTTTTATTTTCGTAATATTAGTGAACGTGTACAATCTTACCGCTGTCAAGACGTGATTCTTCTGCGGCAATACCCATTAAGTGACTTTCAACCGATTCTCTAAGTGAAGTGTAGTCGGTCTTAACACCCGTAAGTATATCGTAGAGGTCGTCAACAAGGCCTGCGTCGCCGCCACCATGTGCCCAACCTCCGCCGTCGATGGAACTAATCTTCATCACCTCAATCTCCTTGCCGTACGGCTTAATGGTGAGGGTGTCGGTAAATTCGTCCATAACGATTTCGCCTTCGGTACCGTAAAGGGCGATTAGGCGACCGAGTTTGCCTGCAAATACCATTTTAAGACTTGCTATTACGTCATTTTCAAACTGCATTTGCACCATCTGGTGGTCAACAACGTAAGGGTTAGACTCTACACCGCACTTAAAAGCACATTCGCCCTGTACCTTGGTTTTAAGTGCTTCGTACATATCCTCTTCGGTTGTCGGATTTTTGAGAGAAAGTTTGCTGTAAGGCCAGATAAACGGAGGGCAACCTTCATTTTTCCAACCGTCGATGTAGATTTTCTTGGCGCTATATGTACAGGTTTCAACGTATTTACAGTCAAGGCAACGATCGGCAGCGCCCTCGGGCGTGTTTTCTTTGCGGAAGTGAGAAATTTTACCGATTGAAGAAACGGTTTCACAACGAGATTTTGCATAGTGCTGAATAAGGTCAAGGTCGTGCGAGCATTTAGCAAGAATGGTCGGGAATTTGTCGGGTGTGATTTTCTGAAAACGAACGTAGGCTTGAGCCTGATGCCAATAGGCAACACGCTCGGTATGGTCGATAGCAATAAGTTTACCAAGCATACCCGTTTTAAGAATTTCGTCCATCTTCTTTATGCCTGCGGCATAGCGCATAACGTGGCATACAACAACCTGTCTACCGGTTTTTTCTTGTGTATCAAGAAGTTTAACAATGTCTTGACGGTTGTTACTTATCGGTTTTTCAAGTAGAAGGTCATAGCCCATTTCCATAGCGAGTACGGCCTGACGAACATGCTCGGCATCGTTGGTTGAAATTACCAAAATATCGGCTCTTTTCTTTTCGAAGAACTTTGCTTCATCATCAAAAAGGCAATCTTCGGGTAGATTTAATGCACCGTTTACCTTTGTGAGTTGTTCGGGATTAAGGTCGCAAAGAGAAACTACGTCAAATTCTTCTTTTGCGTGCATTAAGGTAGCATAGGTCCAACCTCTGCCACCGCAACCAATTACGGCAACTGTAAATTTCTTCTTCATAAAATCAAGCCCCTTAGATTTTAGTAATGACGCGAACGAGCCGTTCATTAACTATATTATAATGAGTTTAATTTGCCGAAACCCTAAAAAGCGATTCGACCATCCATAACCATTATAACAACGGCAAATGGTAAAAGGTATTAAATATAGAAACAAAAATATGATTTTTCGAAACAAAAAGCCTTGAAACACCGCCGAATTCATAGTATAATGGTAAAAAACAAATTGGTGAGAAGCGAATGAAAGAAATCGAAATTGCCCAACTGTATGACAATGATTACAGCGTTACGGTAATTAACGCACTAAAACAGTATTGGAAGACAATTAAAAGGTTTAGTTGTATCGGGCGCCCGAAAAAGTATAATTTACTTGTGTTTCTTGACGGGTGCAGTGCCGAATATATTTTAAAGGACGGACGAAAATTTATTGCGGATAGCGGTTCTGTGGTATACTCGCCTGCAAATGCAGAATACTCGGTAAGATTTTATGATTTTAAGGATAAAAACAGCAACACCATAGGTATAAACTTTTTGCTTTATGATAAAGAGGGTGAGCCGTTTGTTCTTGATAACGATTTAAAGGTTTTTAATGCTGAAAATTCAAACTACAAGTTAATATTTAACAGGATGTCTAATCTTAGTGAAGCCAATATAGTTTGCGTAGGAAAAATCAAGTCGCTTATGTATGACCTGATTTTTAAAATCAGCGAATTTTACCGCAAAGACTATTACAATAAATTTAGTATAATTGAGGACGGCATAAACTATCTTGAGTCGGATGAAGAACAGTTACTTAAAATTGATGAAATTGCGCAGATGTGCAACGTAAGTGAGGTTTATTTTAGAAAACTGTTTAAGGAATATTCGGGTGTATCGCCTGCAAAATATCGCACCGAGCGTAAAATAGTAAGGGCAAAAAATTATTTGCAACAAGATACAATGTCGGTTGCTGAAATATCCGACCGTTTAGGTTTTTCCGATGTGTCATATTTTATAAAAACATTTAAAGAGTGTGTGGGTGTAACGCCCAAACAGTACCGAAATATTGGTACCTAATAGTCGATTTGTTTTTTAAAGATTGAATAAATGCCGAATTTATGATAGACTTAAAGCGTTAAAGTGATAATAGGCATCATAAGATATGATATAAACAAAAAATAGGGGGATTAAAATGAAGGAATTTTTATATTATTTTTTTTCGGCGGGTGATACGATAGAGTTTGTTAATTTTTCGGTTGCCCATTTTGTGCCGATTTTGGTGGCCCTTGCAATGATTTTGTTTATATATTTTAATAGGGGTAAAATCGCACAGTCAAAACACGAGAAGACCTATCGTTATATTTTAGCTTTTTGGCTTATACTCAGCGAAATGTCATATTACTGGCGACTTGTAGGCGTGCCTGAACTAGGACCAAATCCTGTTGACCACCTACCAATAACGGTTTGTGGTTGGGTAGTGGTTTTTTCAAGTTATATGCTAATAGGCAAATCACAGACTCTATTTGATATATCCTATTTCTGGGCGTTTTCAGGATCGATTTTCGCACTCATTACACCAACCGTAATTTCCTACACAGGACCAACACGATTCAGGTTTTACCAGTTCTGGTTTGAGCATCTGCTAGGTTACATAGCAATATTCTATATGATATTTATTCATAAAATGCGCCCAACAATTAAGTCTGCAATTAAAGCTTATATAGCCCTTGTGGTGTTAGCGGTGGTAGCGTATGGCGCCAATACCATGCTGGGCCCCGGTGCTAATTATCTGTTTATGGCGCGCCCTGAGGATACGCCGTCGATACTCGATATACTTCCGCCCAACTATGCACTCCGTTTAGTTATTATGGCGGCGGCAGTTACGCTGTTGTTTGCGGTGTCATATCTACCGTGGTATATTAAGGATAGAAAAGCAAAGAAATAAAAAGATGCACCTGATTTGTAAAAATCAGGTACTATTATTTTTAACTGTAATATTTTGACGTAAGTGTTTACTTAATATATGCAGATGTAAAATTATGCCGTAATCTTTTTGCAGATTTCATAGTTTTATGCTAAAATGAACAAGGGTGAATTTTTATGACTAACTATACAGTACAGTGTGAGCATTGCGGTGCAACATGTAATTTAAAGGACGGATATTGCAAGAATTGTTGGAAGAAACTGCCGTGTGATAATGAGCAGAGTGATTTTATTATAGATGGAATTGGTCAATCAGAATGGGAAAATTTTATAGATAAAAATGCAGACCGATATATAGATGTGTATAAAAAGAATGAAGGCAGAAAATGGTTTTTACATATTAACTGGGCGGCAATGTTTTTTGGATTAAACTGGATGCTGTACCGTAAAATGAATAAGATTACTTTTATTTCGTATTTTGTTTTTGCGTTACTCTCGGTTGTTTTATCTATCCTTTTGTTCATTCCACACATAGATGAAATGAAGGCTTTGAATGAAGATATTGCGGCTTATGAAGCGTATCTTGAAGATGGCGGGCAGATGATTATATACAACTCGTATGGTGCGGGGTATTCACCTGAAGTTGTTAAAAAAGGTGCGGCAGCAGAGAAAGAACTGTTTGAAATACAGGTAGACATCCTATTAAACAGTTTATGGATAATACCTGTTCAGTGTATATTTATTGGCTTGCTCGGTGATGCGCTTTATAAGAAGCATATTTTAAAAAATATTAAAATCAAAGAGGGCGGAACGTCGGTTGCAAACTTGATTGGTATGCGGATATTGTTAAATTTTGTATCAGCGATTGCAGAACCATTTATAATTTTACCAATGATTTTTCTTGTGCTCGGGGTATCGGCGGGTTAGTCGTTTTTTAATTAAAAAATAGGGGGGGATTTTATGCAAGCTAACAAACAGGAAGAAATAGTAGGCCTGTTGTTTGACCGCGACGAAACGGTCTTAGCACAGATATCGGTGCAATATAGCGGTCTTTACAAAAAAATTTTAAAACAAATACTTAGCAATGATGAAGATATTTGCGAATGCGAAAACGATGTTTTGTTAGCTGTATGGAATTCTATCCCACCCAACAGACCGAATAATTTCGCGGCTTATGTTTGTAAACTTGCAAGAAACATTAGCATAAATCGATTTAAATATAATAATAGGGCAAAACGAAGTTCGGGTTATACCCTTGTTGTTGAAGAATTGTGCGAATGTATCCCTGACAATTCGACAGAAAAAGAATACAACAAAGTAGAACGGGAAGAAATAAATGAAATTATATCAAATTTTGTCAGAGAGCTTGATGCTGAAACAAGGGTGTTGTTCGTAAGACGATATTTTTATCTTGAATCGGTAACAAGTCTTGCCGAACGATTTGAAATACCTGAAAATAGAATCTCGGTTAAGCTCTTTAGAGCTCGAAATAAATTGCAAGATGTTTTTAGGAAGGAGGGGATTGCTTTATGAGAGACAACGCAAGCGGAGAAAAGTTGTTTGAGCTTTTAGGCGAACTCGACGAAGATATTTTGCAACAGGCGATTGAGGTGAAAGATAAGAAAGAGTTAGAGGATATTAAAGGCAAAGAATCCGTAAAGTTTATTTATCTGCATCCTGCGTTTAAGACGGCTATAGCGGTTTGTCTTTGCGTAGCACTTGTTGTTATGACCGTTTTTACAGTGGATAAAGTTAAACTGTTAAATCACGGTATAACAAGCAGCGACGTAAGTTCTAACGTTTCAAGCGGCAACCATAGTTCAATTCCATCTGATAAAACACCTTCGGTTGACAGCAGTATTCCGTCTGAAAGCAAACCGAATAATGATTTTACAATAAGCAGTATAGATATGCTAAATTATTATTCTGCAAAAAAGGTAATTATGGAAAAATCGCTTCTGCCTGTTTCGCAAACGTATAAATTCGATAAAAACATGGAAACGATAATTCTCGATGATGGGAACACTCGCTATTATCCAATAAATAAAAATACGACTTTTATCATAACAATGGTAACCTACTTCACCATAAACCTAAATAATGAAAACGGCTTTCTGGCTAAAAAACTCGGCGGCACGGGTTTGGTTGAGGTTGTGTATACTCAGAATAATTTAGAAGACATGATAACCTTTAAAAAGGGTGATAAATATTATTCGTGTCTTTGCAATAATAAGTCCTGGAATGCAGACAGTTCAAACAGTCTTAACAAGGCCGGTTTTGTAACGAGTATGTATATTGAAGATTTTTATATAGTTAAGACCAACGAACAGGAAGACTATCGTTTTACGATATATTTTGACAATTTAGAGGTAACCGGAATGGATTGCGAACGATTTAAAGATAAAAATTTTACCCACGAATCCGTCCCCGACGATATTACCGTGGTTGACGATTACTGTGTTGTAATGTTTGTAAAAAGAAGTTTCACAATTGACCAGTTAGAAGTGTATTTCAATAAGGACGAAAGCAAAGGTGAAAGAGCATAGTTGTAACACAAAAACACCCGATACCATTGGTATCGGGTGTTTTATATGTTTTATTAAATTAAACCAACTTAAGATAGGTTGAAAGGGTGCGTTTTACAGGCGCCTCACAGTCAGAAACACGCGTGCCATCCTTGCCAAGCGGTATAGGTGGCATAAACTTGAAAGCGGCGAATTTTTCCATAAGGGAACCTCCCGAAAATAATATTACTTGTATAATAAGCCTAAATATGCTAAAATACAAGACAAATTTGATATATAATATAAAAAGTGTTATAATATAAAAAAGGGGGGGCGACCATGAGCTTAAAAATTTTAAAAATAGACCCATATTTAAAACCATACGAGGAAGATCTGCAACTTCGAATGGATAATTATGTAAACAAAAGAAAAGAATTGTTAGGCGACGCGGATATTACCGACTTTGCCGAAGGATACAAATATTTTGGTATCCACCCAACAAACGAAGGTTGGGTTTATCGTGAATGGGCACCCGCCGCCGAAAAAATGTACTTTACGGGCGACTTTAATAATTGGGATATATATGCAAACGAAATGACTCGTTTGGAAAACGGCGTTTTTGAAATTAAACTTGACGGCAAGGATACGTTAAGAGTAGGCCAAAAGGTGCAGGCCATTGTTATTCATAACGGTGAAACGCTTCGTCGCATACCAACCTACGCAACACGGGTTGTTCAAGACCCCGAAAACTTTATTTGGTGTGCAGAGGTTGACGACGTATTATATGACGATTTTGAATGGACCGACCACAATCACAGAATAGCGGCAACGCCGTATATATATGAGTGTCATATAGGTATGGCAAGTGAGGATTATAAGGTAGCCTCATACAGAGAGTTTACGGTCAACGTATTGCCGCGCATTAAAAAACTCGGCTACAATACAATTCAGATAATGGCGATAATGGAGCATCCTTACTACGGCTCGTTCGGTTATCAGGTGTCGAATTTCTTTGCTGCATCATCACGCTACGGCAGTGGCAAAGATTTAAAGGAGCTTATAAACACTGCGCACAGAATGGGTATAACCGTACTGCTTGATGTCGTTCATTCACACGCCGTTAAAAACACCCTTGAGGGACTTAATATGTTTGACGGCACCGAGTATCAGTTTTTCCATGCGGGCGCAAAGGGTAATCATTCGGCGTGGGATACAAAACTTTTCAATTACGGCAAAAACGAGGTTTTACACTTCCTTCTATCAAACCTAAAGTTTTGGATGTCGGTTTACCACTTTGACGGCTTTCGTTTTGATGGTGTTACCTCAATGCTTTATCACGACCACGGGCTCGGCAGTGCATTTTGTAATTACGATATGTATTTTTCACTTAATACCGATACCGAGGCGGTCACATATTTGCAGCTTGCAAATGAACTGATACACTCATATAATCCAAAGGCACTTACTATAGCCGAGGATATGTCGGGTATGCCGGGTATGTGCCTAAAAATTGCAGACGGTGGTATAGGCTTTGATTACCGTCTTTCAATGGGCGTGCCTGATTTGTGGATAAAGATGATAAAGGAAAACAGCGACGAAAACTGGAATATGGACACGCTGTGGTGGGAACTTAATTCCCGTCGACCTAAAGAAAAAAATATAGGTTACAGCGAGTCGCACGACCAGGCGCTTGTGGGCGATAAGACCATAATGTTCAGACTGTGTGATAAGGAAATGTATTACGGTATGAACAAGGGCGAAAATATGATAATCGACCGCGGTGTTGCGCTTCATAAAATGATTAGGCTAATTACCGCATCGCTGGCGGGTGAGGGTTATCTTAACTTTATGGGCAATGAGTTTGGTCACCCCGAGTGGATAGATTTCCCACGTGAAGGCAACGGTTGGAGTTATCACTATTGCCGCCGCCAATGGAGTCTTGCCGATAACCCCGATTTACGTTACGGCCAACTTCGCGAGTTTGACAAAGCGATGATTTCGCTGCTTCGCAAAGAACGGTTGCTATCTAAAAAAGCAGAGTTAGGGCTTATCCACAATGACGATAAGGTTATAATTTATTCGGTGGGTAGTTTGTGTTTTGCCTTTAACTTCCACCCCGAAAAATCGTTTAGTGATTATCCCGTGCCAACCGCATTTACAGGAAAATACAAAGCGATTTTATCGAGTGATGAGTCACGCTTCGGCGGCTTTAATAGGGTCGATACCGAGTACGTTTATGAGTCACACGAGGGCGGATTTAAGTGTTATCTGCCATCCCGCACCGTTACTGTGTTTAAAAAGAAATAACGTGTGATTTTTTGCGGTCTAATGTGTTAAAAAGCACGGTATGCGTAAGCATTACCGTGCTTTTTCGTCTGTTATCCCACTAAAAATTCATCTTCTTCGGGTGCGTGCAGTTTTGTAATTTTAAAAATTGTTCTATTATCGAAGCCGAAAAACCGCAGATACACTGGCGTATTCCAAGGTTTAAGGCAAAGACATAGGGCGTTTTTTTAGTCCAAAACCAATTTCTCCCTATGTGAACGCTTCGAAAGTCCACTTTTTTAATGAAACATTGTTTGAATACCGTCAACAAAATCGCCAACCGCTTTCATGGCTTTGGTAGAACCTTTTGAGAGGTTTTTGTTATTATCCATTGCCATTTTACCTACACCTAGCAGTGCCACACCGGCGATCATACCGGTAAGCGCACCTTTTGCGAAACTTGAAATAGTGTCCTTGCTCATAATTCATCCCCCTTTTACAACTATTGTTGCCAAAAAGGAATAATTTATTTTATCAATTAAAAATACTGATTATACCAAACAAGGAAGGTGTAAACGGTCCAGATTTTACGACTCACATCCTCTTTGCCCGATTTGTGACGGTCAAGAAGTGCTACTAGTTTTTCGGTATCAAAGAATTTTTTAGCGTTTTCGCTTGTGAATGAATCCTTAACGATTGCGTAATATTCATCCTGCTTTAGCCACACACGAATCGGTACGGGGAAGCCTAGTTTATCCTTTTCTGCGGTTAGTTTGGGTAGAGTTTTTTCTGCCGCTTTACGCAAAGCAAGTTTTGTAGTTTTGGTGTTTACGCGACATTTAACGGGGATTTTTTCTGCCAACTCCATAACCCTCTTGTCAAGGAATGGTACGCGCAATTCAAGAGAGTTTGCCATACTTGTCTTATCGGCTTTAAGAAGGATATCACCCATAAGCCACATATTGATATCGAGATACTGCATTTTTGTAACGGTGTCTTTATCTGCAACCTCATCATAAAACTTTTTGCAGAGAATTTGCGGTTCTGCGGCATCGTGGCCTACAAGCAATATCTTATTTCTTTCCTTAACGCTAAAGATGTTAGCGTTACCGATAAAGCGTTCCTCAATTGTTTTGCCGCGACGGATAAGATAATTTATGCCGTACTTTTTGGGCAGATGTAAAAACTCACACGTTTTACTAACTGCGCGACGAATAAAGAATGGCAACTTATCGTATGCGGTGAGTGTAATTGGCTCTTGATAAATTCTGTAACCGCCAAACAATTCGTCAGCACCTTCGCCCGACATAACTACCTTAACGTGTTCGCGCGCTAATTTTGATACGAAATAAAGTGCGATAGCGGCAGGGTCTGCCAACGGCTCGTCCATATGGTACTGAATCTTTGCAAATGTGCCCCAATATTCTTCGGGGGTGATAACCTTGCTTATGTTTTCAACACCTATTGTGTCGGCAAATTTCTTAGCAAACTCAATCTCGTTATAGCGGTTGCCGTCAGGACTTTCAAAACCTACTGTAAAGGTTTTATCAACCTTGGCGGCTTCGGAAATATAACTTGAGTCAATACCGCTTGAAAGGAATGAGCCAACGGGAACGTCGGCAATTTTGTGTGCCGCAACGCTCTCACGAATGGCCTCATCGATTTTATCAGAATAATAGTCAAGTGAGCCGTCTTCGGCTGAGAAGTTGGGACGGAAATAGCGTGTTCTTTCCATTTTGCCGTCCTTAAAGGTGAAATAATGTGCAGGCGGCAACTTAAATACGTTCTTAAAGAAGGTCTCAACAGTCGGTGAATATTGGAAAGAAAGGTAATGCGCGAGTGCATCTTCATTAAGTTCCTTTTTAAAATCAGGATGGCAAATGAATGACTTAATTTCGCTACCGAACATTGTGGTATCGCCCATGGTGGTGTAATAAAGCGGTTTGATACCAAACATATCACGCGCACCAAATATACTGCCGTCTTTGCGGTTGTAGATGATAAAGGCGAACATACCACGAAGCATCGGCACTAAATCTGCACCATATTCTTCGTAACCATGAAGCAAAACTTCGCTATCGGAGTGGTTGGTTTTAAAGGTGTGACCGGCTTCGATTAATTTTTCGCGAATTTCCATGTGGTTATAAATTTCGCCGTTAAAGGTGAGCACAAGTGTATCATCTTCATTAAACATCGGTTGGTCACCGTCGTTAATATCAACAATGCTTAAACGTCTGAAGCCCATACACATATTTTGGTCAATAAATTTACCGTGTGAGTCGGGTCCGCGATGAACGATTTTGTCCATCATACTCGTCAATACGGTTCCATCATCCTTTATGTGATTTGTAAAACCTACAAATCCGCACATAGTAGCAACTCCTTACTTTATGAAAAGTTTGTTTATATGTTTATTTTTTGTAAGCAACAGGGCGATAAAACCTGTTGCCGCACCGCAGAGAGCACCTAAAAGTGTTAGCCACGGTGTAAGCGTTAATACCGAAAAGGTTTTAAAGGTTATTACCGCCATAATAAGTTGTCCGATATTATGGGCTACGCCACCTAAAACACCTATTCCAAAATAAGAGACGTCTTTGATTCTCTTTGCAAAGAACATTATCGCTGTAGATAACGTACCGCCTAAAAGTGAGAATAAAAACGATAAAGGTGTGCCAAAAAGCAAAGAAGCCAGCGCAATTCGTGTGGCGTTAACGGCAAAGGCGCCCTTTATATCATCGTGTGATAACAATAATAAAATTATCAAATTTGCAAGCCCTAATTTAAAACCGGGCAACAAAGCAGACGTGGGTATAAAGGTTTCAAAATATGAAAAAGCTAAAGATGCAACTACAAGCATTGAGTATAAAGCGAGTCTTTTTGTTTTCATTCGCTCACCTCAACAATAACTCGGTTGGGCAAACAAATTATTTGCTCACCATCTTTTGAAATTTTTGGTGTGTTTACACAGATTTGATTTTTGCAGTCGGCTTCACTTATAAACACTACACCGTTTTCAATAACAACAGTATTATGAGGAAGTTTGATTTCACGGTTCTCATAAAGTGATACTTTGTGCAAAATGGTATTATCTTGCGAAATAATAACTTTTGCGGGTGTACCGCGAAGAGAAAAAATTAAAGCAGCCGAGAAAATACAAAAAATCGCAACTATAACACAAATAATTATATCATTTTTTTTAATCATATAATCCACCAATTACAATATTACCACAATTTTAATTTCTTTACAAGGCAATAAAATAATGTTATACTTTATTTATGAGAAAAATTTTAATTTTAGGTACCGTTTGCTCGTTAGTTTTACTTAGCGGATGCGTACAAAAAACAAATTCTGCTACCGCGTTTATGATGGATACGGTAGTTAATATCGAAGCGGTAAGTGATAAGGGTATACTTAACGATACCCTTAATTACTGTCGCACTTACGAAAAAATGCTCTCGCGCACCGATAGTGAGTCACAGGTTTATAAACTAAACGTGTCGGGCAAAGGTGAAGTGGGCGACGACCTTGCCTTGCTTTTGGCAAAAGCACTCCAATATTCTAAAAAAACAGACGGCAAATTCGACGTGTCGATTTGCAGTGTGTCGTCGCTTTGGGATTTTAAGGGTGAGACGCTGCCTGACGCCGATGCAATAAAAAATGCGCTTAAGTTTGTCGGATATAAAAAAATAAAAATCGACGGCAATACAGTAGACCTTGGCGGCACACAAATTGATTTGGGTGGAATTGCAAAGGGATATGTTTCATCAAAAGCGGTAGAGTATTTAAAATCCAAAGGCGTTAAAGATGCCGTTGTTAATTTTGGCGGCAACGTTGTTGTAATGGGTGACGATTATTATAACGTCGGTATAAAAAATCCTTTTGGCGAGGGTGTTAGTGCTACCCTTAAGGTGAAAAATACCGCCGTTGTAACAAGCGGCACATATGAAAGATATATAACGGTTGATGGTAAGAAATATCATCATATCTTAGACACAAAAACAGGATATCCTGTAGAGAGTGATTTGGTTTCGGCAACCATTATATGTGAAGACCCCACCGAAGCTGACGCACTTTCTACATGTTGCTTAATTTTAGGACTCGAGCAGGCAAAACAACTTATAAATAACACCGACGGTGTAGAGGCGGTCTTTATAACTACCGACGGTGAAATTCACCTTTCAAGCGGCATTTATGCCGAAGACGGATATTATCGACTATAAGTACTTTATTTTTCGTGTAAAATAATGTATAATAAAAGGTAGTCTATTTAAAGAGGTATTAAAATGGGTTTATTTAAAAAACTATTTGGAAATTACAGTGAAAAAGAATTAAAGAGAATTTATCCTATTCAGCAAAAGGTTTTATCCTTTGATGAATATTGTTCAAAACTTACCGACGAGCAATTACGAGCCAAAACTGACGAGTTTAAAAAGCGACTTGCCGAGGGTGAGACCCTTGACGATATTCTACCTGAGGCATTTGCAGTATGTCGTGAAGCGAGCGGACGAGTTCTCGGTATGCGCCATTTCCCCGTTCAGATTTTGGGCGGTATCGTTCTTCATCAGGGACGTATCAGTGAAATGAAGACAGGTGAAGGTAAAACATTGGTTGCTACCTTGCCTGCATATCTTAATGCTCTTACAGGTAAGGGCGTTCACATCGTTACGGTTAACGATTATCTTGCCAAGCGTGACTCAGAGTGGATGGGTAAACTTTATAGATTTTTAGGTCTCACCGTTGGTCTTATCGTTCACGGTATGGAGCATGCGGATAAGCAGGCGGCATACAATGCAGATATTACCTACTGTACCAATAACGAGTTGGGATTTGACTATCTGCGTGACAACATGGCGGTTTATAAAGAAATGCGTGTTCAACGCGGCCACAACTTTGTTATTGTCGATGAGGTTGACTCGATTCTAATTGACGAAGCGAGAACACCGCTTATTATTTCGGGCAAGGGTGACAAATCGACCGATTTATACGTAAAGGCGAATGCCTTTGCTAAGACCCTTAAAATGAATAAGGTTGTTGAGGCTAACACTAAAGCAACTGATGAAGAGCAGAACTTCGACGGCGACTACGTTGTTGACGAAAAAGCAAAAAGTTGTACCTTAACCGCTTCGGGTGTTAAAAAGGCCGAGCAGTATTTCGGTATTGAAAATCTCAACGACACCGAAAACATGACCATTTCTCACCACGTAAACCAGGCAATACGTGCCTATGGTATTATGAAGCGCGACGTTGATTACGTTGTAAAAGACGGCGAAGTAATTATCGTTGATGAATTTACGGGTCGTTTAATGTATGGACGCCGTTACAACGAGGGACTTCACCAAGCCATTGAGGCTAAAGAAGGCGTAAAGGTTGCCAACGAGTCAAAAACACTCGCGACCATTACCTTCCAAAACTTCTTCCGTTTATATAACAAACTTTCGGGTATGACCGGTACGGCTATGACCGAAGAGGTTGAGTTTCGCGAGATTTATAAACTTGACGTTATTGAAATACCCACCAACAAACCGCTTTTAAGAAAGGACCTCGGTGACGTAGTTTACAAGACTGAAAAGGCTAAATTCGGTGCCGTAATCGAGTCGGTTTTAGAGGCTCACGAAAAGGGTCAACCTGTGCTTGTTGGTACAGTTACAATTGAAAAGTCTGAACTTTTAAGCGCAATGTTAAAACGCCGTGGTATAAAGCATAACGTACTCAATGCAAAACATCATGAAAAAGAAGCCGAGATTATTGCTCAGGCAGGTAAACTCGGTGCCGTTACCATAGCCACCAATATGGCAGGCCGTGGTACCGATATTATGCTTGGCGGTAATGCCGAATATTTAGCCAAGGCAGAACTCAGACATATGGGCCTTAGCGAAGAAATGATTTTAGAGGCTACAGGTTTTGGCGAAACAGACGATGAGAACATAATTAAGGCAAGAGAAGATTTCAGACGTCTTAATGACCAATTTAAAAAAGAAATTGCACCTGAGGCCGAGCAGGTAAGAAATGCAGGCGGTCTTAAAATAATTGGTACAGAGCGTCACGAATCACGACGTATTGATAACCAGTTGCGCGGACGTGCAGGTCGTCAAGGCGACCCCGGTTGCACACAGTTCTTTATCAGTCTTGAAGATGACCTTATGCGTATTTTCGGCGGCGAGCGTATATATAACACGATGGAAGCGCTCAATATGGATGAGAATATGCCGCTTGAATTTAAGATGCTTACAAATGCTATTGAGAATGCACAAGAAAGGGTAGAAAGCCGCAACTTTGCATCACGTAAAAACGTGCTTGAATATGATGACGTTATGAATAAACAACGTGAACTTATTTATGCACAACGCAACAAGGTGCTTGATGGTGAAAACGTTAAGGAAAGCGTAATTTCAATGATTAACAGTACCATTGATGCGGCCGTTGCCAATTTCCTTAATGATGAACAGATTCACGACAATTGGAATCTAGACGGCTTAAAACGTTACACAAACGGTTGGCTTACTACAAACGATGACCTTAATTTGGACACATATACACTCGCCAACACTTCGGTAGTTGATGTTGCCGATATGCTTAAACAAAAGGCACTCGATATATATGAGGCTAAAGAGAAGCAGTATGGCGAATCGGTTGTTCGTGATATGGAAAGATACGTACTTCTCCGTGCGGTTGATACTAATTGGATGGAGCATATTGACGCTATGGATGAAATGCGCCGCGGCATAGGACTACGTGCATACGGTCAACACGACCCGATAGTTGCGTATCGTAACGAAGGTTATGATATGTTTGCTGCTATGACCGAAAGCATACGTGAACAAACCGCAAAATACGTTTTATCAATGGCTATAAAGGAACAAGAGCCCATTAAGCGCGAAAAAGTTGCCGAAGAAGTTGGCACAGGCGATAACAAGGGTAACACCGTACGAGGTAAAGGTGTTGTTAGCAAAAATGCACTTTGTCCTTGTGGATCGGGCAAAAAATACAAACGCTGCTGCGGCAAAGATGAATAGTGAAAAACACCCGATACGCGTTAGCGTTATCGGGTGTTTTTATGTTTTGAAGACTAATATAAATTAAAAATATCTTGTTACAGGTTTACCGCTATTAAACCACGAATCTTGCGGGGTAATGGTTACCGAGTAAATTTTCGAATAATCATAATCAATCGTAGCCGAAAGACTGCGTGGCATATCTTCAATTGATGGATAATAGCAGAATAGTGAAGAAAAATAGAATATATCAGTTTTGCCGTTGTAGTCGGCGATTTTTATTTCATAACGATAGGGCATATCGTCATGTTTTGCCTGTGTAAAACTTATAAAAGTGCCGTTTGTCACGGGTGAAACCTGTAGTGCAAAATTTTCGGGGAATTCAGGTGGGTCAAAGGCAAAACGGCGACCTTCGGTGTGGTCACGAAGTTGAACCTTATTGCCGCATGGTCTTTTAAACAGCCAAGGCTTTTTAATTATGCGGTTGTGGTGGTAATCAAGGCGGGTGATTCGCATATTGCCCGTTTTATCAAGCTCAATAAGTAAGCCTTGTGACGCCTGATAGGTCATGGCGTGGGTAACGTTTTCAAGGTGCCCACCACAACTCTCGGTAATACAACTTACCGATGAACACTCAACCGAGGTGTAGTCGCGTTGCATAATGCTGCGTTCGTTTTGAAGCGGGGAATGTGTATGCCCTGTAAGCAAAACCGCTTGCGGATAGTTTTTAAGCAGTTCGTGCAGTTCGGGATTGTTACCCCAAAGGTTAGAGGCATAGTTCATATCGGGTGTTTTGCAGTGGTGCAAAATAAAGATGTAACGGTCGGGGTCGACGGCGACAATCTCGTCAAGATTTTTCTTTAAAAACTCCACCATCTCGGTTCGGTCGTTTTCCATATCGACACATAAGAAGTGATAATCTTTATATACGCAGTGGCGCATACCCTTGTGAAGCGCCTCTAAATCGGTGTCGGTGCGATACATACGCTCGAAATTCTTATTATCGCCAACCTCGTCGCGTGAGGCAAATTCAGTGATAAAACGCTCTGTATTGTTACAATTTATACTGTCGTGATTGCCAAGGCAATATATAATCTCGGCATCCTTGTCTATTTCTTCTTGGAAGCAACGTCTTAAAATGCCAAACTCCATTTTTGACTGACACGCCTTAGCCTCGTCATAGTCGTCAGGCCAGCCGTTGCCCACAAAAACGTTGCCCTTTGAGTTCATACAGTCGGTAAAATCGCCAACAAAAAGAAAGGCGTCAATTTTATTAGGCGCTACTTCGTTTGCATATTTAAGCGCCTTGCGCAAAACCTTTTCACTTCTTTCAACACCCCAACTGCCGCTAACGTGTACGTCGCTCATAACGCTGAGAGTTAAAACGGTTTCATCGGGATTAAAGTTAAGATTAAGACCCATATTATCACCTCGTATTTATTGTTTGTTTAAAAATAGTACGTCACGGATTTGCCGCTATTATACCATACGTCCTGTGGCGTAACCGTTAGTGTGTAAATTTTTGAACAATCGTAATCGATATTTGCCCAAACGCTGTTGGGTATATCGTTAAGTGAGGGGTAATAACAAAATAGTGACGATAAATAAAAGGTTTCGCGGTTGCCGTTATAGTCGGTTATCGCTATTTCGTAACGGTAGGGCATATCGTCGTGTTTTGCCTGATTAAAACTTATAAGGGTGCCGTTTTCTGTCGGCGAAACCTGAAGTCCAAAATTTTCACCGAATTGTGGTGGCTCCGATATAGTGCGACGTTCGTCGGTATATGTTTTCAGGTGCGATTTATCTTCATTTGGGTGCGCGAGAATCCACGGCTCTTTGATTTTTACGTGTTGAGCGTAATCGAGGCGAGTTATGCGCATATTGCCCGATTTATCAAGTTCTACAAGTAGGCCTTGAGAACACTGGTAACCCATACTGTGTGTAACGTTTTCGGGTTGCTTTACGCAGTCAATCTTAATGTAACTTACGCAAGAAGCCTCAACCGACGTATATTCGCGTTGCATTATGCTTCGCTCATTGTGTAGGGCACAGTGCTTATGCCCTGCAAAAAGTATAGCCTGCGGATAGTTTTTAAGCAGTTCGTGCAACTCATAATTCGTGCCCCACATATTTGAAGCATAATTCATATCGGGTGTTTTGCAGTGGTGCAAAATAAATACGTACTTGTCAGGTTCTTTTGCAATAATTTCGTCAAGATTTCTCTTTAAAAATGCTATAGAGTCTGTGTTATCATTTGCCATATCAATACAGAGGAAATGATAGCCTTTATATACGCAGTGGCGCATACCCTTGTGAAGTGCTTCCAAATCGGTATCGGTGCGGTACATACGGTCAAAATTCTTGTTGTCGCCAACTGTATCGCGTGAGGAAAATTCGGTGATGAAACGCTCTGTATTGTTGCAATTTATACTGTCGTGATTGCCAAGGCAGTATATAATCTCGGCGTCCTTGTCTATTTCTTCCGAGAAGCAACGGCGCAGTATTTCAAATTCAATTTTATTTTGAGCCGCTTTTTTTGCTTCAAATTCTTCTGCTGAAAGACCGGCGCCGTTAACGTTTGCCTTTGAATTCATAGAGTCGGTAAAATCACCCGTAAACAAAAAGGCGTCAATTTTATTTGACGCCGCTTTGTTTGCAAAATTTAGCGCGTTTTTAAAAAAATGTTCGCTTCTTTCGATACCCCAACTGCCGCTTATGTGTATGTCACTCATAACACTGAGGGTCAACACAATTTCTTCGGAATTGAAATTAATATTTTGCTCCATATTCTTGCCCTTATTTACAATAATTTTCAATATAGCCGTCAATAGCGCCCTCGATTATCTTTTCAGCAACGGCTCTGCCGCTAACCTCATTAACGGCGGTTTCCTTGCCCTCGAGTTCTTTATAGACGGTAAAAAAGTGTTTCATTTCGTCAAAGATGTGCCTTGGTAATTCGTCAATATCCTTATAACAATTATAAGTTGGGTCATTATAAGGTATGGCGATTATCTTTTCGTCACAACGTCCGTTATCTATCATAGAGATTACACCGATTGGGTAACAACGAACCGACGTCATTGGTTTTAACTGTTCAGAACAAAGCACAAGCACGTCAAGTGGGTCGAGGTCGTCGGCATAGGTTCTTGGAATAAAGCCGTAGTTAGCGGGGTAGTGGGTGGATGTGTGCAAAATACGGTCAAGAATCAATATACCCGTTTCCTTATCGAGCTCATACTTACACTTACTGCCTTTTTCAATTTCAATTACGGCAATAAAATCCCTTGGATTAATTCTTTTAGGGTTTATGTTGTGCCAAATGTTCATATATAACTCCTTATTTTGTGCCGAAGATACGGTCGCCTGCGTCGCCGAGACCGGGTAAAATATAACAGTGGTCGTTTAATTTCTCATCAAGACCTGCACAGTAAACGTCAACGTCCGGATGAGCCTTTGTGAATGCTTCAACGCCCTCGGGTGCAGCGATGATGCACATAAATTTAATGCGCTTGGGGTTAAATTCTTTAATGCGTGATACAGCATCAATAGCACTACCGCCGGTAGCGAGCATCGGGTCTAATACAAATACGTCGCGCTCGTTAAGGTCGGCAGGCAATTTGCAGTAATAGTCAACGGGGGTATGTGTTTCGGGGTCGCGGTACATACCGATGTGGCCAACCTTAGCCGACGGGATAAGGCTTAATACACCGTCAACCATACCAAGACCGGCACGTAAAATCGGTACGAATGCCATTTTTTTACCTGCAAGCACCTTGGTTGTTGCAGTGGTAAGGGGAGTTTTTGTTTTAACGTCCTTTAAAGGTAGGTCGCGTGTTGCTTCAAAACACATAAGTGTAGCAATTTCACTTACAAGTTCGCGGAATTGCTTAGAACCTGTGCGCTCGTCACGAAGAATGGTTAGTTTGTGTTGAATTAGAGGGTGGTCCATAATAAAAACGTTTTTATTCATAAAAATAACCTCCGAAAATTATTTATTGTTTTCAATATCAGTAATCATATCTACACGTCGGCTGTGTCTGCCGCCTTCAAATTCTGTATCAACAAATAGGTCGGCAAGTTCGAGTGCAGTGCCAACACCTATAACTCTGCCGCCAAGACAGAGAATGTTGGAGTTGTTGTGCAGGCGGGTGTATTTTGCTGAAAAATGCTCGCTGCAAGCGGCGGCACGAATACCTTTTACTTTATTAGCGGCAAGTGACATACCAATACCTGTGCCGCAAACCAAAAAGCCACGCTCAGCTTCGCCTGTTGCTATGCAGGTTGCTACTTTAAGTGCTATTTCAGGATAATCTACCGATTTTTGCTCGTAGATACCAAAATCAATAATTTCAAATCCGCGTTCCTTTAAATGTTCTACGATGGCATTCTTATGTTCAAGACCGCCATGGTCGCAACCAATTGCAATTTTCATTTTATATGTCCCCTTTTTTAGCTTTTAATTCTCGTTCTGCTTGCGGCAGTCTGAGATAGGTTGGTAAAAGTTGTTCGGGCGGCGTTGTGTTGCCGCATAAAAAGTCGTTATATGCCGCCTGTGCTACGCCTTCCGCTGTTTGAAAACGACGTGACGGATGTGAAAGGATGACGTTTAAATCATCGGCAAAGGGTGCAAAACAGGACGTTCCGTCGCCTATAACAATTATTTTTTCGCCACTGTAATTTTCTTTAATGTCTTTTGCTAATTCTTCGCAAAGAAGCGCGCGGTCATCGCAAAGTCTTGTTATGACGCCGTTTTCTATTCGAAACATGGCGTTATAAACTTGTGAACAACGCGCATCCATTACGCAGCAAGCAATACAGTCGGTATCGGCATAGTTGTATGCCATGGCAAGTAGCGTAGAAACACCCACACAAGGTTTTTTCTCCGGTGCTGCCATACCCTTTACGGCACTAATACCAATTCTAATACCCGTAAACGAGCCAGGTCCCGATGATATACAAAAACCGTCAATATCCTTTATATCGGTTTTTGCAGAGTCGAGCATAGCCTTTATCATAGGTAGCAGCGTTTGCGAGTGGGTAAGTTTTAAATTAACAAAGGATGTGGCAATGGTTTTGCCGTTATCGGTCAAGGCACAGGATGCCGAAACCGCAGAACATTCTGCCGCTAATATTTTCAAGGTAAATCTACCCCCGAAATCGTAATTTTTCTTTGGTTGTCACCGAGTTTATCTATTAGGACGTAAATCGTGTCATTATCAAGTGCGCCTTCAATGTTTTCACTCCACTCGGCAACGATTATGCCACCTAAGTCTTTGTAATCAAAAAATCCGGTCGAATAAAGGTCTTCCCAACCTTCAATGCGGTACATATCATAGTGGTAAATATTGAATTTACCACCAAGATACTCATTAACTATCGCAAAAGTTGGTGAGGTTACGTTGCCGTTATATCCAAGTCCTTTGGCAAGCCCTCTGGTAAAGCAGGTTTTACCTGCGCCTAAATCACCGCGAAAAGCAATAACCTCGCCGCCGCAAAGAACATCACTTAATTTCAGTGCAACGGCTTCGGTTTCTTCGGGTGAATTTGTTATAAAGGTTTTCATTAGAATAAACCTACTATTTTGCCGTCGGAAGTTACGTCGATGTTGTTAGCGGCAGGTGCTTTGGGTAGACCCGGCATGGTCATAATATCACCTGTAAGCGCAACAGCAAAGCCTGCACCGTTAGAGAGTTTAACTTCACGTACGGTAATCTCAAAGCCTTCGGGGCGACCAAGTAAGGCAGGGTTGTCCGACAATGAGTATTGGGTTTTAGCAATACATACGGGAATGTCGGTTGCAATCTTATCAATTTCAGCAATATTCTTAAGTGCCGAAGCGGTAAAGTTCACACCGCTTGCGCCGTAAATTGTAGTAGCAATAGCCTTAATTTTATCCTGAATTGAGAGGTTAAGGTCGTAAACGGGCGCGAAGTTCGACGGCTTCTCACAAGCGGCAACAACTGCATTTGCAAGTTCAACACCGCCAAGGCCACCATTTGCGAACACGTCAGAAAGTGCAAAATCGGCGCCACGCTCACGGCAGTAGTCGGCAATAAAGTCAAGTTCTGCCTTGCTGTCAGACAAGAAGCGGTTGATAGCAACAACTACCGGCACGCCATACTTTTGCATATTATCAATGTGTGCGCCGAGGTTTACGATACCCTTTTTAAGTGCATCGAGATTTTCGTTTACTAAATCTGCCTTGGCAACACCACCGTTGTATTTAAGTGCACGAACTGTAGCAACGATTACGATACAAGAGGGGTTAAGACCTGCGGTGCGGCACTTAATGTCAAGGAACTTCTCGGCGCCGAGGTCACTACCGAAGCCTGCCTCGGTAATGCAGTAGTCGGCAAGTTTAAGGGCAAGTTTAGTTGCTCTTACCGAGTTACAACCGTGGGCAATATTTGCGAAAGGTCCGCCGTGCATAATTGCGGGTGTGTTTTCGAGTGTCTGTACGAGGTTTGGCTTAATGGCATCTTTAAGAAGAGCAGCCATAGCACCCTCGGCCTTAAGGTCTTTAGCGAATACGGGTTCGCCCGAATATGTATAACCTACAAGTATTTTGCCAAGTCTTTCTTTTAGGTCATCTACGTCTTTGCAAAGGCAGAGAATTGCCATAACTTCACTTGCAACGGTGATGATAAAGCCGTCTTCACGCGGTACACCGTTGATCTTGCCGCCAAGGCCTACGTTTACAAAACGAAGGGCGCGGTCGTTCATATCAAGACAACGCTTAATAACTATACGACGTTGGTCAATGCCTAAAACGTTGCCCTGCTGTAAGTGGTTATCAAGCAAGGCGCACAAAAGGTTGTTTGCTGAAGTAATGGCGTGCATATCACCTGTAAAATGAAGGTTAATATCCTCCATCGGTACAACCTGAGAGTAACCGCCGCCTGCGGCACCACCCTTAATACCGAAAACGGGTCCGAGTGACGGCTCACGAAGCGCGATAACGGCGTTTTTGCCAATATGCTTCATAGCCTGTCCAAGACCTACCGATGTAGTGGTTTTGCCTTCACCTGCAGGGGTGGGGTTAATAGCGGTAACAAGAATAAGTTTACCGTCTTTATTGTTCTTTGTTTTTTCAATAAATTCTTCTGAAATTTTTGCCTTGTATTTGCCGTAGTGTTCAAGACTGTCGTTATCAATGCCGAGCAAGTCTGCGATTTCACTAATCGGTTTCATTTGGGCGCCCTGAGCAATTTCAATATCTGTTAACATATAATCAACTTCCCTTGATATAATATTTTAAGAATATTATATCATATTTTTGCCAAATAGCAAACATTTACTTGAAAATATATTGCGTATAAAATATAATGTTTTTGAAGAGAGGTGAGCACCAATGAAAATTTTTGGACGAATAGCCGACTATATAAGAGAATGTGACAAAGTAATGTTTATTCTCTGTATTTTTTCAACTACGTTTGGTTGTTTTTCGGTATTGTCGGCAACACGCCATACAGGTTCTTACAGCGATTTTTTCACTCAGTTAGCGGCTATGCTTTTAGGCATTACTGCGGCGGTGGTTATTTCGTTGTTCGACTTTTCTAAAATTATTAAGTTTTGGCCGTTGGCTGCAGCCGTAGGTTTAATCCCTGTAATATTAACCTTTTTTATTGGATACGCTCCACCCGGCACCGACGATAAAGCGTGGCTTTATATCTTTGGTATTTCATTTCAACCGTCCGAACTTTTAAAGGTTATGTTTTTAATCACCTTTTCGGCGCATCTTTCGGCCGTTAAGGAGCATATAAACGAACTTAAACACCTACTGCTTGTTTGTGCGCATGCCTTTACACCTGCTGTGCTCATACACTTTCAGGGTGACGACGGTACGGCACTTGTATTTATAATTATGGCGCTGGGTATGATGTACGCTGCGGGCGTCCGTCTTAGGTATTTTCTTATTGCTTTATCAGGAGTTATAGTGGCTTCGCCGTTTATATATTTCTTTGTAATGAACGATGACCAACGCACACGACTTTGGAGTATATTTAATATTGAAGCCGATATTAAAGGTGCAGGTTATCAACAATACCGCGGCCGTGTAGCGCTTGCTAACGGCGGCTGGTTCGGACAAGGCTATCTTAAGGGAACGCTAACCCAGTCGGCAGGTGTGCCTGAGGGACACAACGACTTTATATTTACGCTTATAGGTGAAGAATGGGGTTTGGTAGGTTGCCTTGTGGTAATACTTCTGCTTGGCGCCATTTGTCTAAGATGTTTACAGATTGCCAAAATGTGCCGTAAAGACACAGGCGGTTATATTTGTATAGGCGTTTTTGCAATGTTGCTTACACACATTATTATAAATATTGGTATGTGTACCTCAATTTTACCCGTAATAGGTATTACCTTGCCGTTTTTCTCGGCGGGTGGTGCATCGCTGGGTTGCTTGTATTTGGCAGTGGGTCTTGTGTTAAGTGTTTACAACCACCGCAACGACAGAATGTTGTATTTAAGAGACGTATAAAAAACCATAAGCAGAATAGTCCTCTTGTATTCGTTTGAATTTCTAGGTTAAGCAGGTGTTGTGTATGATGGGCAGAAAATATTTTTGTAATGATGTTATTTACACCATTTTCAAAAAGCACCATTGTCCCGTGTGTGAAACACAATTATCGCGAATAAAAGTTTCTAAAATAGTAAATTCAAAATCACCGGAAGCCAAAAATTATGATTTTAGCGGAACCAATGGGTTTATGGTTGGTGATGTAGAATTTATTTGGGATGAGTTTTATTGTGAGACATGTGACAAAACGATTTCGATTGATGAAATGAAGCGAATTGAAAGAACTGCGAGGTTTTCTATGCACATAAGAGCGGTGTTCGACTTCCTTATAACTGATTATGGACTTGAATACAAGCATCAGGAGTTTCTTAACGCCTATGATGGCAACTGGACTGTGCAGGCATATAGTTTTTATAACAACAGCGGTTGCTTTACTATACATAATTTAGTTCAGAGGGATGAACTTGATTTTTATCACTCACCCAAATTTAGCCAAGAGCTCAGCGAGTTATGTGGGAAAGGCGTTAATATATGTACTATTGAACCTGAAATATGGGATAAACATACGAAAATTTGGTTTTTCAAGCGTCCGTTTTTCTGGTTAAACAATAATAAAGTATTAAGCGTGTTTGCAGAAGTATTAAAAACTCATCTTTCTAAAAACAAAGAGTTTTTTGGCATACAAATTTAGAAACACGAAAAAGAAACACAGGGGACGGGTCTGTGCGTTGCAAGTTACGGAGTGGTAATATGAAATTAAGAAATATAAAAATTCTAATTTGTCTAATATGCTTAATTTTTATTTTTGGAATCAGCACTTATGCTTTAGATAACGAACAAGCAACCGATATTACCCTAATAGAAATGACGCCCGAAGACAAGGAGTATTGGTTAAAAGAATTTACTATTAAGTCGGTTAGTACCGATGCAACGATTTATGAGAAAAACTTTATTTACAGTTTTGACGTTTCAGATACGGGTGACTGTGCAATATTTTTTGACAATGCCGCCGTTGTAATAATAGATTCTAACGGAAATTTAAAAAAAGTAATTAAGTTTAATAAGAAACTATTAGAAGTAATGTCGCGGTCTGATACCGTAATTAGATGGAACGGAAACAATCTTGATTTGATAATGAGTTACGATGTTTTATGCACTTTTACGGTTGACGGTGAAACAATTGATGTTTACAACTATGAAACCGATGCTTTGCACGTGTCAAAACCTAAAGAAATAACCGTAAATGAAGATGTTTACACTATGAAATATAGTAACTTCCTTGTTTATTTTCTTGGTGGCAATCGTTATGATATGCTTATAAAAACCAACGCAAATGGCGAAACGGTTATATTTGACTCGCAAAAAGCATTGCCGAATGATGTTAGTTCACTTTTGGCTTTTATTATAGTGTTTAACATTGCTGCCCCAGGATTTTTTATTTATATTTTTAAGTATGCTCCCAGGCAAACGACAGTTTGGGATAAGGATTACAACCCTTTACTTCACAAAAATAAATTTAGGTAAAATGAGGTGCCTCCCTTGCCTAAAGGGAGGGGACCAACCGAAAGGTTGGTGGGGGGATATAAAAGCGAAAAAATCCACCAGCCTCGCAAAGCGCGCCCTCTGCCCTTTGGGCGAGGGAGACGTTTGCAAATTTTATTAAACAACGTAGGGCAGGGCCTTGGTCCTGCCGTAGAATTACACAAACCAAGCGGTGGGAGCAAGCCCCCACCCTACAAAGTGTTTATGTTATTTAATTCTGCAACGGACAGTCGAGGACGCCAGTCCCTACGCGGTCAATTTAATTAGATAAAAAACGGGGGTATAGATATGTTTTGTAAAGCAATTAAAAAACTTTTGCCGTTGGGTTTAGTTTTTGCGTTGTTGTTGAGTTTTTGCTCTTGCTCGTTAGACCGGCTGGTCGGCGATGGTCGCGGAGACTGGACAGTAGATTTGCAAAACGGTTATGCTATAAGCAAAATCAATTCGCGTGAAATTTTAATTATCCACAAAGAAAACGTTGAAGATTCGGGTGGAGAGATAGTAATTTCAAATTATTTTGTTAAGGCGTACCAAGTGCAAAAGAAATATATTTGTTTAGAAGGCATACGCACCGAGGGCATGGCGGCAACAGAACAAGAATTAGAGGCCGCACAGAGAATATATTACATTATCAATACTGATACAGGCGAGATTATTGGTCCGCTTTCAAACGATGCCTTTTTATCACAAGGCGAGTTGTTAGGCACAAGTGAAAACTTTGAATGGGAATATACTCAATAGGTGAAATGATAAAAGAACACAGGGGACGGTTCCGGAGGAAACACAGGGGACGGTTCCGTGTGTTTATAATAATGAAAAAGACCGATAGATTTTAAGTCCATCGGTCTTTTGTTTATTTACCTGTAAAGTCTTTATCAAAGGTTATAACACAGTAATATCCTTTATCAAGTTTTTTTACTGCGGTGTCGGTTTCTTTTCTTATATAATCTTCGGTTAAATCGCAGCTGCTAGGCAACACAACGTCAAAAATAAAGTTGGTGCGGTTTTTTGATTTAGGTGTCATACGAAAATCGTGAAGAGTTAGTGATGGGTGAATAAGCTTTAACTGTTCACTTATTACGGTCTTTGCCTCGTTAATTTGGGCGTTGTCGGTTTCAACGGGGTCCATATGTATCACAAGCTCTACCCCAAGCTTTTCAAGTACCAGCTTTTCGCATATGTCGATGCGCTCGTGACAGGCGACGATGTCGACATTGTGCGGCACCTCTACGTGTACCGAGGCAAACTGTCTGCCCGGACCGTAGTTGTGAACGATAAGGTCGTGTATGCCCAAAAAATCGTCAAACGAAAGTATGCAGTTTTTTATATCCTCAATAAGTTCGGGTTCGGGCGGTGTACCAAGAATACTCCCCATTGTTTCTTTGGCGGAAGTTAATCCTGATATAATAATAAATGCGGCAACCGCAATGCCGAGAATAGCATCGAGGTTAAAAGGTAATATAAGAATTTTTGAAAGGATAACACATACCAGCACCGCAAAGGTTGAGATGCAGTCGTTTATGCAGTCTTGTGCGGTGGCTTTAAGGGAGTCCGAAGCAATTTTTTTGCCTAATTTTCGGTTAAACAAGAATAGCCAAAATTTAATAAATACCGAAATGACAAGAATTATTATTGTGGCCGTATTATAAACAGGAGGTGCCGATGCGGAGGTTAATGCAGTAACCGACTCTTTCATAAGTTCTACGCCGACAAGTACAATAAGAAGCGCCACAACAAATGCCGACATATATTCAATTCTGCCGTGGCCGTACGGATGATCGCGGTCGGCGGGCTTGGCGGCAAGGCGGAAACCGAGCATAGTTATAACCGACGAGCCCATATCCGAAAGGTTATTAAAGCCATCGGCAATTATTGAAATACTGTTTGCAATAAGACCCGCCGCGATTTTTATACAGCACAATATGAGATTACAGATAATGCCTACCGTACCACCGAGGGTACCATAGGCATTTCGTACTTTTGTGCTTTTAATATCGCTGCCGTTTTTGATAAATAAGCGAATTAAAAGTTCTGTCATTATATTTTACTTCCCTTTGAGCCTTTAGTACCGAAAGAAACGCCCGAAAGGATGTTGGTATCGATAGTAAAGGTAAGATTATCACGGTTTCGTTGTCTGCGGAATGCGAGCGAAACCAATTTGTCAATCATATCGGTATAATTTAGTCCCGTGGCTTCCCATAAATAGAAGGATAACGAGCCGGGTATGGTGTTGATTTCGTTAGCGTAAACCTTGCCTGTGTCGTTGTCTACAAGGTAGTCTATACGAACAACACCGTTACAACCCAAGGTTTTAAAGATTTTGCAAGAGAGTTCTCTTATTGCTTTTGCGGCATCCTCGGGAATATCGGCGGGTAATTTACGGCCAAGTGAAGCCATACCTTTTTGTTTGCCACCACCCATATACTTATCTTCATAGGACAAAATTTCATCGTTCATAAACGGCTCTTCACAGACAGACGCCTGACATTCATCCGAGTCGCCAAGTACTGAGCAGTTGATTTCACGCAAATTATTAACGGCGTGCTCAACCAAAACTTTATCAGAGAAAGAAATAGCAAGTGCAATGGCATCAATAAGACCTGCTTCGTCATGCGCCTTGGTAATACCAACGCTTGAACCCAAGTTTACGGGTTTAACAATAACGGGATAGCCGATTTTCTCACGAATATTTTTAATGATAGTTGTGCCATCTTCGTTATATTCGCGTGCCGAAAATCTAAGGCAGGGTAAAACGGGCAAGCCGGCAGATTTAAGAACATCCTTAAATACTGCTTTATCCATACCAACGGCCGCTGACAAAATATCGCACCCAACGTAAGGTAGGCCTAAAAATTCAAGGTAGCCTGCAACGGTACCGTCTTCACAGTTGGTGCCGTGAACTATTGGGAAAGCAACGTCGATGAGAACATCTTTTTTCTTAAAAAGGGAGCCGTTTAAATGCTTCATATAAACGCCGCCGTTTTGACGAACAAGACTAACGGGGGAGAGTTTTGAAAGAAGTGTCTGCATATTGCGGAATTCTTCAATTTTGGTGAGTGCCTCTCCTGTGTAAAGTTCACCTGACTTAGTTACGTATAAAGGGATTATTTCGTATTTTTTCTTGTCAATTGCACGCATAGCCTGAACGGCCGAAATAATAGCAACTTCATGCTCAACTGAGCGACAACCGAATATAACCGCTAAATTAGTTTTCATAAAAATCTCTCCGTTAGTTAAGGTAATTATCGGGTAGGTCGTTTTCAACTAAAACGACAGTTTTTGAGTTGGCAAACTGTGAATAAATATTCATAGCTTCGGCAAAACTTGAAGCAACAAATACCTTTTCACTATTAAAATCTGTTGTAGAAATAGCATCCGTAAATGGTGCTGAACGCTTTTGACCAACTAAAATTATTATATCACAAACTGAAGTGGCGGCAAGACCTAATTTATAGTTAAAGTCATATTCCTTATCGCCAAGCTCGACAAGGCCCGGGGTAATAATGGCTTTTTGCATGCCTTCAAAGTGCGAAAGTACGTTTAACGCTTCAATGCAACCTTCCGGATTTGCATTGTAGGCGTCGTCAATCATAGTAGAGCCGTTTATGGTGCTTTTAATTTCAAGACGATGTTCTGTGGATTCAAGACGGCTTATTGCAAACTTAAGTTGCTCGGGCGTTACACCCATTTTATATGCAATAGCGGCGGCACCCACAATGTTTATAACGTTATGGCGGCCAAGCAATTTAGTAGAAACCTCAATTCTTTCGGTCTCAAGCACAAGCGTAAAGGTAGAGCCGCTTTTTGAATAGGTAATGTTATCGGCATAGAATTGACCACCCACTAAACCGTAGGTTTTACAGTCTTTATTTTCGCAGTTGGCGGCAATTGTTTTGCTTTCAATATTAACATAAACGTCACCGTTCTTTTTCTTTACGGCATCGTAAAGTTCAAATTTTGTTTTAAAAACGTTGCTGATGTTTTTAAACGTTTCAAGATGTTGCGCGCCAACCGACGTTATAAGTCCCATATCGGGTTTAACAATATCACAAATTTCCTTGATGTCGCCGTTTGTTTTTGCGCCCATTTCGCATACAAATATGTCGTGGTGTGGTCTCAAATTCTCGCGCACCGTCTTAACTACACCCAAGGTTGTGTTATAACTTAAGGGTGTGGTGAGTACGTTGTATTTTTCACTGAGCAGTCGTGCCAAGATAAACTTCGTACTTGTTTTACCGTAACTGCCTGTAACACCAATGACGGTTAAGTTTTTGCAGGCGTCGATTTTTTCTTCAGCATCGTATTTATAGTAAAGGTTAAATATTTTTTCTATCGGCCAGGTGATGCCCCAATCGATAAGGGTGAGTAGTGGGGAGAACACACTTAAAAGAAGCAATATTGAGAAAAATACGCCTTTGGCAATATTGCCGGTGTTTGTTGCAAGTAAAAAAGCAACAAGCATAATTAAGGTTTGTGCTACGTAAATACGCTTAATTCTTGCGGTAAATACAAGTTTTTTAATTGATTTTTTGTGTGTCAGAATAGCATCGGCTATTTGCACCGCAAAAAGAAGGCAAACTATAATGAGGTCAATAACATAGTTAAAGCGTATTATAATTGAAAGCGCACAAAAAACGATGGTAAGACCTGTAAACTGGGTAAAGTATGAATCGTACACCCACTTAAAATAACGTGACGGGAAGTAGGAGTTTTGCTGTAGCATTTGTAATTGGCGGTAAGATGAGAAAAAAGGTATAATGGCCGCAATTATGCATATGGCAAGATATATTTTTTCGGTATTCATATTATTTTACCTCACTATCCTAAAAAACTTTTAATAATTGCGTTGGCTCTGAGCGGTTGTTCACAAAAAGCAAAGTGACCCGCACCTTCAATTACACAAAGACCGCAGTCTTTTATAAGACTTTCTATAATTTTAGCGTCACTCAAAGGGGTCGCGGTGTCCTTATCGCCCCAAATAAGAAGCGTTGGGCACTCAATATTGTGGATAATATCTCTAAGGTCGGTGTTGACAAGACTCACAAGCGTTTGTCTGAGCACAGGAGGAGCGGCGTTATAGTCGGCCGAGCCGTAGTGTTTACGGGCTTTGTCTAATAGTTTGCCTGAAAAATTTTTAATAATAGGTAAAGTTAAAACGGTTTTTATAAATTTAAAACTTTTTGCCCTGAATTTTTGTTTGAATGTTTTTACAGGAATAAGTCCGGCCGAATCCAACAGAATAATCTTGGGCGGTAAAAATTTTTTATCGGCGGCGATTTTAAGGATGACGCGTCCGCCGTGTGAGTGCCCCACAAGAATGGGGTTTATAAGATTGACTTTTTCAATAAATTCAAGCACAAAATCAACGTAATCATCAAGTGTCCAAGGTGTAGACATAGTTTCAGATGCGCCACAACCCGGAAAATCTGGTGCTACTAAGCGGTACTTATCTTTCATTAAATTCATAATGCCTTTATAAACCTGATTTGATGAGCCCCAACCGTGAAGCAGTAAAATACCGTCGCCGGAGCCGACATCCTCATAGTTTATGTTTAAGCCTTTGACGTTCACGTTCATAGAAAGTACCTCACAAAATTATATACCATTTAATTATTATACCAAACAATAACAAAAAATAGAAGAGAAAATTTTAAAAATTATAAAATACACAACAGATTGTGATTTAAAAAATAAAATTGACAAGATAGGCGCATTCGTATATAATACAAAGGGTGTATATTTTTTGTACCCGTGTTTTGTTGTGACTAATTTTAAGAAAAGGAGTGCCTTTTGTGGTAAAGTTTGTTATATCAGGCGGACGCCCCTTAAAGGGCTGTGTGAAGATTAGCGGCGCTAAAAATGCAGCCGTTGCAATTCTACCCGGCGTTTTATTGGCAGATAGTCCTTGTATAATTGAGAACCTTCCCGAAATATCTGACGTTGTAGCTATTTGTACAGCGTTGCGCGAATTGGGCGCTACCGTTAGATTTATTGATTCGTCTACGGTTGAAATTGATCCTACAAACGTTAACTCCTTTTATGTTTCTAAAGAAATGACGCAGGGCATGCGTGCATCAAGTTATTTTTTGGGCGCTTTGCTTGGCAGATTTAATCGTGCGAGGGTTGCCCCACCCGGAGGATGCGACTTTGGCGTGCGTCCGATTGACCAGCACATAAAGGGCTTTGAGGCTTTAGGCGCTAAAGTTACTATTGAAAATGGTATGGTTGAGGCGCGTTCACAAAAACTTGGCGGTTGTTCAATTTATTTAGACGTTGTATCGGTTGGTGCCACCGTTAATATAATGTTGGCGGCAGTTAAGGCGAGAGGTACAACTATTATTGAAAACGCCGCAAGAGAGCCGCATATTGTTGACCTTGCCAATTTCTTAAACTCTATGGGTGCCAACATAATGGGTGCAGGTACCAACGTTATTAAAATTCGTGGAGTTGAAAGTCTGCACGGCACAACCTACAGTATAATACCTGACCAAATTGAAGCGGGAACCTATATGGCGGCCGCGGTTGCTACACAGGGTGACGTTACTATAACCAACGTAATACCGAAGCATCTTGAATCAATTGTTGCGAAATTGGCAGAAACCGGCGCCGAAATAGAACAGTTTGACGAGGCGGTACGGGTTAAAATGTCGGTACGTCCCAGAAAATGCAACGTAAAAACCATGCCGCATCCCGGTTTCCCAACCGATATGCAGCCCCAAATAGCAACGGTGCTCACAATTGCTGATGGGACAAGCATTGTAACCGAAGGCGTGTGGGATAATCGTTTTAGATATGTTGATCAGTTAACTTTGATGGGTGCAAGCGTACAGGTTGACGGTAAAATGGCGGTTATTACGGGTGTTGATAAATTAAAATCTGCACCGGTTAAGGCAGTAGATCTTAGAGCGGGTGCGGCAATGATTATAGCCGGACTTATGGCAGAGGGTACTACGGTGGTTGAAGATAGCGGTCATATCGACCGCGGCTACGAGAGGGTTGTTGAGAAATTCGCTTCACTCGGTGCCGACATCCACAGAGAAACAGAAAACGATTTTATAGATTCTTTAGCAGAATAAAATAAGCGGCTGTGAAAACAGCCGCTTTTTAAAAATACGAAAGGGGGCGACCATTAAATGGCAAGATTTTGTACGCTTTTTAGCGGTAGTACAGGTAACTGTACTTATGTTGGCACGGCAAAAAAAGGTATACTTATTGATGCCGGAGCCTCCGGTTCGTCAATTCTTTCGGCTTTGGCAGAGCGCGGAATAACCGAAGAAAGCATAGCTGCAATTTGTGTAACTCACGAGCATATCGACCATATAAAGGGTCTTAGTCCCCTACTTAAAAAATTAAGGATACCGCTTATTGCGTCGCCTGACACCTTAAAAGCGCTTGAAGAAAAGGGGAAAATACCGAAAGACACGACGGTTATAGAGACAACCCAAGATGTGTTAGATGTGTGTGATATAGGCATAAAGCGTTTTGCCATAAGTCACGACTGTACGGGCGCCAGTGGGTACACCTTCTTTTTGCCGCAGGATACAAAGATTGCGGTATGTACCGATACGGGAATTATTACTGATGAGATACGACAAAACATAAATGGTAGTGATTTGTGCTTACTTGAATCAAACCACGATTTAAAGATGCTTAAAAACGGACCGTATCCGCCCGAACTTAAACTTAGAATAATGAGTGATTTTGGTCACTTGTCAAATAATGCCTGCGCCGCAGAGTTGCCCGAACTTTTAAAGTGCGGCACCAAAAGGTTTGTGCTAGGGCACCTAAGTCAACATAACAATACACCGAATATGGCTAAGGCGTCGGCAAAAAATGCATTCACCGCCATTGAGGCAAAAGAAAACGAGGACTACATATTAACCGTTGCGTCGGTAAACGGGGATAAGATGATGATGTTATGATAAAGGTTAGTATTATTGCATTAGGCAAATTAAAAGAAAAATATTGGCGCGATGCGGTTGAGGAATACTCAAAACGCATCTCGGGATATAGCGGCTTTGAGATAATTGAACTTACTCCCGAAAGGTTGCCGGATAATCCTAGCGTGGCACAGATAGAAACAGCTCTGTCAAACGAGGCGGCACAGATTATCAAAAAGATACCCAAGGGCAGTAGGGTTGTAACACTCTGCATTGAGGGCAAAGCGGTTGATAGCGAATTTTTAAGTGAATATATATGTAATGCCGCCTTGACGGGTTGCAGTCGTATTACATTTATAATAGGCAGCTCGTTTGGACTACATGAAAGCGTTAAAAAACTAAGCGATTTGCGTCTATCTTTTTCAAAAATGACCTTTCCGCATCAACTTGCTCGCGTAATGCTTTGTGAACAAATATACCGCGCTTTTAAAATAGGTGAAGGCTCGGCATACCATAAATAATAAATTTAATAAAATGCTTGACCTTTAGGGGTAGTTGTGATATAATGACTTTACCTCTGAAGGTCTTTTTTTTTGCGTAAAAAAAGGATTTAAAGCGATTTTTTGCATATGTTGTGTGTGCTTTACTTTGCCCACACTCTATGTTGCGGCAAGGTCAATATATGTACTTCGCTGAGGGAGGCTATTTGTCCCTAAAAGACAAAAATAAATTCCGTAAAACGGGAGGTGCCGTCATGAGAGTTAAAGTTACTTTGGCTTGCACAGAGTGTAAGCAACGCAATTACAACACAATGAAAAACAAGAAAAATGACCCCGACAGACTTGAAATGAATAAGTACTGCAGGTTCTGCAAGAAGCACACCGTACACAAGGAAACAAAGTAAGGAGGCAGCAGTAAATGAAAACTGTAAATAAGGTTTGTCAGTATTTGGCAGCAATCGCTTCTCTAGCTGTAATAGTTCTATTTTTTGTAGACTTTGCAGTAATCGTTTCCGACAAAATTGGTACAATTTCTGTATCCGGTGGTCAGTTAGCATTCGGTCTTGATTTAACAAATCCGATGGTTGTTATGTCTAAATCATCAAAACTTCTTTTTGTATTCTTGATGAGTATTATAACACTTGTTTGCAATGCGGTTAGTTTAAGTCCCAAGAGCAAAAACGTTAAATATGCTTCGGCAGGCTTTGGTCTGTTCACAGCAATTTATATGCTCGTTGTTGCTTTAAGCCGTCCTGCAAAATTTGTTGACGTAGACCCGCTTCGCGAAGTTTCAAAAAGCGTTACAATAAGTTACACAGCATTTGTATACATCATTGCTGTTGTTCTTTTTGTTGCCGCGATCGCTGCAATCGCTCATTTGTTTATAAATGATAAACTTGTTTGCGATAAAGAAAAGAAACCCACTATTATGAAGCGTGTTATTCGTTTCTTACGCGATTACAAGAGCGAGGTTAAGAAAATTGTCTGGCCAAGTCTTAAGGATGTTGTAAAGAACACCTTAATAGTTTTAATTATTTGCGTTATTATCGGTGTATTTATCTGGTTAGCAGACTTCGGTCTTGCCAAACTCCTTGATTTAATTTTGGGAACCAAGTAAATCCTAATTATAACGGAGGTACAGTAAATGGCAGATATAAATGATGCAAAATGGTATGTCATTCATACCTATTCGGGTTACGAAAACAAGGTTAAGAACGACCTTGAAAAAATCGTAGAAAATCGTAAGATGCAGGATCTTATATTTGATATGAAGATTCCTACCGAAACTGTTACCGAAATCAAAGATGATAAGGTTCGTGAGGTTGAACGCAAGATTTTCCCCGGATACGTTCTTATTAAGATGATTGTTACTGACGACAGTTGGTATGTAGTAAGAAATACCCACGGCGTAACAGGATTCGTAGGTCCCGCTTCAAAACCGGTTCCTCTTACAGACAAAGAGGCAGAAGCTCTCGGCGTTGAAAAGCACACGGTTGAGGTTTCGTATAAGGCTGGCGACAATGTAAGAGTTGTTTATGGACCGTTTGAGAATATGGAAGGTGTTGTTGAGGAAATCGACATTCCCAAGAACAGCGTACGTGTTCTCGTTACCGTCTTTGGCAGGCAGACGCCTGTCGAGATGGATTTAGACCAGATAGCCCTGGTTGATTAAAAATGTTAATAAGCGGTCGTCGACCGCTATTAAGCGGCTATTTTGCCGCCGACGCCTAAAAGGCGTCACGGTGGGAGGAGCAGGAAAAAGTACTGTTCCGCCAGGTGTAAAAAACACTAGTTACCACGAATAATGGAGGTGCAAACAATGGCTCAAAAAATTACAGGTTACATCAAATTGCAAATTCCGGCAGGTAAAGCCACACCGGCTCCCCCTGTTGGTCCGGCGCTGGGTCAGCACGGCGTAAACATTATGGCTTTCACAAAAGAGTTTAATGAACGCACAAAGAATGATGTAGGTCTTATCATCCCGGTTGTTATTACCGTTTATGCAGACCGTTCATTCAGCTTCATCACAAAGACTCCGCCTGCAGCAGTTCTTATTAAGAAGGCTTGCGGCATCGAGAGCGGTTCGGGCGTTCCGAACAAAAATAAGGTTGCCAAGATTACCAGCGAGCAGATTAGAAAAATCGCAGAACAGAAGATGCCCGACTTAAATGCAGCAAACGTAGAATCAGCTATGTCAATGATAGCAGGTACTGCACGTAGCATGGGTATTGAAGTTGTCGATTAATACTCTCTCGTGGGAGGAAATTTCCGATTTAACCACTTATTGGGAGGTAAAAGAAAGTGAAACACGGTAAAAAATACAATGAGAGTGTAAACCTTATCGAAAAAGGTAAGTTTTATGATGTTGAAGAGGCTGTAGCAGTTGCTGTTAAAACAGGCACAGCTAAATTCGATGAAACAGTAGAAATCCACGTTCGTTTGGGTGTTGACTCACGTCACGCTGACCAACAGGTTCGCGGTGCCGTAGTTCTTCCGAACGGTACAGGTAAAACTGTAAGAACCCTCGTTCTTACAAAGGGTGACAAGGTTAAAGACGCTGAGGCTGCAGGTGCAGATTTTGTTGGCGGTGACGAACTTGTTGCTAAAATCCAGAATGAAGGCTGGCTCGATTTCGATGTTGTTATTGCAACACCGGATATGATGGGTATGGTTGGTCGTTTAGGTAAAATCTTAGGCCCGCGTGGTCTTATGCCTACACCTAAAGCAGGTACCGTTACTCCTGACGTAGCTAAGGCAGTTACCGAAGCTAAAGCAGGTAAGATTGAGTATCGTCTTGACAAGACCAATATTATTCACTGCCCAATCGGCAAGGTTTCATTTGGTCCTGAGAAACTTCAGGAAAACTTTGACGCTCTTATGGGCGCTATTGTGAAGGCTAAACCGGCTGCTACAAAAGGTCAGTACATTAAGTCTTGCACAATCGCTACAACTATGGGCCCCGGAATTAAACTTAACGTTGGTAAGTTCGGCGCATAATTTAGTTGTTGACAAATTCACTTTAGTGTGATATTATAACAATGTTGCAAAACTCCGCAGACAGTAGGTCTCTTAAAATGAGCTAACGGCAAAGCCGCCTACCGAGGTGTAGCGTACAAAATCTTAGTATTTTTATGCCTATCCTCGTCGTCTGAGGATAGGCTTTTTATTTACTATTCGGAGGTGAAAAAATGCCAAACGCTTTAGTTTTAGAACAAAAACAGCAAATAGTTGCTAACCTTAAAGCTGATATTGAAGGTTCGGTTGCAGGTGTAATCGTTGACTACAAGGGTATCTCGGTTGCTGATGACACCGTTTTACGTAAGGAGCTTCGCGAGGCCGGTATCGACTACCGCGTTGTAAAGAACACACTTCTTTCACGTGCTATTGAAGGCAGCGCTCTTGAGAGCATAAATTCAGTTCTTGAAGGAACAACAGCTATTGCAATTTCGAAGGAAGACCACGTTGCCGCTGCAAGAATTCTCTGCAAATTTGCTGATTCTCACGAGAATTTCAAAATAAAAGCAGGTTACCTTGATGGTGCAACTATCGACATCGAAACAATCAATTCACTTGCAAAACTCCCGTCAAGAGAAGTTCTTCTCGCAACTGTTTTGGGAGCTTTCCAGGCACCTATCGCAGCTTTTGCTCGTGCAGTGCAGGCCATCGTTGATAAAGGCGATGCAGAATAATTATTAAAAACAAAAAACAATTTGGAGGAAAATAAAATGGCATCAGAGAAAATCACAGCTATCATTGAAGAGTTAAAGACTCTTACAGTTCTTGAGCTTTCTGAGCTCGTTAAAGCAGTAGAAGAAGAATTCGGCGTATCTGCCGCAGCAGCAGTTGCAGTAGCAGCTCCCGCAGCAGGTGGCGCAGCAGCCGCTGAAGAGAAGAGCGAATTTGACGTTATTCTCGCAAATGCAGGCGCAGAAAAGATTAAGGTTATTAAGGCTGTTCGTGAAATCACAGGTCTTGGTCTTGCAGAAGCTAAGGCTCTCGTTGACGGCGCTCCTAAGACCCTTAAAGAAGCAGCTAGCAAAGAAGAAGCTGAAGAAATCAAGAATAAGCTTTCTGAAGTTGGCGCTACAGTTGAACTTAAGTAATTTAAGTAAACAAGTTAAAAAGAAGGTCACACAAAACGGAGCGCTCACATAGGGACAATTTGCTCGAAAAAGTGAATTTTTGCGGTCTAATGTGTTAAAAAGGCACGGTATGCGTCAGCATTACCGTGCCTTTTCGTCTGTTATCCCACTAAAAATTCATCTTTTTCGGGTGCGTGCAGTTTTGTAATTTAAAAAAT
>JAFSDK010000018.1 GCA_017436255.1 Clostridia bacterium
CCCGCGGGACCCATTTATGGGTAGTAAGTAGCAATTGCGTGGCTGGCAGGCCAACAAAAAGCGCACTTGTGCGCCGCCAGTATAGGTTAGGGCTATGCCCGAAAATGAAATACCACCCGCTATGCGGGTGGATATTTATTTATCGTTTTTTAAATTTGTCGTAGATAATAAATCCAAGTTTAATAAGTTCGTCAACAATAAAGAATATTAGAACGAGGAGTAACGCTTTTATCCACAAAGCAAATGAGATATTGCTAATACCGAATAATGTGTTTATCGGTGTGAGCGTAATTATTAATAGTAATGTAATTGAAGCGCCAAGTGAAATTAACAGAGAAGTGTTTTTTACAAAATTGGTTGCAAATACAAATCTTTGTGAGTAACACGAAAGCGCGTGCACAATTTTTGAAAGCCCCAAAACAATAAGTGCAACTGTGTTTGCATTAATAGTACCTCCGTCGTTATAACCTACTTTATAGGCTATAAGGGAAATAACGCAAAGCGCAAACGACTGGATACCAAGTGATATAAGCGAACGGTTGCTAAAAAGACGATTTGTTTTAATAGTGTGACTGCTACGCTTAATTTTATGCTCGGCAGTACCTATTGCCATCGATGGCAGAGCATCTGTAATAAGGTTAATAAGCAAAAGTTGCGCCGCAGTAAGTACAGGAGAAGCAAATATAAGCATACCGACAAGCAAAATCAGAATCAAAGCAAGGTTACCGCTCAAAAGGTAATGCACTATATTTTTAATGTTGGTAAATAAGTTTTTTGAATAATTTATAATGTCGATAACAGTTGTTAGGCGATTGTTATCAACAACTATGTCGGATGCGCGGCGTGCAACGTCGGTTGAATTAATATCTACCGAAATACCAACGTCTGCTTTATTGAGTATGGGTGCATCATCAATTTTGCTGCCCATTATGGCAACCGTTTCGTTATTGTGTTGGAATGCGCGCACAATACGGTAACGGTCATCGGGTGAAACACGTGCGAATACCGAGTATGAAATAATATCATTTTCAAGTTCTTCATCACTCATTTTGCTTAATTCTTCACCTGTTATGGCTTTCATACCGTCATGGAAAATTCCAATTCGGCGTGCAACTGCTTTAGCCGTAGCCAGGTTATCGCCCGTAAGCATAACAGTTCTGATGCCGTTCTTCTCGGCTTTTTCAACCGTTGTTACAACATCTTCACCGGGGTTGTCGTAAAGACATATTAAACCTACAAAAGTAAGGCCGCATTCAAGGTCATCTGCCATGGGTATAGCAGGTACTTCATCTATAGCTTTATAAGCAACAGCAATAACTCTTAATGCCTCAGAAGCCAACGTATAGTTTATATTAGCTATTTTTTCTTTATTAACGCCAACGCACTTATCAATTAGGCTTTCCGGCGCGCCTTTTGAAATAACAAACGGTTTGCCGTTTATCATATTTATAGTGGTAATTATTTTGCGGTCGTTGTCAAAAGGTATTGAGCCTAAAAGCGGATAGATGTTTATTGCATCACTACTGCTTATGTTGGTAACTCTTTGGCAAGTTTCAGCAATAGCAATGTCGGTTGAGTCTTCGATCATTTTTGAGGAGTTTTCGCTGTAATCCAACCCATTACCGCATATCATACCAAGTTTCAAAAGAGTTAGGGCTTGTGTTGAAAGTGGTGTTTCGTCGTCTAAATTATAAATTTCATTGCCGTCAAAAACCTTAACAACATTCATATTATCACTTGTAAGACAACCTGTTTTATCAGCACATATTATACTCACATTGGCGATATTTTCAAATGATTCAGGCTTTCTTATAAGAATACTTTTACCCCACAAACGTTTAATGCCTTGACCCAATATAATGGTTATTACGGCAGGCAGTATAGAGGGAATAGAAGAAACAGCCAACGCAACTGAATTAGTAAATGATTCGCTAACCAGTAGCGCGAAGTTAGGTGTTCTGCTGGAATTAATACCTAAAAGTATGCTTACAATGAAATATAAAATACAAACACTAACAGCGGTAAAGGTAGATATTTTATGTACGTTAATGACCGACCTACTACATTTAGCAAGGTTATCTTTGCTTGTTGCCGAAAGAGTATTCATTTTTCCCATTTCTGTGGCAATACCGGTCTCGGTAACTACTGCTTTACAGTTGCCCGCCATAATGGTGCAACCCGCAAAAATCATATTATTGCGCTTGGAAATTTCGGTTATATCTTCACCGATAAAATCGCAATCTTTATCAACAAACACCGTTTCGCCGGTTAAAGAATATTCATCGCATCTTAAAGCATTAGTTTCAATGAGACGGCAATCGGCGGGGATGTAATCTCCCGTGCCCAAAACTATAATATCGCCGGGTATTAACTTTTCGGCGGGTATACGGCTTATTTCACCGCTGCGCAAAACGTTGGCCGTAGCGGCGGTTAGTTTTTCAACGTCTACCATTGCTTTTTCACTGGTATATTCTTGATAGGCATTCCAACAGTTATCAATAAACATTAACAGTACAATTATTATCGCACTTATCCAGGTGTTTGCCGATGACAAAACAGAAACCAAAACAAGCAATATTGCCGCAATAAACATAAATAATGTTAGGTAATTATTAAACTGTTCAAGTAGGATTTTATAAAAATTGACATCTTTTTCTTTCTCGAGTTGCGTGCTTTCAAAAATGGCTTCTGCCATTTCTTTTTCAAGTCCTTTTTCTTTATCAACAGAGAAAAATCTAAGAACAGAGTCCTTGTCAGAACTGTGCCAAATCATAATATCCCTCCCAATAATAAAATTCATACTAAAGTATAATACTATATTTTTGCAAAATAATCAAGTATGGCAATGTTGTTAACAAAAAAGACTTTATTTTTTTAATATTTATGGTATAATCGTTTTGATAAGGAGATAATTTATGAATTGGACAGAAATTTTAGTTACGGTTGATACAAAGAATACCGAGGTTTGTGCTGCAATTTGCAATATGGCGGCTATAGGCGGTATATATATTGAAGATTATTCTGATTTAGAGCAGGGCGCGTGGGATATAGCACATATTGATTTAATAGATCAAGAACTTATTGATAAGGATCGTACTAAATCAATTATTCACATATACGTTTCTGAAGAGAATAATTTTAGTGAAGCCAAACAGTTTATAACAGAACGATTAAATGCAGAACATATTGATTACAATATTGAGATTAACGGTATTAAAGATTCTGATTGGGCTGAGAATTGGAAAAAATTCTTTAAAGTTACGCCCGTAGGTGAACGACTTATTATTTGCCCGCTATGGGAAGAATACAATAATACGAATAATAAAACGATTCTTAGAATTGACCCGGGAGCCGCATTTGGCACCGGCACACACGCAACAACCTATTTATGTTTACAGATGCTTGATAAGTATGTCAAAGACGGCGTATCTGTTTTAGATATCGGTTGCGGTAGCGGTATTTTAGGAGTCGCTTCTGTTTTGCTTGGTGCTCACAATGCCGATGGTGTAGACATTGACCTAACGGCAGTGAAAGTTGCTAAAGAAAATGCAGTTATAAATAACGTTGAAAACAGAACACGTTTTATTGATGGTGACCTTGCAGAAAAGATAGACGGCAAATACGATATTATTTGTGCTAACATAGTTGCCGATATTATAATGCGACTCAATTCCAATATTGAAGACTATATGAAGCAGGATGCGCTTTACATTACGTCGGGTATTATTGATATACGTGCCGATGAGGTTAAGGAAAGTTTTAAGCAATGTGGTCTTACAATAGTTGAAGAACTTAAAAAAGATAATTGGTACGCATTCGCACTTAAGAGGAGATAAAATATGCTTGAATTTGAAGAACAAAGGCTTAAGTTGCAGTCATACCACGGCGAACTTATTGATTTAAAAGATGCCATAGGTTACGATAACTTAAAAGTTGAAATAGCAGATCTTGAAAATGCTACCTTGGTTGACGGCTTTTGGGATGATGTTGAAAATTCTCAAAAGATTTTACAACAAACGAGCCGTCTTAAGGATAAGGTGGCAAAGTACGAGGCACTTGCGGTATCGTATGAGGATGCAATGACGCTTATTGAACTCGCTGACGAAGCAGAGGATATTTCGCTGTTTGAGGAGGTTGAGACGCTAGTTGAAAACTTCGTTGAGCAATTGGCTGAAGAACGCCTCGTAACGCTTCTTAACGGTGAATATGATGCGAATAACGCAATACTATCGTTCCACGCGGGTGCAGGCGGCACCGAAGCGCAAGATTGGAATGAAATGCTTGTTCGTATGTATACGCGTTGGGGTGAGAGACATAACTTTAAGGTTAAAATGCTCGATTTTCTTGATGGTGAAGAGGCGGGCCTTAAAAGTGCGGTAATAAGTATTGAAGGCACTAATGCATACGGATATTTAAAAAGTGAATCGGGAGTTCACCGCCTTGTTAGAGTTTCGCCGTTTGATTCATCGGGCAGACGTCATACTTCATTCGCTTCAATAGAGGTTATGCCCGAAATTAGCGATGATACAAATATTGAAATACGTGAAGAAGATTTAAAGGTTGATACATTCCGTTCGGGTGGTGCAGGCGGTCAACACGTTAATAAAACCGAGTCGGCTGTGCGAATCACCCACATACCTACAGGCATTATAGTTGCTTGCCAAAATGAGCGAAGCCAACACCAAAATCGTGAAGTGGCAATGAAAATGCTTAAATCTAAACTTGTAGAAATTAAAGAGAGAGAACACCTTGATAAAATTGAAGATATAAAGGGTGTTCAAAAAGAAATTGCTTGGGGTTCGCAAATACGTTCTTACGTATTTATGCCGTACACCTTAGCAAAGGATCATAGAACAGGTTTTGAATCAGGAAATATCGGTGCCGTAATGGATGGCGATATTGATGGTTTTATAAACGAGTATCTTAAAGCTGCCTCATTGGGGCAGTTGGTAAAATAAAATTAAGGAGTTTATTATGAAAAAGGTAATCAGTATTTTAGCGATAATTTTATGTGTTGTGACTTGTTTTGCAGGTTGCGGCAAAAAGAACGGCAAAAGTGGTAAAAGGGCAGCATACAACTATGATATGACTAAGTACATAACGCTTGGAAAATATGATGGCATTGAGATTGATACGTCTTCAGAGTTGTATAAGAACTACCATAAATCTTTTTATGAGGGTGACGTAGCAAACAAAAACGCATACACAACAGTTGATGTTATTGCTAAAGGAGATATAGCAAATATTGACTATTCAGGTAAACTTGTTTCAACCGGTAAAGTGTTTGATGGCGGTACTGCAGAAAAGCAAGATTTAGCAATTGGTTCGGGCAGTTTTATTGATGGTTTTGAGGATCAACTTATTGGTGCGAAGGTAGGTTCAACTGTTGTTGTTAAAGTGACCTTCCCGAAGGACTATGGCGCTAAAGATTTGGCGGGCAAACGTGCTGACTTTACTGTTAAGGTAAATTCAGTTAAGCGTGTTCCTGAACTCTCTGAAGCTGTTGCAGTTAAACTTGGATTTAAGAGTTTAAAAGAGTATAACAAAGATTTGCAAGGACGTATTGTTGAAAACGTTATATACGAAACCATTTTAGATTCAAAGGATTTCGTTGTAAAGACTTATCCGAAGGAAGAAAAGGCAAAATATGACGCTATGTATACAGACTATATGTCTTATGCAGAACAACAGGCAGCGGCATATAATGCACAGTACCAAACACAACTTAAGGCAGATGATATGCTTTACTATATGACGGGTATGACTTCAACCCAGTTTAAGGAATATTACGATTCTGCACTTAAGAGCGAACTGATTTTCTACGCTATATTTGATGCCGAAAACATGAGATACACTACCGAAGAATACGAGGCAGACATCGCTGAGATGGCGGCTGCTGACGGTACAACTGCAGAAGAAGTTAAAGCAAACTATGAAGAATGGGTGCTTGAATCAAATACCATTAAAAAGGCTGCTATGAGATTTATGGTTGAAAATGCTGTTATAAAATAATAACACTGCATTTACACGAAAGGTCGGTCGACTTTGGAAAAAATAATTAACGGTATAAAATGCAAAGTTGTTAATAGTGAGTCTGACGTGTTTTTTGATATGGCACTCACTATGCTTGAAGAAATAATTGCCAACAACAAGCAAAACAAGAAAACGGTTATGATTGTTCCAGTGGGTCCTACTGCACAGTATCCTATTCTTGCACAACTTGTAAATCGCTTGGGTGTATCACTTAAAAACGTTCATTTCTTTAATATGGATGAATATATGTTATCTCCCACCGAAGTAATTTCAAGGGAAGATGCTTTAAGTTTTTGGGGTAGAATGAATCGTGAGTTTTACGATTTAATAAATCCCGAACTTGTAATGTCTGAAGAGCAAAGACATTTTCCACATCCTGACAATACGGCAGAGTTTGATCGTATGATTGAAGAGTTGGGCGGGGTAGATATGTGTTTTGGTGGTCTTGGTATTAATGGTCACGTGGCTTTTAATGAACCACCCGAGCCCAATGAAAATGTATCGGCCGATGAATTTGCAAAACTTGGCACAAGGGTTTTACCGATTTCGCGCGAAACTAAAACTATAAATGCATTCGGTTATAATCGCGGTGATTTAAACGGAATGCCACAGTGGTGTGTAACAATTGGTATGAAACAGATTTTATCTGCCAAAAAGATTTACATAGCACTTAATCGAGATTGGCAAAACGGTCCGTTAAAACATGCGTTGTTAGGTGAGGAATCGCCAAGTGTTCCGGCATCGCTTTTGCGACGCTGCAAAGACGTAACCTATTGCGGATATCGTGATGTTATGAAAGACATCGTTCTTTAAAAATTAAAAAAGCGTGGGCGCATTTCGCCCACGCTTTTTTTAATGAAATTATATAATATATAATTATATTAAAATTTTTGAAAATTATGAAAAAAGGGGTTGACTATTTGACAAAAGTGGAATATAATGTTAAATTACTGATGATGGGTTAATATGCGCCTTTTTTGGCATGTTTTTTTGACAGAAACCCCAAAAAGCACTGTTTATTCATCAAATATGGTTTTTAAATGCAGATTATTTTATTTGCATAATTTTAAGAGGAGTGATTGTTAACCTATGGAGTCTACAGCAATGGTAAAGCCTGTCCAGCTGGGTAAAAACACTCGTATGAGTTTCTCCAAAATCAATGAAGTTATAGATATGCCTAACCTCATTGAGATTCAGAAAGATTCATACAAATGGTTTGTTGAAGAGGGACTTAAGGAAGTATTTAAGGAAATGTCTTCAATAACCGATTACACAGGTAATCTCGTTTTGGATTTTATCGATTATCGTTTCGAAACAACTCCAAAATATAGCATTACGGAGTGTAAGGCTCGTGATACTACCTATGCAGTGCCGCTTCGTGCCACTGCTCGCCTGTTCAACAATGAAACGGGCGAGATTAAAGAAAGTGAAGTATTTATGGGCGATTTTCCGCTCATGACCGAGTCGGGTACCTTTGTAATCAACGGTGCTGAGCGTGCTATTGTTTCACAGCTTGTTCGTTCGCCTGGTGTTTACTACGGTGTAAAAATCGATGAAAAGACTGGTAAAAAACTTTTCAACTCAACCATCATACCTAATCGTGGTGCATGGCTTGAATATGAAACCGATCTGAATGATGTTGTCTATGTAAGAATAGACAAAAACCGCAAGTTACCTATCACAACCTTTATTCGTGCTTTAGGTATAGCTTCCAACGAACAAATTCGTTCACTTATCGGCGATGATATTAAACTCAGCGCTACTTTTGATAAGGATACAACTTCTACTACCGAGGATGCTCTTATTGAGGTTTATAAGAAACTTCGTCCGGGTGAGCCTGCAACGGTAGAGGGCGCGCATAACTATATTTCTCAGTTGTTCTTTGATGCACGCAGATACGATTTGTCACGTGTTGGTCGTTATAAGTATAATAAAAAGTTGTCTTTGGCTGCAAGAATTGCAGGTAAGGTTCTTTCACGTGACGTTATTGATGCTATGACCGGTGAGGTTCTTGCCGAAGCAGGACAAATTATAAATAAAGAAACTGCTTTCGAACTTCAGCGCAGAGGCGTTAGTGAGGTATACCTTGATATAGTTGATGCCGAAGGTAAAAAGAATGAAATCAAGATTCTTACCAATGGTATGGTTGACATTAAAGATTATATCGATTTTGATGTAACCGATTTAGGCGTTAATGAAAATGTTTCTTATAATGTATTAAAGGAAATCCTTGAAAACAATTCTACTGAAGAAGAAATCAGAGAAGCAATTTCATTAAAAATTGATGAGCTTATCCCAAAACACATTGTTGTTGATGATATTTTTGCTTCAATCAACTACTTCTTCCAGTTGTCAAATGGTATTGGCAATGTAGATGATATCGACCATCTCGGCAACCGTCGTATCCGTTCGGTAGGTGAACTCTTACAGAACCAATTCCGCATTGGCTTCAGCCGTATGGAGCGTGTAGTTCGTGAAAAGATGACACTTCAGGCTCAGGATGTTGACGCAGTTACTCCTCAGTCACTTGTTAATATTAGACCTATTGTTGCCGCTATCAAAGAGTTCTTCGGATCATCACCGCTTTCACAGTTTATGGATCAGACAAATCCGCTTTCTGAGCTTACTCATAAGCGTCGTTTGTCAGCTCTCGGTCCCGGTGGTCTTTCACGTGACCGTGCATCATTCGAAGTGCGTGACGTTCACTATACTCACTATGGTCGTATGTGCCCGATTGAGACTCCTGAAGGTCCTAACATCGGTCTTATTTCTTATCTTTCAACCTTTGCTAAGATAAATGAATACGGCTTTATTGAAACTCCTTTCCGTAAAGTTGATAAGGCTACGGGCAGAGTTCTTGACGAAGTTATATATGTAACTGCCGACGAAGAGGACGAGTTTATCGTTGCACAGGCTAACGAGCCACTTGATAACGAAGGTCACTTCGTAAATGCCAAGGTTAATGCTCGTTTCCAAGATCGTTTCCTTGAGACCGAAGCTCAAAACGTTGATCTTATGGACGTTTCACCGAAGATGGTTGTTTCGGTTGCTACCGCTATGATTCCGTTCCTAGAGAACGACGATACCAACCGTGCGCTCATGGGTTCAAACATGCAGAAGCAGGCTGTTCCGCTTCTCGTAACCGAGAGCCCGATTGTTGCAACAGGTATGGAATACAAGGCCGCTATTGACTCAGGCGTTGTAGTTCTCGCAAAGCGTGCAGGTACCGTTGTAAACGTTAGTGCTGATATAATTAAAATTAAGGCAGAAAACGGCGAAATCGATGAATATAAACTTATTAAGTTCTTACGTTCTAACCACGGAACCTGTATTAATCAGAAGCCTATCGTGTCACTTGGACAGAAGGTTGAACTTAACGAGGTTATAGCCGATGGTCCGGCTACCGATAATGGTGAAATCAGCCTTGGTCGTAACGCTCTTATCGGCTTTATGACCTGGGAAGGTTATAACTACGAGGACGCCGTTCTCATCAATGAAAAACTCGTTCGCGAAGATATGTATACCTCTATTCATATTGAGGAATACGAAATCGAAGCAAGAGATACAAAACTTGGACCTGAAGAAATTACAAGAGACATCCCCAACGTTGGCGAAGATGCTCTTAAAGACCTTGACGAGCGTGGTATTATCCGCATAGGTGCAGAGGTTACCGCAGGTGATATACTTGTTGGTAAGGTTACACCTAAGGGTGAAACCGAGCTTACCGCCGAAGAAAGACTTTTACGTGCTATCTTTGGTGAAAAGGCAAGGGAAGTAAGAGATACTTCACTTCGTGTACCACACGGTGAGTATGGTACAATTGTTGACGTTAAGGTATTCTCTCGTGAGAATGCTTCAGAGTTAAGCCCCGGTGTTAACCTTGTTGTACGTTGTTACATCGCACAGAAGCGTAAGATTTCTGTTGGTGATAAGATGGCAGGTCGTCACGGTAACAAGGGTGTTGTATCACGTATATTACCTAGCGAAGATATGCCGTTCTTACCGGATGGTACTCCGCTTGATATCGTTCTTAATCCTTTGGGCGTTCCTTCCCGTATGAACATCGGTCAGGTGCTTGAAGTTCACTTGGGTTATGCTGCAAAGGCTCTCGGTTGGAAGATTTGTACACCTGTATTTGACGGTGCACACGAGTCTGATATTAGAGAATGCTTTAGAATGGCAGATTTACCTGAAGATGGTAAAATGCAACTTTATGATGGACGTACAGGTGAGCCGTTTGATAACCGTGTAACAGTCGGTTATATGTATTATCTCAAACTTCACCACCTCGTTGATGATAAGATTCACGCACGTTCTACCGGTCCTTACTCACTTGTTACTCAGCAACCACTTGGTGGTAAAGCTCAGTTCGGTGGTCAGCGTTTCGGTGAAATGGAAGTTTGGGCACTTGAAGCTTATGGTGCAGCTTATACACTCCAAGAAATTCTTACCGTTAAGTCGGATGACGTTGTTGGACGTGTTAAGACATATGAATCTATCGTTAAGGGACAAAACGTACCTCGTGCAGGTATTCCTGAATCATTCAAGGTTCTTATTAAGGAACTTCAGTCACTCGGTCTTGATATTAAGGTTCTCGACCGTGAAAACCAAGAGGTTGACTTAAAACAGAGCTTTGATGACGAAGAAGAGTTAGGTTTAGTTCCTGCTGATTACGTTCCCGAATTCGCTGAAGAAAACGTAGCTGATGATTTAAGCGGTTTCGGTTTACAGGACGAAAACGGTGACGATATAGTTGACGATACTCAAGATAATGAGTATGATGACCAAGATATTATTTAAGGAGGATAAGGCAAATGGAAGGTATTGAATTTGAATCAATTAAGATTGGCCTAGCATCTCCTGAACAAATCAGAAGCTGGTCATATGGCGAAATAACAAAGCCTGAGACTATTAACTATAGAACTTTAAAGCCCGAACCGGGTGGACTTTTCTGCGAAAAGATTTTTGGACCTACTAAGGACTGGGAATGTCATTGCGGAAAGTATAAGAGAATTCGCTATAAAGGCAAAGTTTGTGAACGTTGCGGTGTTGAAGTTACACGTGCAAAGGTTCGTCGCGAGCGTATGGGTACCATCGAACTCGCGGCACCTGTTTCACACATCTGGTATTTTAAGACTATTCCTTCACGTATGGGTTTAGTTCTTGATGTATCACCTAAAGCGCTTGAACAGGTTCTTTATTTCTCTCAGTATATTGTTATTGATCCGGGTACTACACCGCTTGAGAAGAAACAACTTCTCAACGAAAAACAGTACCGTGATATGTATGAAAAATACGAAGATGACTTCCGCGCAGGTATGGGTGCAGAGGCTATTAAGGAACTTCTTAAAGAGATTGACCTAGATCAACTCTGTAATGAACTAAGACAGGAACTTGAAACTGCTACCGGTCAAAAGAGAATTCGTATTTTCAAAAGACTTGAAGTTCTTGAGGCGTTTCGTGCTTCGGGCAACCGTCCTGAATGGATGATTCTTGACGTTATTCCGGTAATTCCACCCGATATTCGTCCGATGGTACAACTTGATGGCGGCCGTTTCGCTACAAGTGACCTTAACGACCTCTATCGTCGTGTTATTAACCGTAATAATCGTTTAAAGAGACTTCTTGAACTCGGCGCGCCTGATATTATTGTAAGAAACGAAAAGAGAATGCTTCAGGAAGCTGTTGACGCCCTTATTGATAACGGTCGTCGCGGCAAGCCTGTAACGGGCCCCAACAACAGAGCCTTAAAGTCTCTTTCCGATATGCTTAAGGGTAAGCAGGGTCGTTTCCGTCAGAACCTTCTCGGTAAGCGTGTTGACTACTCAGGTCGTTCGGTTATCGTTGTAGGTCCTGAACTTAAGATGTATCAGTGCGGTCTTCCTAAGGAAATGGCACTTGAACTCTTTAAACCTTTTGTAATGAAGAGATTGGTAGAAACTAAGATTGCTACCAACATTAAATCTGCACGTAAGATGGTTGACCGTGCATCAACAGAAATCTGGGATGCATTAGAAACCGTTATTAAAGAGCATCCGGTTCTTCTTAACCGTGCTCCTACACTTCACAGACTCGGTATTCAGGCATTTGAACCCGTGCTTGTTGAAGGTAAGGCATTAAAACTCCATCCGCTTGCTTGTACCGCTTATAACGCTGACTTTGACGGTGACCAGATGGCTGTTCACGTACCGCTTTCGGCTGAGGCTCAAGCAGAGGCAAGATTCTTAATGCTTTGTGCTAACAACCTCTTAAAACCGTCTGACGGTAAGCCTGTTGCTGTTCCTACTCAGGATATGGTTCTCGGTTCCTACTACTTAACACTTGTTAAGACCGATGAGCCGGGTACAAACAAGGTGTTCCGTGACAAGAACGAAGCTATTATGGCTTATAACGACGGCGTTGTTGGTCTACATGCACCTATTCGTGTACGCTTTGAGAAGGACGGCGTTCAACAACTTGTTTGGTGTACCGTTGGTTTCCTCATCTTTAACGAGTCTATTCCGCAAGATTTAGGCTTTGTTAACAGAAATGATGAAAAGCATGCACTTGACCTTGAATGGTGCTTTAAACTTGCTGATGAAAACAAGAAATTTATTGAGTCTAACGATGATATAATTCAGAATAAGGTTGGCAAGAAGCAGTTAGGTAAAATTATTGACCGTTGTATCGCTAAACACGGTACAAGCGATTCTGCAATAGTTCTTGATAACGTAAAGGCTACAGGCTTTAAATACTCAACACAGGGTGCAGTTACAGTTGCGGTTATCGATGCTGTAATTCCTGAAAAGAAGAAAGAAATTATTGCCGATGCAGAAAAGGAAATCGACGCTGTAACAAGAAAGTTCAAGCGTGGTCTTATCAGTGATACCGAGCGTAGCAACCTCATCATTAAGATTTGGAACAAGGCTACCGAGGATGTTGCTGATGCACTTAAGGGCAACCTTGATGAGTTCAACCCAATCTTCATGATGGCTGACTCGGGCGCCCGTGGTTCTATGAGCCAGATTAGACAGCTCGCAGGTATGCGTGGTCTTATTGCCAATACAGCAGGTAAGGTTATTGAAGTACCGATTCGTGCTAACTACCGTGAAGGCCTTAACGTACTTGAATACTTTATTTCTTCACGTGGTGCGCGTAAAGGTCTTGCTGATACCGCTCTTCGTACTGCTGACTCTGGTTATCTTACACGTCGTCTTGTTGACGTATCTCAGGATGTTATCGTATGTGATGATGATTGCGGTACTGAAGAAGGACTTACAGTAACCGATATTAAGGACGGAAATCACGTTCTTGAAACATTGGAAGAAAGACTTATCGGACGTTATCTCTTCGACGACTTTGTTGATGAGAAAACGGGAGAAGTTCTTGTTTCAAAGGATAAGATGATGACCGAGGAAGATGCCAAGTTAATTCTTGACACAGGCGCTACATCGGTTACCATTCGTTCAATTCTTACTTGTCACTCACACCATGGAGTATGCCGTAAGTGTTACGGTGCTAACCTTGCAACCGGTAAGCCGGTTACAAAGGGCGAGGCAGTTGGTATTATTGCTGCTCAGTCTATCGGTGAGCCCGGTACACAGCTTACGATGCGTACCTTCCATACCGGTGGTATCGCAAGTACAGAAGATATTACACAAGGTTTGCCTCGTGTTGAAGAACTCTTCGAAGCACGCAGACCCAAGCGCTGCGGTCTCATCGCTAAAATTGATGGTACTGTTCGCATTACTGAAGAGAAGAAGAGCAACGTAATCGTTATTACCAATAGGGAAACCCTTCAGGAAGAAAAGATTGGTATTCCTTACGGAATCAATCCGCTCGTTAATAACGGTGATGAAGTTAAGGCAGGCGACTCACTCATTTCGGGTGCTAAATATCCGCAGGATATCTTAGAAGCTCAGGGTGCAGAGGCTGTTCAGGAATATATTATTGCTGAAATCCAAAACGCTTACCGTACACAGGGTGTTGACATTAACGATAAACACATTGAGGTTATCATCCGTCAGATGATGCGTAAGTTTGTTATCACCAATCCTGGTTCAACACAGTTAATTCTTAATAACAGATACGAATATGCCGAAATTGCTCTTGCAAACGCGGAGATTAAGGACCGTATCGAAGCAGGTGAAGAGGGACTCGAACTTGCAGAGTATAAGCCGACCTTACTTGGTATTACAAAGGCTTCTCTTGCTACCGATTCATTCCTTTCTGCAGCTTCATTCCAAGAGACTACTCGTGTTCTTACCGATGCCGCTATCAAGGGCAAGGTTGACCCGTTATTCGGTCTTAAGGAAAATGTTATTATCGGTAAACTTGTTCCGGCAGGTACCGGTATGCGCTCAAACGAAGTTGCTTCTGATAATGCTTACATTGAAAGCTATGCAGAAGAAACTGTAGAGGCAGAATAAATTTTTTAAATAACACCAATTTTGACTATTGACAATGGTTGAAATTGGTGTTATTATTATTTAGTGTGTGGAATTATGCTTGCACACAATTTTGTAGTAAGGAGGTGCGATATGCCAACCTTTAACCAGTTAGTTCGTAGCGGACGTGAAACTGTTGAGAAGAAAGCTAAGGCTCCTGCACTTTTAAAGGGTTATAACTCTATGAAGCGTCAGCCTACAGACAATGATTCTCCACAGAAAAGAGGCGTTTGTACAGCCGTTAAGACTTCTACCCCGAAAAAGCCTAACTCAGCTCTTCGTAAGATTGCCAGAGTTCGTCTTTCAAACGGTATTGAAGTTTCTGCTTATATCCCCGGTATCGGTCATAACTTGCAGGAACATAGCGTTGTTTTAATTCGTGGTGGACGTGTTAAGGACTTACCTGGTGTGCGTTATCATATTATTAGAGGTACTCTTGATGCTCAAGGCGTTGCTAAGAGAATGCAGAGTCGTTCTAAGTATGGTGCAAAGCGTCCTAAGCCAGGTGCTGCAAAATAGTTGTTTGATGAGACGAAATATCTCTGCTGCATTTAATCAAGCAGCGGCGTTTATATATATGTTTACGCCTTGCTTGGTGCCACGGGAGATTTTGTCACTCGAGTACCTATGATATCATCATTATGAAGGAGGGAAGAAAAGTGCCAAGAAGAGGCTTTATTGCAAAACGTGATGTTTTGCCGGATCCGGTATACAATTCTAAAATCGTTACACGCCTTATCAATAACATTATGTTAGACGGTAAGAAGGGTGTAGCTCAGAAAATTGTTTATGGTGCTTTCGATATTATCAGTGAAAAGACAGGAAAGGATCCTATTGAGGTTTTTGAGCAGGCTATGGAAAACGTTATGCCTCAGCTCGAAGTAAAGGCTGTTCGTAAGGGCGGTGCTACCTACCAGGTACCTTTTGAGGTTCGCCCTGAAAGAAAGCAAACATTGGGTCTTCGTTGGTTGGCTACCTATAGCCGTACACGTTCTGAAAGAACTATGAAAGAACGTCTTGCCGGCGAAATTCTTGATGCTATAAACGGTATCGGCGGCGCAGCTAAGAAGCGTGACGATACTCATAAAATGGCAGAAGCTAACAAAGCATTTGCACATTACAGATGGTAATTTTACAAACAAGATTTTATTGTTAACCGCTTAAGCGGTAGGGAGGTTTATATGCCAAGAAAGGTATCTCTTGATATGACAAGAAATATTGGTATCATGGCCCATATTGACGCCGGTAAAACCACCACTACTGAGCGTATCCTTTTCTATACGGGTATCAACCGTAAGATGGGTGAAACTCATGATGGCGGCGCAACCATGGACTGGATGGAGCAGGAGCAGGAGAGAGGTATTACCATTACTTCTGCGGCTACCACTTGTTTTTGGAAGGACCATCGTATCAATATAATTGACACCCCCGGACACGTTGACTTTACTGTTGAAGTTCAGCGTTCACTTCGTGTACTTGACGGTTCTGTAACCGTATTATGCGCTAAGGGTGGTGTTGAACCTCAGTCTGAAACCGTATGGCGTCAGGCTGACGAATATCGCGTACCGAGAATGATCTATGTTAATAAGATGGACATTATGGGTGCCGATTTCTATCGTGTTCTCGACATGATTAAGGACCGTTTCAATTGTAACGGTGTTCCGATTCAGTTGCCAATCGGCTCTGAAAGCGATTTTAAGGGTCTTATTGACCTTGTAGAAATGAAGGCTGTTGTTTATTACGATGACCTTGGTAAAGATGTTAGAGAAGAAGCTATCCCTGATGATATGATTGAGCTCGCTAACAAATACCGTACAAATCTTGTTGAAACTGTTGTTGAACAAGATGAAGAACTTATGGAGAAATACTTTGAGGGTGAAGAGCCCACTGTTGAACAGATGAAGAAGGTTATCCGTAAGGCTACTATTGAAAATGCAATGGTACCGATTTGCTGTGGTACTTCCTACAGAAACAAGGGCGTTCAGCCTTTGCTCGATGCCGTTGTAGATTATATGCCGGCTCCGACCGACATTGAAGCTATTAAGGGTATCAACCCTGAAACTGATGAAGAGGAAGTTAGACATTCTTCGGATGACGAGCCGTTTTCAGCTCTTGCATTTAAGATTGCTACTGATCCGTTTGTTGGTAAGATTTGCTTCTTCCGTGTATACTCAGGCTGCGTAAATTCAGGTAGCGGTGTATACAACTCTGTTAAGGATAATAAGGAGAGAATGGGTCGTATTCTTCAGATGCACGCTAACCACAGAGAAGATATCGAAACTTGCTATGCAGGTGATATCGCTGCTGCAGTTGGTCTTAAGAATACCACAACAGGTGATACTCTCTGTGATGAGAAACATCCCGTTATCCTTGAATCAATGAACTTCCCCGAGCCTGTTATTCGCGTTGCTATTGAACCGAAGACCAAGGCAGGTCAGGAGAAGATGGGTCTTGCTCTTGCTAAACTTGCTGAAGAAGACCCGACATTTAAGGCTTATACTGATGAAGAAACTGGACAGACCATCATCGCTGGTATGGGTGAGCTTCACCTTGAAATCATCGTTGACCGTTTGCTCCGTGAATTTAAGGTTGAAGCTAACGTAGGTGCACCTCAGGTTGCTTATAAGGAAACTGTTCGCAACAAGGTTGACCACGAAACCAAGTACAAGCGTCAGTCTGGTGGTTCGGGTCAGTATGGTCATGTTAAAATCATTCTTGAGCCTAACGAAACAGGCAAGGGTTATGAATTTATTAACGCTGTTACCGGTGGTTCGATTCCGAAGGAATTCATTGGTCCTGTTGATGCAGGTATCCAAGGTTCTTTACAGGCCGGTGTACTTGCAGGCTATCCTGTAGTTGACGTTAAGGTTACTCTTTATGATGGTTCATACCATGAAGTTGACTCTTCTGAAATGGCGTTTAAGATTGCCGGTTCTATGGCATTCAAAGAGGCCGCAAGAAAGGCTGATCCGGTACTTCTTGAGCCTATCATGAAGGTTACTGTAATCGTTCCTGAGGACTACATGGGTGACGTTATCGGCGACCTTAACTCTCGTCGTGGCGAAATCCAAGGCTTCGAAGACAGAGCAGGTGCTAAGCAGATTAACGCTCGCGTACCGCTCGGCGATATGTTCGGTTACGCTACCGACCTCCGTTCTAAGACACAGGGTCGTGGTCAGTATGTAATGGAACCCGATGGCTATAAGGAAGTTCCGAAGAGCATCGCAGAAAAGATTATTTCTTCAAGAAACAAGAAAGACTAATCTTTTTTAAATAATGCTTGAAATTAAGCATAAAATTTGGTAAACTATATTTTAGAAATTTATTTCTTTAAAAAATTAATTTTTAGGAGGAAACTCACAATGGCAAAGGCTAAATTTGAACGTACAAAGCCCCACGTAAACATTGGTACCATCGGTCACGTTGACCATGGTAAAACTACTCTTACTGCTGCTATCACTAAGTACCTTTCTTTAAAGGGACAGGCTCAGTTTGAAGACTATGCAAACATCGATAAGGCTCCCGAAGAGAGAGAGCGTGGTATTACAATCAATACCGCACACGTTGAGTACGAGACTGATGCACGTCACTATGCACACGTTGACTGCCCCGGACACGCTGACTATGTTAAGTACATGATCACCGGTGCTGCTCAGATGGACG